>JAFIED010000195.1 GCA_020832805.1 Pararhodobacter sp.
TTAACATGGCGCGGATTGTGCCCTTATCCACTCTTCCATGCCTAACGCAGATACCCAGCATGGGAACAATCATGGGCCTGGATGGCTGAATTTCAAAATTTTCGATTGTAATTCAGATGTTTATAGAAATATTTTGGCGGAGAGAGCGGGATTCGAACCCGCGAGACGGTTTCCCGCCTACACGCTTTCCAGGCGTGCGCCTTCGACCACTCGGCCACCTCTCCGTAAGCGTCTCTTATCGTGAATGCGGACGAACACGCAAGCCATCTCCTGACGACGATTTGCGATTGCAGCGTATTGAGCAGGAGCATGAACCCCCAGACAAAAGATTGGCTGCGCGTCCGGAGGGGACACGCAGCCACAGTTAATACTGGAAGAACGGTTATTCCGGCATCAGCCGCATCAGCGGCACGTCCTCACCATCGGCCAGCACATAGATGTAGCCGTCATCGGGCCCGATAGTCACGTCGCGGATGCGATGCTCTTCCCCGTCGAGCAGGCGGCTCACTTCGGTCAGCCCGTCACCTTCCTCGGCCCACAGGCCGACATACTGGTGAAACAGATTGCCGATCAACACATGGCCCTGCCAGTCGGCAAAGGCGTCACCGGTATAGAACGTCATCCCCGACGGCGGGTTATGCGCCTCGCGCCCCGGTGGCCAGTGGTGGATCGGCGCGATGAAACCATCACCTTCCTGGTGCGGCTGGGCGAAGACCTCGCCATCGCTGTAGGTCACACCGAAGGACGCGAGTGGCCAGCCGAAATTGCCCCCGCGTTCGACGATATTCACCTCATCGCCCCCGGCCTCGCCATGCTCGGCCAGCCAGATCGCTCCGGTATCAGGGTGCACGGTCATTGCCTGGATGTTGCGGTGACCGTAGGACCAGATCGCACCGGCGGCATCGTCATCTTCGACAAACGGGTTGTCCTCGGGGATCGCGCCATCCAGCGTCAGGCGGATCACGGCCCCGTTCTCGCTGCTCAGGTCCTGGCTGATGTGATCTTCCGAGAAATCCTTGCTGCCCCGGTCGCCGAAGCCCGCATACAGGAACCCGTCATGGAACACGATGCGAGAGCCGAAATGTGCGCCGCTGTCGATGCCGGGGCTGACCTGATGCAGGATCTCCAGATCGCTCAGCGCGCCCGCGTCGCGGTCCAGTTGCGCACGGCCCACATGGGTGGTGGTGCCCCCATCGAATGAATCGACCCATGTCATGTAGACAAAGCCTGTCTCATCAAAATCGGGACCGATGGCGACATCCAGCAGCCCGCCCTGGCCGTCGCTGACCACGTCGGGCGCGCCGTCCAGTTCCGTGATACCACTTTCTTCATCCCATAGCACGACACCGCCCCCGCGCAGGGTGATGATGACATCGCCATGGTCGGGCAGGAACGCCATGCCCCAAGGCCGGTCCAGCCCCTCGGCCACCGTTTCGACTTGATAGCCACTCGCTGTCGCGGGCAGCGCAAGTGCAAGCGCCGCCGCCGATGACAAAAGCAATGGTGTAATCCTCATGGCAACCTCCAGTTCTTGATTTGCGCCCGGTATCGGGCAGGCGTGTAGGGGCCAGCTGGGGCGTTCCTCAAATACCTCAACTCACAAAGCCGCCACACGTTCCATGGCCGCGCTTGACTCAGCATCCTCGCGGGCGTAACAGGGGTGCGTTATCCGGAAGTGTACCGCTTCCGGTCCCTGTGCATTTGCAGGGATCGTCACCCGCCAGCGCGTTGCGCCCGTGGGTGCAATTCGGGTTGTGGCCCAGCAGGTTGTGCTGTCGGTCTAGGAGTGCGCGCATGTTCGAGAACCTCTCTGAACGCTTGTCCGGGGTCTTTGACCGGCTGACGAAACAGGGTGCGCTATCGGAAGAAGATGTGCGTGCGGCACTGCGCGAAGTGCGTGTGGCCCTGCTGGAAGCCGATGTCTCGCTGCCCGTGACGCGCGATTTCGTCAAGCGTGTTCAGAAACAGGCAACGGGCGCCGCCGTCACCAAATCCGTGACGCCCGGTCAGCAAGTCGTCAAGATCGTCCATGACGAGCTGATCGCGATGCTGGAGGGCGAGGGCGATCCCGGCGCGCTGAAGATCGACAACCCGCCCGCGCCGGTGCTGATGGTCGGCCTGCAAGGCTCAGGCAAGACCACCACCACCGCGAAACTCGCCCGCCGCCTGACCGAGCGCGAGGGCAAGCGCGTGCTGATGGCCTCGCTTGACACCAATCGCCCGGCGGCAATGGAACAGCTTGCGATCCTCGGAACCCAGATCGGAGTGGACACGCTGCCCATCGTCAAGGGCCAGTCGGCGGTCGATATCGCCAAGCGCGCGAAACAGCAGGCCACACTCGGCGGCTATGATGTCTTCCTGCTCGACACGGCGGGGCGGCTGCATATCGACGACGTCCTGATGGACGAAGTGCAGGCTGTTCGCGATGTGGCCAACCCGCGCGAGACGCTGCTGGTTGTCGATGGCCTGACCGGGCAGGACGCCGTGAATGTCGCGGCCGAATTCGATGGCAAGGTGGGTGTCACCGGCGTTGTGCTGACGCGGATGGATGGCGACGGGCGTGGCGGTGCGGCGCTCTCGATGCGCGCGGTCACAGGCAAACCCATCCGCTTCGTGGGTCTGGGCGAAAAGACTGACGCGCTCGAGGCGTTCGACCCCAAGCGCGTCGCCGGCCGCATCCTTGGCATGGGCGATATCGTGGCCCTGGTCGAGAAGGCGCAGGAAGTGCTCGAGGTCGAACAGGCCGAACGCATGATGAAGCGCTGCAAGAACGGTCAGTTCAACATGAACGACCTGAAGATGCAGCTTGAACAGATGATGAAGATGGGCGGCATGCAATCGGTCATGGGCATGATGCCGGGCATGGGCAAGATGTCGAAACAGGCCGAGGCCGCGGGCTTTGACGATCGCATGCTGAAACGCCAGATCGCGCTGATCCAGTCGATGACCAGGGCCGAGCGCGCCCGGCCGGAACTGCTGCAGGCCAGCCGCAAGAAACGCATTGCCGCCGGCGCCGGCCTGGAAGTGTCGGAGCTGAACAAGCTGCTGAAGATGCAGCGCCAGATGGCCGATGTGATGAAGAAGATGGGCAAGGGCGGCATGCTGAAACAGGCCATGCGCCAGATGTTCGGCAAGGGAGGCCCGCATCCCAGCCAGATGACGCCAGAGGCAATGCAGGCGGCCGCCCAGCAGATGCAGGGGCGCGGCGGCATGCCGGGGATGCCCGGTATGGGGGGGGGCATGGGCCTGCCGGGCGGGCTTTCGGGCCTGGGGCTGGGACGGAAGAAATGAGCATCGCCCCCGCCCATGCTGCGGTGCATGCCCTGCCTGCCGTGCCGGTATTGACAACGGCGCGGCTGACCCTGCGCGGCCCGCAGGCGCGGGACCTTGATGCGATGGCCGCCTTCTATCAGAGCGACCGCTCGGCCTTTGTGGGCGGGCCGTGCGGCCGGTTCGATGCCTGGACGCGCCTGCTGGGCGGGCTGGGGCATTGGGCGTTGCGTGGTTTTGGCTGGTGGTCCGTCGAGTGCCGCGAAACCGGCGCGATGGCCGGGCGCGTGGGGATTGGCCTGCACGAGGGCTGGGACGAGCCGGAACTGGGCTGGCACATATATGACGGGTTCGAAGGGCGCGGTTATGCGCATGAGGCCGCGCTGGCCGCCCGGCGCTTTGCCGCCCGCACCTGGGGCATTGTCGCGCCGATCTCCTATGTCTTGGCCGAGAATGCCCGCTCTCGCGCCCTGGCCGAGAGGCTGGGCGCCGTGATCGAGCGCGAGGGGGAAGTGGTGGGCCAGCCCTGCCTGGTCTATCGGCACCCGGTCGACGACGCGGGCGCGAATGACGGCAAGGAGGTCTCGGTATGAGCGATGCCGCCGAACGCGCCGCAGAATTGCTGCGCGAGCACCGCGAATCGATTGATCGGCTGGATGCCATTCTGGTCTACACGCTGGGCGAGCGGTTCAAGCACACGCAGGCGGTGGGCAAGCTGAAGGCGCAGCACGCGCTGCCCCCCTCTGACCCCGCGCGCGAGGCGCGGCAGATCGAACGTCTGGAATGGCTGGCCAAGGAAGCCGACCTGGACCCCGAATTCGCCCGAAAGTTCCTGGCCTTCATCATTTCCGAGGTGATCCGTCACCACGAGAAACTGCAAGGCTGAAATCCGAACAGACCGCCTTTGCATGGGGCGGTCTTCAAAGCCATCGAAACAGGAGAAAACCCATGGCTACCAAGATCAGACTCGCCCGTGGCGGTTCCAAGAAGCGCCCGCATTACGCCATTGTCGTTGCCGACAGCCGCATGCCCCGTGACGGTCGCTTTCTGGAAAAGCTGGGCACCTACAACCCGCTGCTGGCCAAGGACAGCGAAGAGCGCGTGAAGATGAACATGGAGCGTGTGCAGCACTGGCTTGATCAGGGTGCGCAGCCGACCGACCGGATTCAGCGTTTTCTGGAAGCTGCTGGCGTGCGCCAGAAAGTCGAGCGCAGCAACCCCAACAAGGCGAAGCCGGGCAAGAAGGCCGTGGCCCGCGCGAAAGAGCGTGCAGAAAAAGCTGACGCGGCTGCTGCCGAGTAACGACTTTACGGTGCACTGTGGGGGCATCCTGCCCCCTTTGTGGCATCTTTGACGGGCGCCTGCGGGTGTCTGTTGCGGCCAGACCGGCGGTTGATTCGGGGTCCTGATGGGCGATGAACTGATCTGCGTAGGGGCGATTGCCGGTGCCTTTGGGGTGCGCGGCGAGGTGCGGCTGAAAAGCTTTTGCGCCGAACCGCGTGACATTGCCCGCTATGGCCCCCTTCTGACTGCGGATGGTGCCCGCCAGTTTACGGTCACGCTTGGAAAACCCATCCCGAACGGGTTTTCTGCGCGGCTGGGCGGGATCGACAGCCGCGAGGCAGCCGAGGCTTTGCGCGGTGTGCGTCTGCATGCGCATCGCGCCATGCTGCCAGCCTTGCCCGATGACGAGTACTATCACGCCGATCTGGTGGGGCTGGAGGTGCGCGATACAGGTGGCGCCGTGCTTGGCCGCGTGTCAGCGGTCATGAACCACGGTGCCGGTGACCTGCTCGAGGTTCGGCGGCACGGCGCAGAGGCAGTCTTGCTGCCCTTTACGCGGGCGGTTGTGCCCACAGTCGATCTGGCGGCAGGCCGCGTCGTGGCTGACCCGCCAGAGGGGTTGTTCTGATGGCCTTGCTGCGTTGGCTCCCTCGCGCGTGGCAGGACCCGGCCGCCGGCGCGCATCGGCAGGCGGCCCAGGCCCGGCTGGCAGGGCAGTGCCGCGTTGCCGCGAACGAATGCGCTGACTGGGGCGGGGCAGACGCCGCCCCGCAGACGGGGCGGGCGGTGCCCTGCACCAGTGATCAGCGCGCCCGGGCACCCATCGGGCAAGACCGATGAGTGCGGGCGAAAACACCCCGCATGCGCCGAAGGCCCCGGGTGGTCAGGATGCCGCGCCGCCGCGCCGTTCGCACGGGCGCCTGAAACCCAGTGTCTCGATGGCGCCACGCAACCTGATGGACGGTCCGCCGCGGCTGATCGGTGCCTGGTGCGCGCGCATCATCACCCTGTTTCCTGACGCCTTTCCCGGTGTGCTGGGCCAGTCATTGACCGGGCGCGCGCTGGATCAGGGCCTGTGGGCACTGGAACCCATCGACCTGCGCCCTTTTGGCGAAGGCAAGCACCGCAATGTTGACGACACGCCGGCGGGCGGGGGGGCCGGTATGGTGCTGCGCGCCGATGTCATCGCAAGGGCGCTGGCCGTGGCGCAGGCCGATGCACCCGGCGCAGACCGCTGGCCGCTGGTCTATCTTTCGCCGCGTGGCCGGCCGTTTGATCAGGCGATGGCGCGGCGCTTTGCCGGATGCGAGGGCATCACGCTGGTCTGTGGCCGGTTCGAGGGGCTGGACGAGCGCGCGATTACGCATTTCGGCATGGAAGAGGTCAGCCTGGGCGATTTCGTTCTGACCGGCGGCGAAATCGCAGCGCAGGCCGTGATCGACGCCACTGTCCGCCTTATTCCCGGCGTGTTGGGCAACGCGCAATCGACCGAGGAAGAGTCCTTTTCCGCGGGTCTACTGGAGCATCCGCAATACACCCGCCCTGCGGTCTGGCAGGGCCAGGCGATTCCCGAGGTGCTGCTTTCAGGCAACCACGCCGCCATTGCCCGTTGGCGCCGTGAACAGGCCGAGGCCCTGACCCGCGCTCGCCGGCCTGATTTATGGGCGGAATACTGCGCCCGGCGTGGGGACAACTGACACCCCGGTGCAGTGGGATTTGACGCATGGGCATGTTGCGGTAATCTGGCGCAATGACGGCAGGACCGGAACCCGCTCTGGCAGAAATCGCAGAAGCCACGCTGCGCGGCTCTGGCATGGATTCGATCGGCCTGTACCGGCTGGATGACCGGGGCCGAATGGAGGGCGTTATCCTGGGCATGCCCGATGCGTTTGTCCGTGCCTATGAAACGCAGGGCATGCCCATCGACCCGGTGCTGTCTCGTGTTCGGCAGACCGGCGCGCCGACCTCTACTCTGGTGACCCTGGGCAGGCGCTGGACATCGTGCCATCTGTATCAGCGAGTCTCGGGCCGCTTCGGGTTGACGGGGTTTGCCACCTTTCCGCTTTATGACGAAGATCGCTTGACCGGCATGCTGTATCTGGGCGCGATGAATGGGGCAAACGCGCAGCGGCTGGATCATGAGGGGCTGTGCGCCATGACCCCGCATGCAATTCGCGTGGCCACGCGCTTGCTGCGCCTGCCCGCGCCCGTGCCCGCCCTTTCCCCCCGCCAGGCCCAGGTGGCGGCGCTGGCGGGGCAGGGGCTGACCAATGGCCAGATCGCACAGGCCCTGGGCACCGGCGAGGCTGCGGTGCACAAGCACATGAAGGCGCTGCACCGTGTCTTTGGTACGCATACACGTGCCGCGCTGGCAGCGGCCTGGCTGTCGGCCCGGCACCACTGATCCGTTTTCTGGCGGCCCTGGCAGGGGGTCCCTGATCGGGGACTGCCGCAGCAGGGCTCGCCTGCGTTAGGCTTTCCCCCTGCAACGACAACCGACAGGAGGAACGCATGACAAAGGTCGCCGCCGTACAGGCCGCCCCCGTCTGGATGGACGCAAAGGGCACATTGGACAAGACCATCGCCATCATCGAAGATGCAGGCCGCCAGGACATCCAGCTTCTGGCCTTTGGCGAGGTCTGGCTGCCCGGCTATCCCTTCACCATCTGGCTGCAGCCGCCGATGGTGGCCATGGAGATCGTGATGGCCCATCGTGCCAATGCGATCACCGTTGACGGGCCGGAAATGAAAGCCGTGGGCGAGGCCGCCAAACGCGCCGGCACCTGGGTAATGCTGGGCTTTGCCGAGCGAGACCGGGGCAGCATCTATTGCGCCCAGGCCCTGCTGGATGACCGCGGGCAGGTGGTGATGACCCGGCGCAAGCTGCGCCCCACGCATATGGAGCGCACCGTCTGGGGCGAGGGGGCGGTGACCGATTTCAAGGTCGTCGATACCCCCTTCGGCAAGGTCGGCGGGTTGAACTGCTGGGAGAACATCCAGCCGCTGAACCGGCAGGGCATGTACCAGCTGGGCGAGCAGATCCATGTTGCCAGTTGGCCCTCCTTCGGGATGTTTCAGGGGGTGCGCAGCGCCTTCTGCCTGTCGGCGCAGGCCAATCTGAACGAAAGTGCCAGCTATGCCCTGCAGGGCGGGTGCTTCGTGCTGGCCGCGAATTCGATCATCGACGAGGCCTCGCTGGACCGGATCACCCTGGGCAACCCCGATCTGCGCGCGCTGGTCGGCCCCGGTGGCGGGGCGGCGGCGGTATTCGCGCCCGATGGCTACCGCATGACCGAGCCGCTGGACCCGATGACCGACGGGCTGGCCGTGGCCGAGATCGACCTGGCCATGATCGAGGGCGCCAAGGTCTTTGCCGACCCGGCCGGGCATTACTTTCGCCCCGATATCGCCCGCCATGTGCTGGAGGGCGTTGCCGGTCCGGCCATGCCGGCGGAGCCCGCGCAGCCGGCAAAGACAGGCAAGGAGGTCGCCGAATGAGCGAGGCCTTCTATACCGAGGCACAGCGCGCCATGCAGACCCGCCAGGGCCATGCCAAGCTTGCCGACACCGTGCAGAATGCCATCGTCTGGGATGTGATCGAGGGCCCGAATGCCGATTTCATCGAAAGCCGCGATTTCTTTTTCCTGGCGACGGTCGACAGCCGCGGCCGGCCGACCGTCAGCTACAAGGGCGGCCCACCGGGCGTGGTGCATGTGGTCGATGCCAGGACGCTGGTGTTTCCGATCTACGATGGCAACGGCATGTATCTGAGTGCGGCCAATGCAGGCGAGACAGGGCAGGTGGGGATGTTGTTCATCGATCTGGAAACGCCGAACCGGGTGCGCGTACAGGGGCGCGCCAGTGTCAGCCATGACGACCCCGAACTGGCGCGCTATCCGGGCGCAAGGATGCTGGTGCGGGTGGCGGTCGATCACTGTTTCCTGAATTGTGCGCGGTATATCCACAAGCACACCCGGGTTGCCGCCAGCCCTTATGTGCCTGATGCCGACGGCAAGCAGCCGCATCCGTCATGGAAGCGGATCGATTTCGTGCAGCCTGCGCTGTCTGAAGCCGATCAGCGCCGCACTGTCGAATCCGGTGGCACCATCGACATGGAGGTATATGTCGAGCATCTGATGCAAGGGCGTTCCTGACAGTCAGGGCAACAGGCCGGGATTGGGAATCCCTGTTGCAGGCGGCGGGCCGAACCTGGCTTGCCGCCCCTTGATTTTCGTTGCTGACTGTGATTGTTGCGCACATCCCGATTTACGCGGGCCAAACTGATTCCGGCCATCTTCGGGCGGGGATCATGGCCTGACCGACAGGGACAAGACGAAAAAGACAAGACCGCTTGACCACCTCTGGCGGGGCCGAGTTCCGAACCTGAGCCGGCGACCCGAACGAAGAGCAGAGCTATGGACCGGCCCAACACGTTGCGGGAGACACCCGCACCAGAACCGAAAGGACGCCCGCGATGAACCTGATCGCGCAGATTGAGGCCGAGCAGATTGCTGAGCTCGGCAAGGACATTCCTGATTTCAAGCCCGGCGACACCGTGCGTGTGGGCTACAAGGTGACCGAGGGCACCCGCTCGCGCGTGCAGAACTTCGAAGGCGTGTGCATCGCGCGTTCGGGAGGCATGGGCATTGCGGCATCGTTCACCGTGCGCAAGATTTCATTTGGCGAAGGCGTGGAACGGATGTTCCCGCTGTATTCGACCAATATCGACAGCATCACCGTGGTGCGCCGCGGCAAGGTGCGTCGCGCCAAGCTGTACTATCTGCGCGACCGTCGCGGCAAATCGGCGCGTATCGCCGAAAAGACCAACTACCGCCCGCTTGGCGGCACCAAAGGTTGAGGAGAGGCGCCATGAAAGACGCAACGCACCCTGAATACCACACGATCAACGTCAAGCTGGTGGATGGCACCATCGTTCAGATGCGCTCGACCTGGGGCGCCGAGGGCGACACGCTGTCGCTTGACATCGATCCGTCGGTGCATCCTGCCTGGACGGGCGGTTCGGCCCGTCTGATGGATACCGGCGGCCGCGTGTCGAAGTTCAAGAACAAGTACGCGGGCCTGGGCTTCTGAACGCCAAGCCGGCAGCAAGATCAGGGGGCGCGGTGAGAACCGCGCCCTTTTTCGCGCCCTTTTGGGGGGCGTTGCATTGACAGATCGTGCAAAGACAGCAGGCAAGCATGGCGCATATCATCGTCACCGGCAATGAAAAGGGCGGCACCGGCAAATCGACAACTGCCATGCATCTGGCCACCGCGCTGGTGCGCCAGGGGCACCGTGTGGGGGCGATCGATCTGGATCTGCGCCAGCGCTCTTTCGGGCGGTATGTCGAAAATCGTCTTGCCCATGTGGCTGCACACGCGCTTGATCTGCCGTCGCCGCGTTATCTTCCCTTGCCGCCGATCGATCCGGCAACTCTGGCCCCCGGCGAGCAGTCAGAGGACCGGCAGTTGGCGGCCGTGCTGGATACACTGACCCCGGAAAGCGATTTCATCGTCATCGATTGCCCCGGTGCGCATACCCACCTGTCGCGCATGGCGCACGCATTGGCCGATACGCTGGTCACGCCGCTGAATGACAGTTTCGTGGATTTCGACCTGTTGGCACGGATCGATCCGACCTCGGGCGAGGTGCTGGGCCCTTCGATCTATTCGGAAATGGGCAGGCAGGCACGGCAGGGGCGCGCGCGCGGGGTTGAAACCGATTGACTGGATCGTGCTGCGCAACCGACTGGGCGCGCAGCAGATGCATAACAAACGCCGAATGGGCAAGGCGCTGGAAACCCTGGCCAAGCGCATCGGCTTTCGTGTGGCGCCCGGCTTTGGCGAGCGCGTGGTGTTCCGCGAACTGTTCCCACAGGGCCTGACCCTGATGGATCTACACGACACTGGCAGCGAATCGCTGTCGATGTCGAACGTTGCGGCCAGACAGGAAGTGCGTGCCCTGCTGGCCGCGCTGCGCCTGCCCGGAGTGGCGACTGGCCCGGCAAAAGGTGCCGCTGCCGGGCGCCCTGACCGGGTCAGTGCCTGAAAAATCGCCTTTCGGGCAAGGTGCCGGGCACGCTTTTGTGCAACGCTTCCAGACGATGGGCGAACCGGTCATGCGCAGGTTCACTGCGTTCGCCGAACAGGTTGAACGGAAACCGGCTGCCAAAACGGCTTTTCGCCGGGGTTTGGTGGCTGACGCGCATGTGATGCCCCATTTCTTCATTGATGTATTAACCACCATGCCCAGCCTCTGTGGCCAGACTGTGGCGCGGGAGGGATCGATTTGGGGAGATTCAGCGCCGCTTGCGCGACCACGGGGGCTGATATAGGGGTGAAGGGTGAACAAACATATGATTGACCCACTTCGCCCCTGCCATATCTGGTGACCATGCTGACGATCCTGTGGTTCAAGCGCGATTTGCGCGTACATGATCACCCCGCGCTGGCCCATGCTGCTGCGGCCGGACCCGTGTTGCCCCTGTACATTGTCGAGCCTGAAGCCTGGGCGCAGCCCGATGCATCGGCACGGCAATGGGATTTCCTGGCCGAGACGCTGCTTGCCCTGCGCACCGATCTTGCCGCGCTGGGCCAACCTTTGTTGATCCGCACGGGCGACGCGGTCGAGGTGTTGGCAAAGGTGCATGCCCGGCACCGCGTTGCGCAGATCGTCTCGCACGAGGAAACCGGCAATGCCTGGAGCTATGCGCGCGACCGGCGCGTGGCCGCCTGGGCGCGGGGTCAGGGGCTGCCCTGGATAGAGCTGCCACAGTCTGGCGTTGTGCGGCGGTTGCGGGGGCGTGACGGATGGGCACGGCGCAGGGACGCCTTCATGACCCTGCCACAGGCATTGGCACCGAATGCGCTGGCGCCTGTTGCGCCGGTTTCGGGGCAGATACCAGGGGCGCGGGGGCTTAAACTGGCGGATGACCGTTGCCCGGGCCGTCAGCAGGGCGGCCGGGCAATGGGCTTGGCATTGCTGGACAGTTTCCTTCAAGGGCGCGGGCAGGATTATCGGCGCGCCATGTCTGCCCCCGTCAGCGCGGAACGGGCATGTTCCCGGCTCTCGCCCTATCTGGCCTTTGGCGCCCTCTCGGTGCGAGAGGTCGTGCAGGCTGTCGAAGCGGCGCGCGCCGACCGGCGCGGGCAAGCCAACTGGCACGCCGCGTTGAAAAGCTATGGCTCGCGGCTGGCGTGGCGCGACCATTTCATTCAGAAACTCGAGGATGAGCCAGCGCTGGAACATCATGCGCTACACCGCGCACTGGATGACCTGCGCCCGAAAAGCCCTGATCCCGGCTTGCTGGCTGCCTGGGCGACCGGTCAGACCGGCCTGCCTTTTGTCGATGCCTGCATGCGGTACCTGACGGCGACTGGCTGGTTGAACTTTCGCATGCGGGCCATGTTGATGTCAGTGGCCAGTTATCACCTGTGGCTGGACTGGCGCGCGACCGGACAGCATCTGGCACGGCTGTTCACCGATTATGAACCCGGCATCCACTGGAGCCAGTGCCAGATGCAATCGGGCACGACCGGTATCAACGCGCTGCGCATCTACAACCCGGTCAAACAGGGGCTGGATCAGGACCCTTCGGGCCGGTTCATCAGAACCTGGGTGCCCGAACTGGCGCCGGTGCCGGACGCGTTTCTGCACGAACCCTGGCGCTGGCCCGGGGCGGCCGGTTTTCTGGGGCGCCGCTATCCTGAACCGGTGGTCGATCCGGCCAATGCGGCACGGGCAGCAAAGGCAAGGCTGCAGGGGCCCAGGGCTGCGCCGGATTTCAGGGCCGAAGCCGCGCGGGTGGCAAGACGCCACGCCAGCCGCCAGAACCGCGCCGGGGATTTCGTGAATGATCGTGCGCGGCGCCAACCCCGGCGAAAGGTGATGACAGGGCAGTTGACCCTTGATCTGGAGGGTGGGGCGTGACCGGCATCCATGCTGCACGACCGCCGTCTGCTGGCCCGGTAGCAATGCCCGTCGCATACCTGCGCCGCGCATGACGAGGGGTGGGCATGGCCAGAATGCGCCGCAAGGGTGATCTGCCGCAAAAGCCCTGTGCTACCTGCGGGCGCCCCATTGTATGGCGGCGCAAATGGGCCAAGGTCTGGGATGAGGTTCGCCATTGCTCTGATCGCTGCCGCAATCGGCGCAGGGGCGATGGCGTTGCGTCGAATGGCACGCAGGCCATCCAGGCCGGATCTGGTAAGATTTCTTGACCACGGCTGTTGCCTATCGGAAACTTTTTCCCTAACCCTGCGCAAACAGGCATGGCAGGAGGCTGGGATGATACAGCGGGTCGAACGCAATGGGCTGCAGGTCGCGGCGCAAATGGCTGATTTCATAGAGGGCGCGGCATTGCCGGGTACCGGCGTGGCGGCAGACGATTTCTGGCCGGCCCTGTCGGCCTTGATCCATGATCTGGGCCCGCGCAACCGCGCCCTGCTGGAAAAGCGCGCGGCGCTGCAACAGGCTATCGACGCATGGCATATCGCACGCCGTGGTCAACCCCATGACCCCACCGCCTATGAGGCGTTCCTGCGCGACATCGGGTATCTGGTGCCGGATGGCCCCGATTTTCAGATTGAAACCACGAATACCGACCCCGAGATCGCCAAGGTGCCGGGCCCGCAACTGGTGGTGCCCGTGATGAACGCGCGCTATGCGCTGAATGCTGCCAATGCGCGCTGGGGCTCGCTTTACGATGCCCTGTACGGCACCGATGCGCTGGGCGATACTGCCGCGCCCGGCCCGTATGACCCGGCGCGCGGTGCGCGTGTGGTGGCCCGGGCCAAGGCATTTCTGGATCAGGCCGCGCCGCTCGCTTCAGGCAGTCATGCCGATGTGACGGGCTATCGCATCGAACAGGGCGCGCTGGTGCCGGCCCTGCGCGATCCGGTGCAGTTTGCCGGCTATCAGGGGCCGGTTGATGCGCCTTCGGCGATTCTGCTGCGCAACAACGGGCTACATGTGATCCTGCGCATTGACGCGAGCCACCCTATCGGCCGGGAAGACCCGGCGCATGTGGCCGATGTGGTGCTTGAATCGGCGCTGTCGTCGATCATGGATTGCGAGGATTCGGTTGCCGCCGTCGATGCCGAGGACAAGGTGCTGGCCTGGGGCAACTGGCTGGGCCTGATGAAGGGCGATCTGGAAGAGCGTTTCCAGAAGGGCGGCCAACAGCAGACCCGGCGTTTGAACCCCGATCTGACCTTTGCCGCGCCAGATGGCAGTCCGATGGTGCTGAAAGGGCGGTCGCTGATGCTGGTGCGCAATGTCGGCCATCTGATGACCAACCCGGCCGTGCTGGACCGTGACGGCAACGAGGCGCCCGAGGGCCTGCTGGATGCGATGGTCACGACGCTGTGCGCCATGCATGATCTGAAAAAGACCGAGGGGCTGCGCAATTCCCATTGCGGGTCGGTCTATGTGGTCAAGCCAAAGATGCACGGGCCCGAAGAGGTGGCATTTGCCGACGAGATTTTCCTGCGGGTAGAGGCGGCGCTGAGCCTGCCCCGCAACACTGTCAAGCTGGGCATCATGGACGAGGAGCGCCGCACCAGCGTGAACCTGAAGGCCTGCATTCGCGCGGCCAAACATCGGGTCGCCTTCATCAATACCGGTTTTCTGGATCGCACGGGCGATGAAATCCATACCGCGATGGAGGCCGGCCCGATGATTCCGAAAGGCGAGATGAAGAACGCCCCCTGGATCAAGGCCTATGAAGACCGTAATGTGGATATCGGTCTGGCATGCGGCCTGTCAGGGCGGGCGCAGATTGGCAAGGGCATGTGGGCGATGCCGGATCTGATGGCCGATATGCTGGCGCAGAAGATCAGCCACCCGGAAGCCGGCGCCAATTGCGCCTGGGTACCCAGCCCCACCGCGGCGACCCTGCATGCAACGCATTACCACGCCGTGGATGTTCTGGCACGCCAGGCAAGGTTGCGCGCCGGCGGGCCGCGCGGCCGTCTGGCCGATCTGCTGACCCTGCCGCTGGCAGAGGGGCGCAACTGGACCGAAGACGCATTGACCCATGAGGTCGAGAATAACGCGCAAGGCATTCTGGGGTATGTGGTGCGTTGGGTTGATCTGGGGGTGGGCTGTTCCAAGGTGCCCGATATCAATGATGTCGGCCTGATGGAGGATCGCGCAACCTGCCGCATTTCCAGTCAGGCGCTGGCCAATTGGCTGCATCATGGCGTGGTAAGCGAGGCGCAGGTCATGGCGGCGATGCGCAAGATGGCGGTGGGCGTGGACCGGCAGAATGCAGGCGACCCGGCCTATCGGCCAATGGCGCCCGCGTTTGACGGGCCGGCCTTTCAGGCAGCGTGCGATCTGGTTTTCCGTGGGCGGGTTCAGCCCGCAGGGTATACCGAGCCGGTGCTGCATGCGCGCCGGCAAGAGGCAAAGGCGCTGGCGGCAGAGTAACAGGGGAAGGGGGCGCTGCCCCCGTCGCCTGACGGCGACTCCCCCGGAGTATTTTCGGCAAAATGAAGATCAAGGAGGATGGCCGATGGGGCTGACGCTGGATCAGGCGCGGGCGATGATCGCCGCGACACGGGCAAAAGGGCGCGAGATGGGGTTGAAGCCTCTTTCCGTGGTGGTGCTTGACGCAGGCGGGCATGTGCTGGCCTTCGAGCGCGAGGATGGCGCGGCGCCGGGGCGGTTCGGAATTGCCCATGGCAAGGCCTATGGCGCCGTCATGCTGGGCATGGCGGGCAGGGCGCAGATGGCCCGCGCCGAGGCGCAGGCCTATTTCATGGCCGCCGTGAATGGTGTCTATGGTGGACAGGTCGTTCCGGTGCCGGGCGGGGTATTGCTGCGCGAGGCCGGTGGCGCGATCGTGGGCGCGCTGGGTGTGACCGGTGATACATCCGACAATGATGCAGAGGCGGCACTGGCGGGTGCCGAGGCCGCCGGGCTGACAGGCGAGGCCTGAGGCGCGGGCGCCGGTCTGTCGACGACGGCTTTGCAGATGCCGGTGGCATTTGCGTCTTCACCGAGGGTCTGGAGCTTCGGCAGAGGGGGCGGTTGGCACCCCTCTTGCCGATGCTCGATTTGGGGAAGCGACCGCCGGCGCGGCCCCTTTTCAGCCAGTCAGATCACCTTTGCCAAGGGCTGTGACTGGCATTGACATCATCTTGAAACAAATAGGTGCGACAACCGCGAGGCCGCGGTTGAAAGCAATTCCAATGGGGAACCCTTGCCCAGCCAGCGTTGCCGAGGCGTTGGTGAATGCATGCGTCGATCTTGTCGCTCACCCGAACTGCAGGATGACAAGCTGCGCAGCGACACGACCACCACCTTGCGTACCGTTTTGGCGATGATCCGGGAAATGACGCCGCGCCCGTCATTCGTCATTGCCAGCGGCGATCTGACCAACCACGGCGATGCCGCCTCTTTTCGCGCGCTGGGTGCGATGATGGAGGGGTTTGACATTCCGGTTGTCTGGGCGCTGGGTAACCACGATACCCGTGAGGGGTTTCATGTCGGTTTTCTGCAAGCAGCCGATGGGACGGATAAGCCGCATGACCATGACAAGGTGATCGACGGCATCCATGTGATCACGCTGGACACATCGAACCCGCTGCGCATCGGGGGCAATCTGGTTCCTGCACAGTTCGATTTCCTTGAGGCCGCGCTGGATACCCACTCCGATCTGCCCAAGATCATCGTGATGCATCATGCGCCGGCGCTGGACGCCGATCCGGCATGGGAATGGGAAGGGCTTTCCTTTACCGCAACCGAACGCCTGGCTGCCCTGCTGAAGGAGCGCGCGATTGCGGGCATATTGTCGGGCCATATCCATCAGGACCGTTTCACCCATTGGCATGGCATCCCGCTGGTTGTCGGCATGGGCCTGCATGCAGCGCTTGATCCGCTGCATTCGGGCGACAGCATCCATTCGCTTCAGGGCACGTCGTTTTCGCTGTGCGCCCTTCGCGAGAGCGGCCTGACCGTGACCTGTGTGCCGCTTCCTTCAGACCGCCGCGAACTGGGGGTCGTCACTCTTGATCAGTTGCACGCCAATGAATCCGCGCGGGCTGCCCTGTTCGCCGCCTGACCCAAACCTGGAGAGTATTGATGAAAACCATCCGTGCCCTGATACTGGGCGCGTTCGCCGCAGCACTGCCTTTCGCCGCCCTTGCTCAGCAAATGGCGCCTGCCATCGAAGAGCCGGTCACCATCCGGTTCTACAACTACAATCTTGCCTCGGCCGGTCTGGGCCGCGAAGGCACGCTGCAGATGCTGGATACCTTTGCCGCAGACAACCCGCTGATCACGGTCGAGGGGGTGCCTGTACCACCGGCCGAAGTGATGAGCAGTGTTCAGGCCGATGTGATCGCCGGACAGGGGCCGGACATTGCGCAGATCATCTTTGCCGATTTCGGCTACCTGGTGGACAATTTCGGTGTGCCCGCTCTGGATGATATCGTGCCCGCCCAGGAACTGGAGACCCATCTGAGCGGCATGTTCCCTCGTGGTGTCGAACTGGCGCGGCTGGACGGACAGCTGTACGGGCTGGCCTATGTGTTCTCTACGCCGGTACTTTTTTGCAACGCCGATCTGTTCCGCCAGGCCGGTCTGGACTCCGATCAGCCGCCGCGCACCTGGGACGAGGTGACGGCCGCTGCGCTGACAATCCATTAGGAAACGGGCAACGCTGGCTTGTTGACCGGTATCTTCGGTCCCTCGGCTTATGACTGGCTGTATCAGGGCTTCCTGCGGTCGAATGGTGGGCGTGCCATGTCCGAGGATCGCGCCACCATGATGTTCGGCGAACCTGAAGCCGTCGAAGCCCTGGCCACGCTGCGCCATATCGCGCAGGCCGGTGCCATGCCGAACCTGCCCTCTTCTTCGGCAATCGAGGCGATGGCCAGCGGAAACGCCGGCATGTATCTGCAGACTAGCGCGGTGCAGGGGGCGTTGCTGCGCGGTGCCGAAGGCAATTTCGAGCTGCGCGCGGCGTCGATGCCAACCTTTGGTGACTTGCCGGCAACACCGACCAATTCGGGCTCGGCTCTCGTCATCATGACCAGTGATCCGGTGCGCCAGCGTGCGGCATGGGAACTGATGCAGCATCTGACCTCGGACTACGGGTATACCGTGATCACCTCGCAGATCGGCTATGTGCCGCTGCGCGAGAATGCGGTGACCAGCGAAGATTATCTGGCACCTTTCCTGCGGGCCAATCCGGTGGTCCAGCTGAATATCGACCAGCTGGAAACGCTGGTGCCCTGGGTGCCGCTGCCCGGCCCCAGCTATCGCCAGATCCTGACCATCATGATGAACGCGTCCGAACAGGCCGTCTTCGGCACCTCCGACGATATTGCACCCAACATGGCAGATGCCCAGCGGCGTGCGCAGGCGCTGGTACCGCGCTGACGGCCCGGTCGCTGTTGCAGGCACCCTTTCGGGTGCCTGCCCCGGTGTGCGGGCAGGCCTGCCCGAACTTGAGTTCACGCGGGATGTCAGGCCAACAAAGGAACGATGATGTCCGAGATCACCATGCCACCATCGCGCCCTGGCGGGCTGTTTGGCGCCATCGCGCGCGAGTCACTGGCGCCCTGGCTGTACCTGGCGCCGGCGCTTCTGGCCCTGATCATGTGGATATATGCCCCATTGGGCTATGCGCTGTGGCTGAGTTTTCACGAATGGAACATGTTGCCTTTCGTCCCCAATTCGCACCGTCGGCACGCTGAACTATGAGCGGCTGATCGAACTGCCGGAAATGGGGCAGGCCCTGCGCAACACACTGCTGTATCTGCTTGGCCTGCTGCCGCTGACCGTGGCTCTGCCGGTGGCCGCCGCGATTCTGACGCAGGACCTGGCACCGCGCTGGCGCAACCTGTATCGCGGTCTGATCTTTGTGCCGCTGATTATCGCCCCGGTGGCGGCGGCAGCGGTCTGGCGTTGGTTGCTGGACCCGGGTTTCGGCCTGGTCAACATGGCGATTCAGGGGCTTGGCTTTGCGCCAGTGCGCTTTCTGCAAAGCCCCGATCTGGCGATCTGGACGATCATCTGGATCACCGGCTGGAAGCTGATCGGCTTTTCAACACTGATCGTCTCGGCCAGCCTTGCCAATATCAATCCGTCGCTGATCGAGGCGGCGCGCATGGACGGAGCCACCGAGTGGCAGATCACGCGCCGCATTCGCCTGCCGCTTTTGTCGCCGGTCATCTTTCTGCTGGTGCTGCTGACCATGCTGTTGGGCGCGCAATGGAGCTTTACCTACATCCACGTCCTGACCCAGGGCGGGCCGCTGGGCAGTTCGCACAACATCAATTATCTGCTGTGGCAGTTCGGTTTTGGCAGCCTTGCGGCGGGATGGGCCTCTGCGGCCGGCATTATCCTTTTCGCGGGTTTCGGGATGGTGGCTGTCAGTCTGTTGTGGCTCATGAATCGGGTGACCTTCCATGACAACTGATTTCCGCCTGCAAAGGGGCCCCCGGCCCTGGGTGCCCCATGCGGTCATGATACCGCTGGCGATTGTGTCGATCTTTCCGGTCTGGTGAATGTTCGTCACATCACTGCGGCCCGAAAATGACATCTACGGCAGCCTGCCGTGGCCAGGGTCGCCCACCCTGGACAATTACACCTATGCGATGGATTCCATCGCCGTCTGGCCGATGCTGCGCAACACGGCCATCTATGCGACGGTAACAACGCTGGCTCAGATGCTGACAGCCATTCTGGCGGCCTGGGCCTTTGTGCGCTGGCGGTTTCCCATGGACCGCGCGATACTGGCGTTGATCGCCCTGACCTGGCTGGTGCCGTTCCAGGTGGTGATGATCCCCAACTATATTCTGGTTTCCCGCATGGGGCTGGTGGACAATATCCTGGCGCTGTTACTGCCCAATGTGGTGTCAGCCTTTGCAATCCTGCTGCTGGTCCAGTCCATGCGGTCCTTTCCGATCGAGGTGATCGAGGCCGCCGAAATGGACGGCGCTAGCCACTGGCGCGTGCTTTGGCGTGTTGTTGTGCCCAATCTTCGCGCGCCACTGGCGGCACTGTCCATTCTTTTGTTCATCTCGACCTGGAATGACTATTTCTGGCCACTGCTGCTGACCCGCACGTCGAACTCGACCGTGATCCAGATTGGCATCCAGATGTTCCTGACCGAAGAGGGCAATCAATGGGGGCCGCTCATGGCGATCTCGTCGCTTGCCTGCCTGCCGGTGTTGGTGATCTATATCGTATTGCAGCGGCTGGTGATCGACAGTTTCGTCAAGGCCGGAATGCGATGACGCCGCGTGTCTGGCCTGGCCAGGATCCGGTCACGGCAACAGCGCCAACCCAACCCCGCCCAGCGCCGCAACAATGACCACGGCCCAGGGCGGGGCCTTCCACGCCATCAGCAGCACGAAACAGGCCAAGGCCAATGCAAAGTCGCGCATGTCGCCTATGGCACTGGTGAAAACCGGTGAATACAGCGCCGCGCCCAGAATGCCGACCACCGCCGCATTCGCGCCCTGCATCAGCGATTGCGCATAGGCCGCGCGGCGGAACTGATCCCAGTATGGCAATACGCCAACCAGCAGCAGAAACCCGGGCAGGAAAATGGCACCAAGCGCCAGTGTCGCCCCCATGATGCCATTTGGTGCCGGACCAAGAACCGCACCCAGATAGGCCGCAAAGGTGAAAAGCGGGCCCGGCACGGCTTGTGCGGCGCCGTAGCCGGCAAGAAAATCGTCCGGCGTGACCCATCCGGTTGCCACGGTTTCGGCCTGCAGCAGCGGCAGCACGACATGGCCACCGCCAAAGACCAGGGCACCGGCCCGGAAAAAACTGTCGATCACCGCCAGGGCCTGGCCCTGCCCGGCCAGCACCGGCAAAAGGGCCAGCAGGGCAGAAAAGACAACCAGGGCCACGGTGCCGGCCCGGCGGGATATCGGAACGTTCATCTGGCCGCCTGTTGGCGCACCCGTCCCGCGCCCCAGGGCCAAACCGCCCAGTCCCCCCAGCAGGATTGCGCCCACCATGCCGACGGCGCCTGGCACAAAGGCAAGAAACGCGACAGCCCCCACGGCTATGGCGGCACGTTCCTTGTCCGGGCAAAGGGACTTTGCCATGCCCCAGACGGCATGGGCGATAATGGCGACGGCAACGATCTTCAGGCCGTTCAAGACGCCGGTTCCTGCTGGCCCCGGCATGCTGGCGGCCGTCATGGCAAAGGCAAGCAGCACCAGCGCAGAGGGCAGCGTGAACGCGGTAAAGGCCGCCAGTGCCCCCAGCCAGCCAGCCCGTATCATGCCCAGTGCAAAACCCACCTGCGACGATGCGGGCCCGGGCAGGAACTGGCACAGCGCCACCAGATCGGCATAGGCGCTGTCATTCAGCCATCGGCGCCTTGTGACCAGTTCGTCGCGGAAATAACCCAGATGGGCGATCGGGCCGCCGAAACTGGTCAGGCCCAGCTTCAGGAAAGTCAGGAAAACCTCTGTCGCGGTGCCCGGCAAGGGCTTGCGCGCCGGCGCGCCGCTCGTATCGGACATGGTGTCTCTGCCTTTCTGCTATGGCACCAAAGCCGGAGAAATCGATTGAGCAGCGCCTACGCCGTTTTGTGCCGATTGCGTAGCGCTTTCGTGACACGGCCCCATGCGGCTGGCCGATCCGCCGGCAGCGGCCGCGCGTGTCGGACTGCCGCATGCGCTTTCAACAGGCACCGGGTGCTAACGCCTGAAACGATGCAGCGGTTCACGGCAGGCTGTCACAAAGGCAGCGGGTCAGGCAATGGCGCGCCGCACCCTGCCTTGGCGCCGCCAACATCCTCGGGGGCGACGGCGACCGATTTCAGCACCGCATGACAGACCTGGCCGGGCGCCAGGTCCAGCGCCGCCACCGCGCGC
This sequence comes from Pararhodobacter sp., assembly GCA_020832805.1. Taxonomy (GTDB): domain Bacteria; phylum Pseudomonadota; class Alphaproteobacteria; order Rhodobacterales; family Rhodobacteraceae; genus Pararhodobacter. Next base: position 21,408 of record JAFIED010000195.1, read on the forward strand.
CGGGTCACGCGGGCTGTCAGTCTTTCACTGCCGACTGTCAGCACGACCAGCGCGCCCGGCCCTTGCCCGGGGCGGATATCGGCAATCGTGCCGGTCAGCACGTTCAGCGCCGACAGCCCCTTGGGCATCGTGCGCGACAGGATCACGTCATGCGCCGCGATCCGCACGCGGACGGTGGCACCGGTGGCGGCGGCGATACGGGGCAGCAGCAGCATGCCCGCGGCCGAGTCCAGCTCGCTCAGTCCGTCAGTGTGATGCGCCATGACCCGCGCAGTCAGGACCGAGGCCAGGCTGCGGGCCCCCACTGCCCCCACGTCGCCCAGCACCTGGCCCGGTGGCCCGATGGCCGCAACCTTGCCGCCTTTCAAAGCCACAACCGTTGTCGCCAGCCGCGCCACTTCGGCCGATGAGTGGCTGACATACAGGATCGGCACCGTGACCTCGTCGCGCAGGCGCTCGAAATAGGGCAGGATCTCGGCCTTGCGCGCCTCGTCCAGCGCGGCCAGCGGCTCGTCGGCAAGGATCAGGCGCGGGGCAGACAGCAGTGCCCGCCCGATGGCGACCCGCTGCTTTTCGCCGCCCGAAAGCGCGCCGGGGCGGCGAGACAGCAGATGGCCGATGCCAAGCATGTCCACAACGCGCTCCTGGCTTTCGGGGCGCGCATTGCGGGGCGCGAACCAGCGGCCATATGCGAGGTTCTGGCGCACCGTCAGATGGGGAAACAGCCGCCCTTCCTGAAAGATATATCCGATCCGGCGCCGATGAGGCGGAAGGAAGCGCCGCGCGGCGGTGTCCAGCAGCACCCAGTCACCCACCGCGACCCGGCCCGCGTCGGGGCGCAGAAGGCCCGCCACGGCATTGACCAGCGTGGTCTTGCCCGAGCCCGACGGGCCGAACAGAACGGTCACGCCCGGCGGAGAGGTCACTTCGACCTCCAGCTCGAACCCATCGAACCGGTGCCGGATCTGCAGAGCCAGCGTCATCTGCCCCCCACCATGCGCGCTACCCTGCGGGCGATGAACTCTGACAGCAGCAGCGCCGCCATGGCGATGACGATGGCCACGGTTGCCAGCCGCGCTGCGGCCTCCTGTCCGCCGGGCACCTGCAGGAAGGCGTAGATCGCCAGCGGCATCGTCTGGGTCTGACCGGGGATGTTCGAGACGAACGTGATCGTCGCTCCGAACTCGCCGATCGCCTTGGCAAAGGCAAGGATGGCGCCGGCGATGATCCCGGGCAGGATCAGCGGCAGCGTTACCGTCAGGAACACCCAAAGTCGCGATGCCCCCAGCGTGCCTGCCGCCTGTTCGAGCTTCGGATCCACCGCCTCGATGGCCAGCCGGATCGCGCGAACCATCAGCGGAAAGGCCATGACGGCGGCGGCGACGACGGCACCGGTCCAGCGAAAGGCAACGACGATGCCGAACCACGCCTCCAGCCACTGTCCCACCGGGCCCCGCCGACCCAGCGCCAGCAGCAACAGATAGCCCGTCACCACCGGCGGCAGGATCAGCGGCAGATGCACCAGGCCGTTCAGGACCTGCTTGCCCGGGAATTCCCGCCGCGCCAGCACATGGGCAACAAGGATGCCGAATGGCAGGCTGACCAGCGTTGCCCACAACGCCACCCGGGCCGACAGCCGCACCGCCTCCCACTCTGCCGGTCCAAGCCAGCCTGCCGGCCCGTCCCACATCAGTTGCGCAGTTCAAAGCCGTGCGCCGCCCAGATGGCCCGGGCAGGTGCAGAGATCATAAAGTCGAGCAGCGCCCCGGCAACCGGGCTGTCGGACTGAGCAGTGATCGCCGCGGGCAGGATGATCGGCGGGTGACTGCCCGGAGGAAAGGAGCCGATGGCGCTGACATTGTCCTCGACCGCCGCATCGGTGGCATAAACGATGCCCAGCGGCGCCTCTCCCATCGCGACGAAGGCAAGCGCAGAACGCACGCTGTAGGACTGCACCACATGCGGCGCCACCTGGCCCCAAAGCCCCAGCGACGAGAGCGCCGCCTTGCCGTAGACACCGGCGGGAACAGCCTCGCCCAGCGCCATCGACAGTCGCCCGCCATCCAGCATGCCCAGCAGGTCCAGGCTTTCGTCAATGGTCACGGGTGCCGCATCCCGTCCATGGGCAATCAGCACCAGCGTATTGCCGAGGATGTCGCGCCGCGTGCCGGCGCGCAAATCGCCCGAGGTCTCTACCGCGTCCATCCAGTCGACGCTGGCCGAGATGAAGATATCCGCGGGCGCGCCTTCCTGGATTTGCCGCGCCAGTGCCGAAGACCCGGCATAGGACATGACAGCGCTGTGGCCTGTCTCGGCCATCCACGCCGCAGCAACCTGATCCAGCGCATTGGTCAGGCTGGCAGCGGCGAAGACCAGCACCTCGTCCGCGCCCGCGCGGATCGGGGTTGCGACAAGGGCCAGGGATGGCAGAATCGCCAGAACGGCACGACGGGCAAAAGTCAGGGGCACGCGCGGCTCCCGGTTGATATGACTGATGAAACATATCGCCGGGAGGCCGCTGTGCTGGCAAGCGTTATTTTTCACCGGACATAGCGTGCAGGCGAGAGTTCAGGGCGTCCAGCTGCGCGGCGCCGGCCTTTGCCGCCTCTTGTTCGAAGGCACGATAAAGTTCCAGCACCTCATGCCCGGCGACGGTCAGCACGGCCCCGCCGCCGCCCGGTCCGCCACGCGTGCTTTCCACCAGCGGGTCGCGGAACATCGCGTTCAGGGTGCCCACCAGTTCCCACGCGCGCTTGTAGCTCATTCCCATCTCGCGCCCTGCCGCGGCGATCGATCCGCAGTGGTCGATCCGCTCCGGAAGCTCGGCTTTGCCGGGGCCGATCATCTCGTCCTCGCCAAAGACGATGCGGATGCGCAGAACGGGGCGTTTCATATCGTTGCTCATCACGCCATGATCTGCCGGCGCTTTGATGAATGCAAGGAACCACCATGCCCTGGCTGGTCAGGCGTGGTGAAATCCTGCCTGCAAGCCTCGCTGTGAAACTTGTTGCCGTTGGCGTCGCGTGCCCCCTGGGGTAGGGGCCCAATGCCACGCCTTGCCCTAGACGGCCACGCGCTGCCAAGGGCGAGGGCCTGCCACGATTCCCCTGTCGAACAGCCGCGCAATCTGCAGACCGGACATGCCTGCGACCTCTGACAGCACTTCCTCGGTATGGGCGCCAAGGGTGGGCGCGGGGGCGGGCGCCTCGCGCGGGAGTGCCGAAAACCCGAAGGGCGTACCGGGCACCGGAAAGCGGCCAATACCAGGCTGATCGATCTCGGCGAAAAGCGGGTTTGAAGCCGGCGACAGGTCAGGGTCTTCATGCACCGCCCGGGCAAAGCTGCGAAACAGCGACCAGGTGACGCCGGCCTTGTCAAAGGTGCCGGCAAAGTCATCCACCCGCCGGGCGGAAAAGAACGGTGCCAGAACGGCGGTGATGGCCGCGCGATGCGCAAAGCGCGCGCCTTCTTCCTTCAGGCTTTCGCCGATGCGGCGTTCCAGCAGCGCAATGGCATCCTGCATGCCAGTTGCCGCGACCAGCCCGTCCCATTGCCGGCGCGTCAGGCCGATCACCATGACCCGTTGTCCATCGGCGCACAGGAAATCCTGGCCATATCCGCCATACAGCGCGTTGCCTGCCTTTGGCCGGTCCACGCCGTTGACACAGACCTCGCCAATGATGCCCAGATTTCCCAGCATCGCCGCTGCCGCATCCTTGAGCGAGAACGCCACTTCCTGCCCTTGCCCGGTGCGCAATCGGTGCCTTTCTGCAGCCAGAAGCGCCGTGACAGCCATGTTGCCGGCAATGCAGTCCCAGGCAGGCAGGACATGCGCCACAGGGTCGGTCGAACCGGCAGGGCCTGTGGCATCGGGGAAGCCCAGAGCCGGGTTGACGGTATAGTCAACCTGCGGGCGCCCATGCCGGTCGCCCAGCAGCGTCACCATTACCATGTCCGGGCGATGCGCCGACAGGGTGGGGTGATCCATCCAGCCGCGTACCCGCAGGTTGGTCAGGAACATCCCGGCATCCTCGCCGGGCGCGGTAATGATCTGAGTGATCAGTTCGCGCCCCTCGGGCGATTTCATGTCGACGGCGACCGATTTCTTGCCCTTGTTCAGCCCCGCCCAGAAAAGGCTGTCACCGTTTGGCGCAACGGGCCAGCGCGCGGCGTCCAGGCCGCCCTCAAGCCGGTCAAAGCGGATCACTTCGGCGCCCATCTGCGCCAGTGTCATCCCGGCAAGCGGGATCGCCACAAATGCCGATCCCTCGACTACGCGCATGCCTGACAGAATACCCATTCCCTACTCCTCGTGTTCGAAACGGGCTTGCATGCCCTGATGGCTGATCCCTTGTTCCCCTGGCGCAATGGTGCAAAGCGCCAGCGCGTTCGTGTTGCCCTCGGCTGGCGTTGCCTGTAGCCGCAAGGGGCCGTCAAACACCGGGTGCACAGCACGGAACGAGAAAAATACAGGCTGCTGGCCACTGTGACGGATGGCTGCGTCCATCAACAAGGTGGCTTGCAGCGGGCCATGCACCACCAGTCCGGGGTATTTTTCGACCTCGATTGCATAGGTGCGGTCGTAATGGATGCGATGCGCGTTCCAGGTGGCCGCCGAGTATCGAAACAGCCTTGCCGGCCCTGCCTCCAATGCCTCGTCGAACAGCGGCGCGGCGGGGGGCGGCAAGCTGCGCGGCGGGCGGAAACGTTCCGGGATCGGCATGTAGACGATGTCCTGTTCCTCGCGTATGGCGCCACCATTGGCGCCGCGCAGGTCGTGGGCCACCCGCACGAAGGCCATGTCACCCGTTGCGCCTGACTTGAAATCCACGGCCATGATCTCTGACCGCCGGGTCAATGGTTCGCCCACGGCAAGGCGGCCCTTGAACCACACCCTGCCGCCGGCCCACATGCGCCGGTCAAATGGCAAGGCGGGCAGGAAGCCGCCGCGTCTGGGATGGCCATCCGGGCCCAGGGCGGACAGGGGCAGAAAGTTCGGAAAGGCCGCCCAGTGCCAAAGCGGCGGTAAAGGCGCGCCGGCTTTCATGGGCGGAAAGGACTCGCTATCATGGCTCAATGCGCCTGACAGCATGCCCGCCTGTTCCAGTGTAAGCACCCCCTTGGTGGTTTCGGTGCGGCCTGCCCAGTCATTGTTGTTTGTCGTGACAGCATCGCGGGCCATCGGCATCGCGCCCCGGCTTATGCTGCCGGTTTCGCAAGCGATCTGCGCCCGGCCCTGGACTGATTCTGCCTGGCCCCGCGCAGTTGGTTGCCTGTGCCCAATGTCGCCGCCGCCTCTTTCATGCTGCGCTGAAGCAGCCCAAGATAGGCCTGCGCATGGCGCTGCGGCATCGGTACGGGGATGGCGCGTGCGCGCCGCGTGCGGGGCGTGGTGTCGGCGTTGGGCTGCTTCGATCCCGTTGTCATGGCGCTTTCCCTTTACTGACGTCACATCTTTGCTGAGCTTGCATGACAGGCTTTACCGAAATGACGAAAGGAATTCGGGTTCCGCTGTAAATGCGAAAGTTTACAAGCATGATTTTATGTAATAATGTAAACTTCACAATTATGGCATGATTGCCGTTGGCATGTTGGAGGCGCGGGTGCGCAAGACTTTCATCGGCCCTCAATTGCGCCGGCTGCGGCAGGAACGGTCCGAGACTCAGGCGCAGATGGCCCGCAGGCTGGGTATCAGCACCGCCTACGTTAACCTTCTCGAGAACAACCAGCGCAGCGTGTCGGTCGCCATCCTGCTGCGGCTTTTCGAAAGCTACGGCGTTGACTGGCGCGCGATCGCCGAAGACGACAGCACCGCGCGCCTGTCGGATACCCGTGCAGCCTTGCAGGACCCCATCTTTGACGGCATGCGCCCGGACCTGCAGGAATTGCGCGCGGCGCAGGCCCATGCCCCGGGTCTGATCACGGCCTTTCTGCGGCTGCACCGGGCCTATATGGCAACATCGGATCAGTTGCTGGCGATGGCTGCGCAGCCGGATGGCAGCCAGCCGTTGCTGGCGGCTTCTCCCGAGGGCGCCGTGCACAATTTTTTTCGCCAGAACCGCAACCATTTTCCCACGCTTGAAGAGGCGGCAGATACCTTCTGGCCTGGCCGCCCGCCGGCACTTGATGACCTGTATGCCGCCCTGAAAGCGCGATTGCGCGCGTCCCATGGCATCACGGTCCGGTTGCGCCCGGTTGCCGAGATGCCGCACACTTTGCGCAATCTTGACGAGACAGGCCGCGAGATCTGGCTGTCAGAGGCGCTGGATCATCCCAACCGCGTTTTCCAGCTGGTGCATGTGCTGGGCCTGATCGAATGCGGCGGGGTGCTGGATGCCTTGCTGTTGGGTGGGCCCGAAGATGCGCAGGGCCGCGCGCGCTGCCGCATCGAGTTGGCCAATTATTTCGCTGCGGCGGTTCTGATGCCCTATGATGATTACCGTGCAGAGGCGCAGATCAGCAAATATGACTTCGATCACCTGGCAACGCGCTTTGGGGTCAGTTTTGAACAAGCCTGCCACCGTGCCACCACCATGCAGCGTGATGGTGCACAGGGGGTTCCGTTCTTTTTTCTGCGGATCGACAAGGCCGGGAATGTGACCAAGCGTTTCAACGCCACCGACTTTCACCTGGCCGAATACGGCGGTGCCTGCCCGCGGCTGGACGTGCATCTGACCTTTCGCCCGCCGGGGCGGATCGTGCCGCAGCTGGTGGAAATGCCTGATGCATCGCAGTATTTCGTTTTCGCCCGCACCGTGGAAAGACCCATTTTCGAGCGTCATGGCCAGGATAACCGGCTGGCCGTCGCGCTGGGCTGCACCATCGAGCATGCAGCGGCCATTGGCTACGCCGAGGGGTTGTCACTGGCATCGGCGCCCGCAACGCCTGTCGGCATCAATTGCCGCATCTGTCCGCGCGCGAATTGTGACCAGCGCGCCCATCACGCGTCAATCCTGACTACCCCGGTCGACGAACGCCGCCGGGGCGCCACGCGGTACGAGGCCCTGGGCGGTTAAGCCCGCTGGCGTGCCCCGGACGCGGCGGCCGGGCGGCGAACTCCTTGCGCGGATCAGGGGCGTACCCGCGTGGATATGCCCCAGAAGGCCGGGCAGGGTCAGGCGCTGCAGCGCACTTGCACAAGCGAAAGCATGCCGCCCGTTCCGGGCCGGAAAGCGTGAATGCTTGGGCCCCGGCCGTGGCGCGTGCCTCTTTCAGTTCAATGAACTTAGAGGTCAAAATTTAATTGATTTATACTGTATGTTTGTTAGCTTGGGCAAAATCCGGGTTCAGCGGGATGAGCTGGCAGATGAACCCGCGGGCAAGCGGCGGCCATGTCAGAGGGGGCAGGGGCCGGGATAACCACAGTCGGGGAGGGGTGTGGGAAATGCAGGCGCGCAGGCTGCCGGCAGAACAAGCGATGCTGGCGCGTTACCGCGCGATGGTTCTGATCCGTCGCTTTGAAGAGCGCGTGCAATCACTGTTTCGCGCCGGGCGTGTGCCCGGGCTGACGCATTTGTGCATTGGCCAGGAAGCGGTCGCAGCCGGTGTCTGCTCTGCGCTGCGCCCCGGTGACAGGATTGCCAGCACGCATCGTGGCCACGGGCACAGCCTGGCCATGGGGGCTGACCCGGACAGGCTGATGGCCGAGATCCTGGGGCGTGAAACAGGCTATGGCGGCGGGCGCGGCGGGTCGATGCATGTCTTCGATGCGGCGAACGGCAATCTGGGCACCAATGGTATCGTTGGTGGTGCAGTGCCGCTGGGTCTTGGTGCGGCGCTGGCCGCCCGCAACGCGGGCAAAGGTGCCGTTGCCGTGGCTTTTTTCGGCGATGGGGCCATGAACCAGGGTGTCGTGCTGGAATGTTTCAACATGGCTGCGTTGTGGCGCCTGCCGCTGATACTGGTCTGCGAGCACAACGGCTATGGCGAGTTCACGGCCAGCGATGATGTCACGGCGGGCGAACTGAGTGCGCGAGGCGCGGCCTTTGACCTGCCGGTGCAGGATATCGACGGCATGGATGTCGAAGCCGTCCATCAGGCCACAGCCGCCGCTGTCGACAGCGCGCGGCAGGGCGGGGGGCCTGGGCTTTTGTTCTGCCGGGCATGGCGCTTCAGCGGGCACCATGCCGGCGATGGTCAGGATTACAAGGATGATGCGGAAAGCCGCGCCTGGCGTGCGCGCGACCCTATTCCGCGTCAGCGCGCCCGCCTGATCGACGAGGGCCTGGAAACCGACGAATCCCTGACCGCTTTGGAGGCAGAGATCAGCGACCGGGTGCAGGCCGCTGCCCGGCGGGCGCTGGGCGCCCCTGAACCCAGCGGTCCCTTGCACGAGAAGTTGTTTGCATGACCGCAACCCAAACCCAGGTGACCTTTCGAGAAGCCGTGATCGAGGCATTGGCCGAGGAAATGGCGCGCGACAGGAATGTGTTGCTCATCGGCGAGGATGTCGGCGCAGCGGGCGGCGTGTTTCATCAGACCAAGGGCCTGTTCGACCAGTTCGGCCCCATCCGAGTGATCGATACGCCCATTTCCGAGGCGGGTTTCATCGGCATGGCGGTCGGTGCGGCCATGTCTGGCCTGCGCCCGGTGACCGAGGTGATGTTCGGCGACTTCATCACGCTGGGCATGGATCTGCTGGTCAACCAGGCGGCCAAGGTGCACTGGATGTCGGATGGTCAGTACCGTGTTCCGCTGGTGGTGCGCACCGCAGTGGGCATCGGCGCGGCCACGGGCCCGCAGCACGCGCAATCCTTCCATGCCTGGTTTGCCCATGTGCCGGGACTGAAGGTGGTGTTTCCCTCGAACCCGGCGGATGCCAAGGCGCTGATGAAAGGCGCCATCCGCGACGACAATCCGGTGATCTTTTTCGAAGACCGCATGAGCTATGGCATGCGCGGGTCGGTCGGCGGGGCTGACCATGTGCTGCCGCCAGGGCAGGCCGCAGTTGCCCGGCCGGGGCGAGACATCAGCCTGATCGCGCTGGGCCAGATGGTGCCGCGGGCCCTGGATGCCGCCACCCGGCTGGCCTCGGCCGGTATCGAGGCCGAGGTGATCGACCTGCGCAGTCTGGTGCCGCTGGACGAGGGGATCATCGCGCAAACCGTGCGCCGCACCAACCGCGCGCTGGTTCTTGACCCTGGCTGTATCGGCTTTGGCGCCAGCGCCGAGATTGCGGCGCGGGTGCAGGAATTGGCCTTTGACTGGCTTGATGCCCCTGTCGCGCGCATGGGGGCGGCACAGGTGCCGGTGCCCTTTTCGCCCGCGCTGGAATCCCGTGTGCTGCCTGATGGGGCGGCGATTGCGGCGCGGGCGGCCGCCATGGTGACAGGCAGGCAAGAGGGAGAAGCGGCCTGATGCAGACGACCGAAAAGATGGCTCTGTGGCAGCGCATGCTGCTGATGCGCCGGTTCGAGGAAAGGGTGATCGCCCTGGCCGGCAAGGGGCATGTGGCCGGGCATTATCATGTCTATATCGGGCAAGAGGCCACAGGCGCCGCTGTGATCGATGCGCTGGGGCCGGCGGACATGCTGTTTTCCACGCACCGCAATCATGGCCATTTCATAGCGCGTGGCGCCGATCCCGCCGCGGCCTTGGCTGAAATCCTGGGGCGCGCCACGGGGTGCAACGGTGGCATGGGCGGCAGCCTGCATCTGGCTGATCCGCAGCTTGGCATGCCGCATACATCGGCCGTGCTGGGCGGGGCGCCGGCGCTGGCCATGGGGGCGGGCTTTGAAATGGCGCGCAGCGGTGGCGACCGCATCGCCGTGGCGTTTTTCGGTGACGGCGCACTGGAGGAAGGGCTGGCGCTGGAAGCGCTGAACATGGCAGCCCTGTGGAAGTTGCCTGTGCTGTTTGTCTGCGAGAACAACAGCGCCGGGGCAATCGGCGCGGCAAAGGGCGGCTATCCGGGATCGATCATCGGCACCGAAAGGCTGACCGCGCTGCCCGCAGCGTTCAACATCCGCCATGTCAGCCTTGACGGCAACCATATGGAGGGGCTGCGCGCTGCCGCATCCGACGCGCGCAAGGCTTTGATCGCCGGCGAGGGGCCGGTTTTCATGGAAACCAACACGCCGCGCTGGTTCGGCAATCAGGGGTTGTGGCCGGACCTGCGGCACGGGCCGGTTGATATCGGCATGGCGACCGGCGAGACACCCTTGCCCGGCGGGCCGGATGCGGACTGGTTTGCCGCCCATGACCCCATCCTGCGTGGTGCGCGCGAGTTGGTGGCTGCTGGCGTTCCGCTTTCCGCGCTGCATCAAGCGGATGCCCGGATCACCGCAGATATGGACGCGGCAGAGGCCTTGGCCCTGGCTGCGCCCTTCCCGGACAGGGCCGCGGCCCTGCGCAATATCTTTGCAGGGCAATCGACATGACCGAGACCCGCATGACCCATGCCCAGGCCCTGGCCGAAGCCCTGATCGGCGAGATGCGCGCCGATCCCGCGATTTCGGTCATCGGTTCCTATGTCTTCGGGCTTGGCCCCTCCAGCGCGCAGATGGGCCGCATCCGGCAGGAATTCGGTGCGCGGGTCTTTGACCCCCCCTCGGCCGAAGCAGCGATCGTGATGCTGGCAACCGGTGCGGCGCTGGCCGGCGGGCGGCCCTTTGTATCGATCGGCACCGCGGCGTTTTCACTGGTGGCCTGGTCGGCGCTGGTGAACGAGGCTGCGAATGTGCACTACCAGTCCGGTGGCCGGTCCAGCGTGCCGGCAGTATTTCACATGCTGCACGGCGTGCGTGCGGGTGCCGCGCCGCAGCATGCCACAAGCCCGCAGGCACAGTTCTGGAACAACCCGGGGCTGGAGATCGTGTTGCCCGCATCCCCCGCCGATGCCAAGGGCCTGATGACCACGGCATTGCGATCAGACAATCCCACGATCTTCATCGATCATCCCCGCTATCTGGAGACCGAGGGCGCGGTGCCCGATGGCGCGCATGCGCTGCCCTTTGGCCAGGGCCGCCTCTGCCGAGAGGGGCGCGACGTGACCATCGTGGCCACAAGCTGGATGGTGAAAGTGGCGCTGGATGCCGCGCAGATGCTGGCGGCCGAAGGGATCGAAGCCGAGGTGTTCGATCCGCGCACCCTTGTGCCGTTTGACGATGAAGGCCTGTTTGCCTCGGTCGAGCGTACGGGCCGGCTGGTGGTAGTCGATGAATGCGTGATCAACACCTCGGTTGCCTCCGAGATTGCGGCACGCGTGGCAGAGCACCGGTTTGACGCCTTGCGCGCGCCCATCGCGCGCGTGGCGCGGCCTGCCGTGCCGGCGCCGTTCAGCGCGCCGCTGGAAGAAATGGTCCTGCCATCGGCCGATCGGATTGTCGGCGCGGTGCAGGGCCTGATGCGCCGGGGCTGATCAACGCCGCTGGCGGTCCCGGCAGACGGAACCTACACACTCAGGGAGGAGAGACTAATGAGAGCGACCATCATGCCGGCGGCACTGACCGCCGTGGCCCTGGCCCTGGCCGCCGGTGCCGCAACCGCCCAGACCCGTCTGGACGTGGCCATCTTCCACCCCGAAGGCGATGCCTTTTCGGGCGCATTCCAGCACTGGGCCGAACAGACGGCGGAACTGACCGAGGGGCGGGTCGAACTGGTCGGCCATTTCGGCAGCTCGCTGGTGCGTATCACCGAAGGCTTTAGTGCCGCGCGCGACGGTATCGTGCCCTTTGCCACCTCTGCCGCGGGCGTGATGTCCGGGCAGATGCCGGCCATGGCCTTTCTGGAAGTGATCGGCGGTATTCCGGGCGACCGTGAGGCGTCGATCGAGGTTGGCCTGTCGCTGGATGAAACGATGCGTGCCATGTTCGATGCCGAAGGCGTCGATTACATGTGGATGCAGCCGGCCTTTGGCGGGCTGGTGGCGTGCCGCGAGCATCATCTGCGCACCCCCGAGGACTGGCAGGGCCGGCTGGTGCGCACGGCCGGCCGCTGGCAGAGCGAACAGTTGAATGCCTTGGGCGCGGTGCCGGTCACCATCGACCCGGCCGAACAGTATGTTGCGCTGCGGCAGGGCACGGTGGATTGCGTGCTGTCCAACAACACGCTGGCGCTGGGCCTGCGCCTGCACGAGGTGGCGCCGATGATCACCCAGTTGCGCCAGCCGGTGAACGTGGTGCTGTATCTGGCCGATCCCCGCACCGTGGCGCGTCTGTCCGACGAGGATCAGGCAGCCCTGCGCGAAGCCGCCCTGGCGGCGCAGGTGTTTTCGACCGGTTTCCTGCTGGACAGGCAGGAAGAGGCCAGCGACACCATGCGCGACGAGGGGGCCGATATCCATACGCTCAGTGACGACGAGCTTGACGCGTTTCGCGCGGCAGTGCGCCCGGTGCTGGACATGATCGCCGAGGCCGCAGGCGAAAGCGGCCAGCCGTTGTGGGACCGGCTGGAAGCCAGCTGGCAGTAACGATCAGCGGCCAAGGCGCATAACAACAGGGGCGCAGCATGTTCGAGAAAGCCGTCATCACGGTGAACCGGGCCTTCGTGATCGCAGCATCGATTCTGGTGCTGCTGATCGCGCTGGCCGTATTCCAGGACGTGCTGCGCCGCTACCTTCTGGGCGCGCCCTCGCTATGGGCGATGGATTTTGCGCGCTATGCGTTGTTTTATGTGTTCTTTCTGGGTTTGGCGCCGGCGCTGCAATCCGGCCACCATGTTTCGGTCGATCTGTTCGACAGGGTTTGGCCCCGCTTTCTGGGCCGGGTGATGCCCTATGTGGCGGCACTCATGTGCCTGGCGTTCGGCCTGTTGCTGACCTGGTTCGTCTGGCGTCTGACCGCGCGTACCTTTGCCAGCAACCCGCTGGCACAGACCATCGTGCCGATCCGCCTGAAGTATATTCACATGATTGCGCCGGTGGGGTGCATCCAGTTCGTGCTGACTGCGCTGATGCTGCTGTTGCGCCTGCCGGGGCACACCCGGACAGGCGCTGCCCGGCCGGTGGAGGGCTGAGCGATGGAAGCCTGGGGCATCCTGGCGCTGTTCATTGCGGCGCTGTTGCTGTTTCTGTCTACCGGCACGCCGGTTGCGGTGTCGATGGGGCTGATCGGCGCGGCGGGGGTGGCGCTGTTCGTTTCCTGGCCGGCGGTGGGGCAACTGGCCAATATCACCTTTGCCGAGGCCAGCCATTTCGTGCTGATCGTGGTGCCGCTCTTTGTGTTCATGGGCGAGATTCTGGCGCGCTCCGGTCTGGGCGAGACGCTTTTCACCGCCGCGCGCCTGTGGCTGCGGCGCTTGCCGGGGGCGTCGGCCCTGGGCACGGTGGCGGCCTGCACGGTGTTTTCGTCGGTCAGCGGGTCCAGCCCGGTAACGGCGGCCACGGTGGGCTCCTTTGCGGTCAAGGAAATGGTCGCGCAGGGTTATCAGCGCCGCCTGGCGCTGGGTGTCACGGCGGCAGGCGGTACGCTGGGTATTCTGATCCCGCCCTCGATCCCGATGATCCTGTATGGCGTGATGACCCAGACATCGATCGCTGCGCTGTTCATTGCCGGCCTGATACCGGGGCTGATGCTGGCCGGGCTTATCGCCCTGACCGTGGTGCTGATGGTGCTGCGCAACCCCGCCCTGGCGCCGGCAGACCCCATCGCGGCACCGATGGTCGAAAAGCTGCGCGCGCTGGCGCGGTTGTGGCCCGTGGCCTTGCTGATCACCGGTGTGATCGGCTCCATCTATGCCGGCATCGCCACCCCCAGCGAGGCGGCATCGGTTGGCGCCATCGGCGCGCTGGGCATCGCCGCCCTTCAGCGCCGGTTGTCGTTCAAGGTGATGGCCGAGGCGCTGGAGGCCACGGTGCGTACCACTGCGATGTTCCTGCTGTTGCTGATTGGCGGGCTGTTCGTGACCTTTCTGCTGGCGCGGCTGGGCGTGCCGCAGGGCTTGGCGCGCAGCCTGACCAGCCTTCCGGTCGAACCTTGGCTGATCATGGTGGGCATCGTTGCGCTGCTGATCCTGCTGGGCTTCTTCATGGACCCGCTCAGCATTCTGGTGATCGTGGTGCCGATCTTCTTTCCTGCCGTCATTGCCTTTGGGTACAATCCCATCTGGTTCGGCATCGTGGTGACCATCACCATTGAAATTGCCGCCATCACGCCACCTGTGGGCTTTAACCTTTTCGTGCTGCGCTCTGTGGTGCCGGGCGCCACCATGTCCGAGATCACGCGCGGATCGGCCATCTTCGTGCTGCCGATGCTGCTGGGGCTGTTGCTGCTGTTCGTGGTGCCTGAAATCGCCTTGGGGCTGGTGCCCGAACGCATGCGTTGAACAACAGGAGGAGACCATGACCATCCGTTTTGGCCCGAGCTATGCCCGAAAGTTGGTGACGGCCTGATCAGGCGGCTTTGATTTCGTGCTTGATCCCGTCGCGGAATTCAACCCCTTGGATGATTTCGGGCAGTCGGTTTTGGCCGTCGAGTTTGCGCCATTTCTTCTTGGCTGA
>JAFIED010000203.1 GCA_020832805.1 Pararhodobacter sp.
ATTTCTGCACGAATCGCGGCAGGATCCTCGGATCTGGGGTTGTCGTCTGTCACATAAACAACATCGGCATTCTCGGCTGCCGCCCGCCCCATCAACGGGCGCTTGCCCCGGTCACGGTCGCCGCCCGCGCCGAACACCACGATCAACCGGCCCATCACATGCGGGCGCAACGCGGTGAGCGCGGTTTCCAGCGCCGCCGGTGTGTGCGCGTAATCGACAAAGACCGGCGCGCCATTGGCGCGGGTCCCGGCAAGCTGCATGCGCCCGCGCACCCCCTGCAGGCGCGATAGTGCCGCCACTGCCTGCCCGGCGACTTCGGCATCATCGGGCGCAACCGCCAGCACCAGCCCCAGCGCCATCAGCGCATTTGCCGCCTGAAAACCGCCCACCAGCGGCAAATGCACCTGATGCACAGCACCGCCATGACCAAAGCGCAGATGCTGCCCATGCGGTTCATAGCGCTGGGCCAGGATGTGCAGGTCACAGCCCTGCTGACTGCCCACACGCAGGATCGGGCGGTCTGCCAGCGTGTCGGTCAATATCTCGGCCAGCCGCGCGCCCCAGGGATCGTCGCAGTTGATCACCGCCGGCGCCTCGTCCGGCAACAGCCGGGTGAAAAGCCGGCATTTGGCCTGAAAATAGGCCTCCATGTCGGGGTGATAATCCAGATGATCCTGGCTCAGGTTGGTAAACCCGGCCGCCGCCAGCCGCACGCCATCCAGCCGGCGCTGGTCAAGCCCGTGGCTGGAGGCCTCCATCGCCGCATGGGTGACCCCGGCCTGCGCAGCCTGGGCCAGCATGCGGTGCAGGGTCACGGCATCGGGGGTGGTATGGGCCAGCGGGGCCTGCCACGCCCCCTCGATGCCGGTGGTACCCAGATTGATGGCCGCATGGCCGTTGGCCGCCCAGATCTGGCGGGCGAAACTGGCAACCGATGTCTTGCCGTTGGTGCCCGTGACCGCCACCGTGCAGCCGGGCTGGGCACCGAACCACAGCGCGGCGGCCATGGCCAGTGTGGCGCGCGCGTCCTCGGCCACGATCAGCGGCACGTCAGGGAACTGCGCCAGGGCCTCGGCGGCATGGGCCGCGCCCTCGGGGTCGGTCAGGATGGCACCGGCCTGCATGCGCAGCGCGTAGGAGATGAAGGTGCCGCCATGCCAGCGCGTGCCCGGCACACCGGCAAACAGGGCACCGGGCGTGACCGCGCGGCTGTCCAGCACGATATCGGTGATCGCCGCCCCGGCATCGCCACGCCGCGCGGTCAGGCCAAGCTGGGCCAGGGTTCTTGTGTGCTGCGGCATCGGCCTGCCTTGTGTTGCGCGCGCGTCCCGCCGCCTGGCGCCATGCCTGTGCGTGCGGGCCGTTCGCCGTTGCGCGAGGCTTTAGCGTGTCCGCAGCACCGCTTCAATCTCTGGCGCGTCCTCTTGCGGGCGCACCCCCAAAAGCGGCGCAATTCGGCGGATGATCTCGCCGGTGACGGGCGCGGCGGTCCAGCCGGCGGTGCGCCGGGGTTCTGGCCCGGTGGTATCTTCGGGCTCGTCCAGCATCACGACGATCACATAGCGCGGATCATTCATGGGAAAGGCCCCCGCAAAGGTGGCGATCACCCGGTTGGTGTAATAACCGCCGCGGGGGTTGGGCTTGTCGGCGGTGCCGGTCTTGCCGCCGGGCAACACGCCGGCCACCTCGACCAGCGAGGCCGTGCCCCCCGACACCACGGCCCGCATCATGGCGCGCATTGTGGCCGAGGTCTGTTCGGAGATCAGTCTTTCACCCGGCACCGGGTCCGGCCGGCGCAACAGCGTGGGTTCCACCCGTGTGCCCCCATTGACCAGCGCCGCATAGGCCGCGGCCAGCATCACCGGGCTGGTGGACAGGCCGTGCCCATAGGAAATGGTCATCGACGACAACTCGCCCCAACGCTCTGGAAACTGCGGGCGCACGCGCGCGGCCTCGGCCAGTTCGACGGGGCTGGGCGCCAGCAGGCCGAAACTGCCCAGAAAAGTGCGCTGCCGCTCTCCCCCGATCATCTGAGCCAGCCGCGCCGTGCCGATGTTCGACGAATAGATGAACACATCCGCAACGCTTTGGCGCGCCCCGCGCGAGCGGAAATCGGTGATCGAGAACCGGCCCACGCGCAGCGGCCCGCGTGTGTCCACCATGGATTGCGGCCCCACCAGCCCCAGTTCCAGCGCCTGCGCCACGGTAAAGGCCTTCATCACCGAGCCCAACTCATACGCGCCCTGCACTGCATGGTTGAAGATGGGGCTGTCCGTGGGGTTGCCCTCGGTTGGCGGGGCGGGGCGGCTGTTGGGGTCGAAATCCGGCAACGAGGCCATGGCGATGATCTCGCCGGAATGGGCATCCATCACCACGGCGGCTGCGGCGCGGGCGGTCAGCATCTCCATCCCGCCGGCCAGCACTTCCTCGACCGCAGCCTGCACCGACAGGTCGATCGACAGCATCAGCGGCTGATCGGCGCGCGCAGGATCACGCAACTGCGCATCCATCCGGTGCTCGATGCCGGCGGTGCCGATGATTTCGGCCGCGGTCACGCCCTGGGTGCCGAAACCCGCGCCGCCCAGCACATGCGCGGCCAGCCGGCCATTCGGATAAAGCCGCATCTCGCGCGGGCCGAACAGCAGACCCGGTTCGCCGATATCATGCACGGCCTGCACCTGTTCGGGCGACAGTTGCGGGCGGATCCACAGAAAGCGGCGCGCGGGGTCGTTCAGGCGGCGGGCCAGTGCCTGGGCGTCCAGTTCGGGAAAGATGCGCGCCAGTTCATGCGCGGCGCGCGTGCCATCGACCAGATGCCGGGTTTCGGCATACAGCGCGTTGGTGCGCAGGTTGGTGGCCAGAATGCGCCCTGCCCGGTCGGTGATATCGGCACGGTCGGCGGCGATATCCTCGCCGCGCCAGGGGGTTGCCTCTTCCGGCGGGCTGGCCGCCAGCACCGCCATGCGCGCCCCGATCAGCGCGAAGCCGGCCAGGAACAGCGTTGCCATGAACAGCAGGCGCCGTTCGGCACGGCGGCGGCTGCGATCCTGCATCTGTTCATGGCGCAGGCGCAGGTTCTCGCGTTCGATGACAGCCGGATCGCGCCCGTCTGCACGGGCTTCAAGGACGCGGGCAAGCGGGCGCAGGGGAACGCGGATCATGGGGCCTCGGCGGGGTCTGTCCCTATGGTGTGGTCGATGGTGCCCAATGTCTCGACGCTGGTGCCCAGATAGGCACCGGGCGTATGAACCGGGGGCATGGGTGGATAAACGATCTCGCCGATATGACCGTATTGTTCGACCGTCATCGGCATCAGGCGCAGCCGGGTGAAATTCATGTCGACCAGCTGGCGCAGCCGGTCCGGGCGGTTGAGATAGGCCCATTCGGCACGCTGCATGGACAGCGCCGCGCGCAGGGCTTCAATCTCGCGTTCGACGGCACGCATGTCGGCACGGGCCTGCTGGGTGCGGTGGTTTTCGTGATAGGCCCAGACGGCCAGCGCCATCACACCCAGCGCGGTCATCAGGTACAGCAGCGACCGCATCAGCCCCGCCCCCGGTCAGGCTGCACGGGCAAGCTGGGCACGCCCAACCCATCGCGCACCACCGGACCGGCAGGCGCATCGGTGCGGCGGCCCAGCCGCAACCGCGCCGATCGGGCGCGCGGGTTCGCGGCCAGTTCGGCCTGATCGGGCGCAATGGCGCGGCCCGGCGCGTCAAAACGGGCGGACTGGGCGGCAACGGGGGGGGCATGGCGGCTGCCTTGCCCTCTGCGGCCGCCGCGGGCCTGGAAAAAGCGTTTCACGATCCGATCCTCCAGCGAATGGAAGGTCACGACAGCCAGCACCCCGCCCGGCCTGAGCGCCCGCTCGGCCGCCGCCAGCCCATCGACCAGCGCATCGAATTCGGCATTCACCGCTATGCGCAAGGCCTGGAAACTGCGCGTGGCGGGGTGGCTTTGGCCGGGTTTGGGCCGGGGCAGACAGGCGGCCACGATGCCGGCCAGATGCAGCGTGTGGGTGATCGGCGCCTCGTCGCGCGCCCGCACGATGGCACGGGCGATGCGGCGCGCGGCGCGTTCCTCGCCAAAGTGATACAGGATATCGGCCAGCACGGCCTCGGACGCGGTATTCACCAGATCGGCGGCACTTTGGCCTTCCTGGCTCATCCGCATGTCCAGCGGGCCGTCACGGGTAAAGGAAAAACCGCGCGCGGCCTGATCAAGCTGCATCGACGACACCCCCAGATCCAGCACGACACCATCCAGCGGTTCGCCGGCCAGCCGGTCCAGTTCGGCGAAATTGCCCAGCACCACCCGCAGCCGGTCACCATGGGCAGCGCCCCATTCCTGCGCCATCTGCAGGGCAAGCGGGTCCCGGTCCAGCCCGATCAGCCGTTCGGCACCGGCATCCAGCAGCGCGCGCGCATAGCCCCCCGCGCCCAGCGTTCCATCCAGCCACACGCCCCGAACAGGCGCCACCGCCGCAAGAAGCGGCGCCAGCAGGACCGGCACATGAGGCGCCCGGGGCGCATCTGCGGCAGACCTTGGCGAGTCGGGTTCAATCATGCGTCTTCCGGCAGGTCTGGCAGCAGGGTGTTGGGGTCGAAGTCCGGATCTTGCGCAGACAGCCATTCATCGGCCTTGGCCAGCTCATCAGCCTCATAGGTTTCGGGCTTCCAGATCTCGAAATGATCCCCGGCGGCGATGAAAAAGGCGCTGTCTTTCAGCGCCAGCTTTTCGCGCAGCTTTTGCGGCAGCAGGATGCGCCCGTCCTCGTCCAGCTGGGTTGGCAACGAATGGCCATGATAGATGCGCTCCAACACCTTGCGTTCGGGCGAGCCCTTTTTCATCCGGTCGATGCGGCGGTCGATCAGGTCGATCGCCTCGATGGTGAAGCAGTCAAAGCGGTTCTGCGTGCCGGTGCCGTAGACAATGACCAGATTGGCGCGCTTGCCCTCGCTCCAGTCGGGGTCGCCGGCCTCGATCACACGCCGAAAAAGGGCCGGGATCGATACCCTGCCCTTTGTATCCACCTTCTGGTGGCTTTCGCCGCGAAACCTGCGAACCACGTTCCCGCGCCCTTCCTCTCATGACCGGCCACGGGGGCCGGAAAAGGAAAACGGCGGTCCGGACTGCTGCCACTGTCCGAACCGCCGCCCTCTGTCCCATCTCTGGGTGCCCGACTGCGCATGCCACCTGGGGGGATGTCTGCTCGCTTGCGCGCCGGATCTCTTTGTCCGAAGTGCGGGGTGCCTGTATGAAACTGCCTCGTTTCGTTTTTCGTTGACCGCTCTTCCGTGGACAAAGGAATGGCATGGGAATTCATGGGAAGCAACTGGTTTATACCGGGACGGGTAACGATTCTTCACGGGCCGGTGACCGACGAATCCCAATAATTTGTTGAATCGATCAACCCTGACCCATATTTGGTGGGAACATTCCAAAAACGGACCGATATATCGGCCTTTTCTGTGAGCAGTATTTTTCCCATAAATTCCCGCCAACCCGAAGGCACTGTGGCGCGAGAAGCACAGTCCAGCAGGAAGAAGCCCTGGCTGGGGTGATTCTTGCACGGGCAGCGCCACGGGAAAAGCACAGAATCAGCATGTACAGGGTGCGCAAAAGGGAATCAGCCTGCACAGATGCATCGGTACCGGGTGCGCCCATGATTTCCCGCCCATGAAATCCCGCCCATGAAATACCGCCCATGAAATCCCGGGCAGGCAAGGACCGCAAAGGCAAACGGGGCGCCCCACCGGACGCCCCGCCAAGACCCTGCGCCTGAAGCCAGGGATCAGCTCATGTTCTCGATCAGTCGACGCGCCATTCTGCGATAGGCTTCTGCCACCGGACTGTCGGTCGCCGATACCGGCACACCACCGTCGCCGGCCAGGCGCACCTCGACCGACAAGGGCAATTCACCCAGAAACGGCAGACCCAGCCGCTCTGCCTCGCGCTTCACGCCGCCATCGCCAAAGATATGCTCTTCGTGGCCGCATTTCGGGCAGATGAAGGTCGACATGTTCTCGATCAAACCCACGATCGGGGTCTTGAGGGTGGTAAAGGCCTTCAGCGCCTTGCGCGCGTCCAACAGCGCCACATCCTGCGGGGTCGATACCACGATGGCGCCGGCCAGATCGAACTTCTGGCACAGGGTCAGCTGAATATCACCTGTGCCCGGCGGCATGTCGACCAGCAGCGCATCCAGTTCGCCCCAGCGGACCTGGGTCAGCAACTGCTGCAACGCGCCCATCAGCATGGGTCCACGCCAGATGACCGCCTCGTCCTCTTCGCGCAGCAGCAACCCGATGGAGATCATGGTCACCCCATGCGCAACCGGCGGGATGATCATCTTGCCATCGGGCGAGGAAGGGCGCTTGCTGACCCCCATCATGCGCGGCTGGCTGGGCCCATAGATATCGGCATCCAGCAGACCCACGCGCCAGCCTTCGCGCGCCAGTGCCACAGCCAGATTGGCCGAAACGGTCGATTTGCCGACCCCGCCCTTGCCGGAACCGATGGCGATGATCCGGCGCACCCCGGGCACGGAATTGGGGCCCTGGGTGGGGTGCCGCCCGATCTTCAGTGCCGGCGGCTCGCCTGCAGGCGCTGAAGCCGGTGCGCGACGCGGGGCAGAGGGACCATGCGCTGTCAGCGCGACCGACACGCGCGTCACCCCGTCAAGCGCCGCCACCGCAGCTTCGGCGCGGGCACGCACCGCTGCCAGCTTCTGCGCTGCTTCGGGCGTTTCGGCCTCGATCACGAAGCGGATGTTGCCATCCTCGACAACCAGCGCACGCACCAGATCGCGCGAGACCAGATCGCCGCCATCGGGCAGGGCAACGCCACGTAGGGCAGTCAGTACAGCATCCCTGCTCAGGGTTTCCTGGGTTGCCATGTCCGCTCTCTCCTGTTTGTCCGGCGGTGGCGCACAGACGCTCTATCCGCGCTGGTGTCAATCCACTGCCCATCCGTCTGGCCTTTGCCGGGAAGCTGGGCATTTTTCTACCGTGGGCAAGGTCGACGCCGCGTTTTTCCGTCGAACCCCGCTTGGCGGTTCGCGAAACCCGGCCGGCGGCGGGGGGCGCACCGACGGTAGCGCCCACATCCTGACGCTAGGTCACCTTTCAACATTGATCAGTTCTTCATCGAAGCCCCTGTAAAACGGGAAAAGTTTACGCAGCGTTGCCATGTATTTGCTGCATGGCAGCATTGCTGGGAAAAGGGATTGTGCAATCGCAGCATTGCGCCATATCCTACAACAACGAAGCGGGAAACAGGCCGCACCGAAACGAAGCGAAAGCAGACGAAGATGCAGCAATTGGCAACACAAGCACGGACAGGGGCGTTTGGCCTTGATGTCGCACGGCTTGTCACCGCGATGCGGAAAGCCTGGCAGCGTCGGCGCCTGTACAATGAAACCCATGCGCAACTCAATGCGTTGAGCACGCTGGAACTGGCCGATCTGGGCATCTCGCGCAGCATGATCAGCCGGTTGGCCCAGGAAGCCGCAGATCGCGGCGATGCCGGATACGTCAACCGGCGATAGGAAATTCCGGCGCGGCCCGAAAGCCCGCCGACACCAGACGAAAGGCCCCTCCTCCTCCCTGGGCCGATCGTGCAGGAACCGCGCCCTCCTCCTCCCTGGCGGGGTTCCGATTGTCGCAGTGCCCCCCTCCTCCTCCCTGGGGTGCGGGAAAAATAAAGGACGCGGCTGCCCCTCCTCCTCCCTGGGCAGCCGCGTTTCTTTTTTGTCGGTCTGCCATGACCTCTTGTCCGACTTTCCAAATTGTCCGACCATCTGGCCTGTCCGACCATCCGGCAGCATCCCCTGCCCAAAGGCGGCGCCTGCGCGCTGCAATGGCCGGTCTGCGCGTCAGAACGGCACGTCATCGATCCCTTCGGCCGACGTCAGAAAGCGCGCAATGACGTGCTTTTCACCGGCGCGATCAAACGCCACCGCCAGCTTGTCGCCATCCACCATATGCACCGTGCCCATGCCGAATCGCTGATGAAACACCCGTTCTCCCGGGTGAAAGATCACACCATTGCCCCCCTGGGCGGTGGGCGCCGCAGGCCGGGGCACCGCCCCTGCCCCGGCCACCTGCCGGCTGTGCGCCTGCAGGCGCCGCCACCCGGGCGAGGCATAGACATCGGCCCGCGCCGCGCGTGATTCCAGCCCGTCATCCCCGCCAACGGTCTCGGCATCGATGACGTCGTCACCGACATGCTGGCGGCCGGTGCCCCGCGCGGGCGCTGCGGCACCAAAGCCGCCGCCATACAGGCCCGGCGGCGTCAGCACCTCGACATGGTCTTCGGGCAGTTCGTCGATAAAGCGCGAGGGCAACTGGCTTTGCCACTGGCCGAACACCCGCCGGTTGGCCGCGAAGGATATCAGGCACAACCGTTCTGCCCGTGTGATGCCGACATAGGCAAGGCGGCGCTCTTCCTCCAACCCCTTGAGGCCGCTTTCATCCATGCTGCGCTGACTGGGAAACAGACCATCCTCCCAGCCAGGCAGGAACACCGCCGGAAATTCCAGCCCTTTGGCGGCATGCAGTGTCATCAGCGTCACCTTCTCGGCCGCATCCTCGCTTTCATTGTCCATGATCAGCGCGACGTGCTCCAGAAAGCCCTGCAGATTATCGAATTCCTCCAGTGCCTTGACCAGTTCCTTTAGATTCTCCAGCCGGCCCTCTGCCTCGGGCGTGCGCTCGGCCTGCCACATGGCCGTGTACCCTGATTCGTCCAGCATCCGCCCGGCCAGTTCCACATGGTTCACACCCGCGCGCACCGCATCGTGCCAGCGCGATGCATCCTCGATGAAACCACGCAACCCCGAGGCGGCCTTTCCCTTCATCAACCCGTCGCGCAGCGCCAGCGCCGCGCCCTGCATCAGGGGCACGCCGGCGTCGCGGGCGGCCCGCTGCACGGTCTGCAACGCCTTGTCGCCGATGCCCCGGCGCGGAACGTTCACCACCCGCTCAAAGGCCAGATCATCGGCCGGACTGACCGCGAGCCGGAAATAGGCCATCGCATCGCGGATTTCCTGCCGCTCGTAAAACCGTGGCCCGCCGATCACACGATACGGCAGGCCAATGGTCAGGAAACGGTCCTCGAAGGCGCGCATCTGATGGCCCGCGCGCACCAGAATGGCGATCTCGTCGCGCGACAGGGGCTTGCCGCCGCGTGTGCCGCGCTCCAGCGCCTCGATCTCGTCACCGATCCAGCGCGCCTCTTCCTCGCCATCCCAATGGCCGATCAGGCGCAGTTTCTCGCCCTCGGGCATTTCGGTCCACAGCGTCTTGCCCAGCCGGCCCTGATTGGCGGCGATCACGGCACCGGCGGCGGCCAGGATATGGGGCGTGGAGCGGTAGTTCTGTTCCAGCCGGATCACCGCGGCGCCCGGAAAATCCCGCTCAAACCGCAGGATATTGCCCACCTCGGCGCCGCGCCAGCCATAGATCGACTGGTCATCGTCGCCCACGCAGCAGATATTGCCATGGCCCTGCGCCAAAAGCCGCAGGAACAGGTATTGTGCGACATTGGTGTCCTGATATTCGTCCACCAGGATATAGCGCAACCAGCGGTGGTATTGCGCCAGTACATCCGGATTGGCCTGGAATATCGTCACCGGGTGCAACAGCAGATCGCCGAAATCGCAGGCGTTCAGCGTTTTCAGCCGTTCCTGATAGGCGGCATAGATTTCGGTGCCGCGGTTGTCAAAGGCATGCGCCTCGCCGGCGGGCACCGATTCCGGGCGCCAGGCACGGTTCTTCCACTGGTCGATCAATGATGCCATGGCCCGTGGCGGCCAGCGCTTTTCATCCAGATTGAAAGCGCCCAACACCTGCTTGATCAGGCGCAACTGGTCGTCACTGTCCAGAATGGTGAAACTGGGCTTGAGCCCCACCAGCTCGGCATGCCGGCGCAGCAGCTTGACCCCGATGGCATGAAAAGTGCCCAGCCAGGGCATGCCTTCGACCTGCTCGCCCAGCAGGGCGCCCAGCCGATGCTTCATCTCGCGCGCGGCCTTGTTGGTAAAGGTGACGGCCAGAATCTCGTTGGGTCGGGCGGTGCCGGTGGCAATCAGATGCGCAATGCGGGCCGTCAACGCGCGGGTCTTGCCGGTGCCGGCACCAGCCAGCATCAGAACCGCACCGTCCAGCGTTTCAACCGCCGCGCGCTGCGGTTCGTTCAGGCCCTGCATATAGCTGGCACGGGCACCGGCACTGGCCGCCGCCATGGCCCGGCCGGCCAGGCCCTGTGCCTTTTTCGTGGCCTCTGTCACCGCACTCGCCCCTTTCCGATCACGGCAAGGCTAGCGCATTCGCAGCGCGCTTCCAAGCCACATGTTCCACCTACGTTCCCGTTATCACCCCAGCCCGCCGCCGCCGCGACGGGCGCGGGCGGGTGGGTGGGGCGACCGGCGGGGCGGCGGCGGGCTGGGGTGCGCCCGGTCAGGCCAGCACACCCGTTGCCGTCAAGCGGCTTGCCCCACCCAGCCAGGGCGCCAATGCTGCGGGCAGAACGACCGAGCCATCCGCCTGCTGGCCATTCTCCAGCACCGCAATCAGCGTGCGCCCCACCGCCAGGCCAGAGCCGTTCAGCGTGGCCAGAAAATCCGGTTTCGCCCCGGCCTCGGGCCGGAAACGCGCATTCATGCGGCGCGCCTGAAACGTGCCGCAAGTCGATACCGAACTGATCTCGCGATACTTCCCCTGGCCTGGCAACCAGACCTCTATATCGTGGGTCTTCTGGGCACCAAAACCCATGTCGCCCGTGCACAGCACCACCGTGCGATACGGCAGGTCCAGCGCCTGCAGGACGGCCTCGGCGCAGCCGGTCATCCGCTCATGCTCTGCCAGCGCCTGATCGGGGGTGCACAGCGTGACCATCTCGACCTTTTCGAACTGATGCTGGCGCAGGATGCCGGTGGTGTCCTTGCCCGCCGACCCGGCCTCGGAACGAAAGCATTGCGAATGCGCCACCATGCGGATGGGCAGATCCTCCCCCTCATAAACCTCGCCGGCGGCAAAATTGGTCAGGGATACCTCTGATGTGGGAACCAGCCACCAGCCGTTGGTGGTCTGATAGCTGTCCTCGCCGAATTTGGGCAATTGCGCGGTGCCGAACATTGCCTCGTCGCGCACCAGCACGGGCGCCCAGACCTCGGCCAGGCCGTGCTGGCCGGTGTGCATGTCCAGCATGAATTGCGCCAGTGCCCGGTGCAGCCGCGCCACCGCGCCTTTCAGCACCATGAACCGCGCGCCAGACAGCTTGGCGGCCAGCGGCAGGTCCAGCCCGGGCCGCACCGCGGGAATGTCGAAATGCTCGCGCGCCGGGAAATCCAGCGCGGGCGGGGTACCCCAGCGGCGGATCTCCACATTGTCACCCTCGTCAGCCCCCTCGGGCACCTCGGCCAGCGGCAGGTTGGGGATTTCGGCCAACAGGGCCTGCAGGCGGGCATCGGCGGCATCGGCCTCGCTGCGCATCGCGGCCACCTCGGCCTTCTTTTCGGCCACCAGCGCGCGCAGGCGCTGGAATTCGGCCTCGTCCCCGCGCGCCTTGGCCGCCCCCACCTCTTTCGAGGCGCGGTTCTGCTCGGCCTGCGCGGTCTCTGCCCGCGTGATGACAGAACGGCGCGATTCGTCAAGCGCCAGCAGATCACCAGCCTGAGCTGGCAGCCCGCGCCGGGCCAGCGCGGCGTCAAAGGCTTGCGGGTTTTCGCGGATGGCGCGGATGTCGTGCATGGTCGTCCCTCGCTGTTCGGCCCTCCTATGCACCAAAGCGGCGCGCGGGTGAAGGGTCACGCGGCAGACGATGCACAGACCGCGGGCAGTCGGTGGGCAGACGGTGGGCAGACGGTGGGCAGGCAGAGACATGGTCACGCGCTTGCACCGCCCCGCGCGCGGCGGTAAACCCGCCCCAACCCTGCAACAGGCGCCCGGAAACGGAGATACGCATGTCCACCATCGACCTGGAAACCGCGCGCCGCGTGGCCAAGCTGGCCCGTATCCGCGTGCCTGAAGACCACCTGCCCCAGCTGGCGGGCGAGCTGACCCATATCCTGAATTTCATGGAGCAGCTGAACGAAGTCGATGTCGAGGGGGTAGAGCCCATGACCTCGGTCACGCCGATGCGCCTGAAGCGGCGCCAGGATGGCGTGACCGACGGCGGCATTCAGGACAGGGTCCTGGCCAATGCCCCCGATGCCCGTGAAGGGTTCTTTGCCGTGCCAAAGGTGGTGGAATGAGCGCGTTGAACGAGATGACGATTGCCCAGGCGC
Organism: Pararhodobacter sp.; assembly: GCA_020832805.1. Lineage (GTDB taxonomy): Bacteria > Pseudomonadota > Alphaproteobacteria > Rhodobacterales > Rhodobacteraceae > Pararhodobacter. The sequence goes on from JAFIED010000203.1 coordinate 12,290, forward strand.
GCGATGCCTTGCGCAAGGGCGACACCACGGCGGTCGCCTTGACCGAGGCCTGCCTGAGCGCGATCGAAGGAGCCGGAGCGCTGAATGCCTTTGTGCATATGACGCCAGAGATCGCGCTGGAGCGTGCGCGCGCTGCCGATGCGCGGCTGGCAACGGGGGGGGCACCGGCGATGTGCGGCATTCCCGTCGGCATCAAGGATCTGTTCTGCACCGAAGGCGTGCCCAGTCAGGCCGCCAGCCGCATTCTGGGCGGCTTCCTGCCGCCTTACGAATCGACCGTTTCCGCGCAGCTGCGCGATGCCGGCGCGGTGATGCTGGGCAAGCTGAACATGGACGAATTCGCCATGGGTTCGTCGAACGAGACCTCATGCTACGGGCCTGCGGTGAACCCCTGGAAGGTCGATGACCGCCCGCTGACCCCGGGCGGGTCGTCCGGCGGCTCGGCGGCGGCGGTGGCGGCGGGGCTGTGCCTGGGCGCCACGGGCACCGATACCGGCGGGTCGATCCGCCAGCCCGCGGCCTTTACCGGCACGGTGGGGCTGAAACCCACCTACGGGCGCTGTTCGCGCTGGGGGATCGTGGCCTTTGCCAGCTCGCTGGATCAGGCCGGGCCAATGACGCGCACGGTGCGCGATACGGCCATCATGCTGGGCGCGATGGCCGGGCATGACCCGCGCGATTCCACCTCGGCCGATCTGCCGGTGCCGGATTTCGAGGCCACACTGGGCGACAGCATCAAAGGTCGGAAAATTGGCATTCCACGCGAGTACCGGCGCGAAGGCATGCCCGCCGACATTGAAAAACTATGGGTCCAAGGGGCAGAGATGCTGCGCGACGCGGGCGCCGAGATTGTCGATATCTCGTTGCCGCATACCGATTACGCGCTGCCTGCCTATTACGTTGTCGCCCCGGCCGAGGCCTCGTCCAATCTGGCTCGATATGACGGCGTGCGCTTTGGCCACCGGGCCAGCCTGGCCCCTGGCGAGGGCATCACCGAAATGTATGAGAAAACCCGCGCCGAAGGGTTTGGCCCCGAGGTGCAGCGCCGCATCATGATCGGCACCTATGTGCTGTCAGCCGGCTTTTATGACGCCTATTACAACCGCGCGCGCAAGGTGCGCACGCTGATCAAGCGCGATTTCGAAACGGTGTTCGACGCCGGAGTCGATGCCATCCTGACCCCGGCCACCCCCTCGGCCGCCTTTGCACTGGGCGCGATGCACGAGGCCGATCCGGTGCAGATGTACCTGAACGATGTCTTTACCGTGCCGGTCAACATGGCCGGCCTTCCGGGTATTGCCCTGCCCACGGGGTTGAATGGCCAGGGTCTGCCGCTGGGGCTGCAACTGATCGGCCGCCCCTGGGACGAGGCAGGGCTGCTGAATCTCGCGCATGTGTTGGAAACGGCCGCGGGCTTTGTTTCCAAGCCCCGGAAATGGTGGTAATCTGCGGCAAAACGAAATCGGGCAGAGGCCGAAACAGCATGCGTTTACCCATAGCGGCGGCGGTCGCGCTATTGGCCTTGGCGGCCTGTGCCGATACGGGCGCCCTCACCCGATCCACCGGAACCGGCGGGGCGCCTTCCCCGGCGCAGGGCGCGGGTATGGCTACGGACCCCGGCTATCAGGCTTTCCTGCGCCAGCGCGATGGCGCCGCCCGCGCCGGTGCGCCCTTCTCGGTCCCGCCTGAAGCGCCGGGCGCCCCCCTGGGCGCCCCGATG
>JAFIED010000206.1 GCA_020832805.1 Pararhodobacter sp.
ATGGCGCCGTCCTGGTTGCCAAAGGTCAGCCGAAAGCCGCTGGCCTCGGCCCAGACGCGCGCGCCCGAAAACTGCGCGGTGTTCTGCGACGTCGCCGTGCCGCCGGCCGATTGCATGCGGGCGCGGGTAAAGGCGCCAAAGCGCAGACCGTGATCAGCCTCGACCGTTGCTGCGAAGTTCAGTTGCAGCCGCGCCTCGGTCCGGTAGTTCGACGTCCCGGTCAGGGTGTTGAAGCTGTTCGAATCATATTGAACGCCCATGCGCCCCTGGCCGCCGATGGACAGGCCCTGCGCCTGTGCAAACGTCGCCGACAGGGCCAGCAGGCCCGCCGAAAGTACCATCGATTTCATGATTGCCCTCGCTGATTGGCAAATTGCACTTTGCCTGGCGATCAGCTGGGTCTGACGCAGTTCTGCCCCGGCACGGCGGCTGGTTCAACCACCGGCGCGGCAGCCAGACCGCCCCCCGGCAAGAGCGTTGCCCCGATGCAACAGTTGACCGCCGTTTTCCGGATGTCTGCAAAACGCGGCAGCCCCATCCGAACGCGACCGGATTCGGACGGCTTGTTCAGACTGCCCCGCTCGGTTAGATACGGGGACAAGCGGAAAAGGTAGGCTGCCGATGACCATCGAACGTCTGTGCAACGCAATGCTGGCTATGGGGCTGGTTGTCGTTCTGGCTGCCTGTGGCGGCGGCCAGCGAGGCCTGTTTTCCGGCTCTGGCGGATCGCCCGCCGATGCCCGCGCCTCGGCGCAAGAGGAAATCCTGCGTGAACGGCAGGCTGCGACAGGCAGCCGCGATTCGATCTGGGATCTGTTCTCCAACCGTCAGCCAACGGAAACTACCTTGGTGGTGAACCGCTATCTGTGGACCGCGGCGCTGGAAGTGCTGGATTTCCTGCCGGTTGAAACGGTTGATCCGTTCTCTGGCGTGTTCACCACGGGCTTTGGCACGCCGCCGGGCGGCGGGCGGCCCTATCGCGCCACGGTGCATGTGACCGATGGCGCGCTGGATGCCCGCGCGCTGAATGTGGCGCTGATTACCCGCGCCGGCCCGGCCAGCGCCGACACGGTGCGCGCGGTTGAAAACGCCATCCTGACCCGTGCCCGCCAGATGCGCATTCAGGATCGCCGCATGTAAGACGCCCCCGGCCGGCCCTATCGGCGGGCGCGGGGCATGGCTTGCCCCCCTGCAGCAGCGCTGTCTGCCCTTCGCTGAACTCTGGACCCCCGGCGCGGCTGCGGCTATCACGGCGCCGGGCCCGCGCTTGGCCCGCATATGCACGCTCAGGGGAAGATCATGACAGGCGACACCCAGGCCCGCTATCAGCCGCAAGCCGTTGAACCGAAATGGCAGAACGCCTGGGATGCCGAGGGCTGCTTTACCGCCCGGCACGACCCGGCGCGCCCCAAATACTATGTGCTGGAGATGTTCCCCTATCCGTCGGGACGCATTCACATGGGGCATGTGCGCAACTACACGATGGGCGATGTGGTGGCGCGCTACAAAAAGGCAAAGGGGTTCAGCGTGCTGCACCCGATGGGCTGGGACGCCTTTGGCATGCCGGCCGAGAATGCCGCCATGCAGGAAGGCGGCCACCCGGCGGAATGGACCTATAACAACATCGCCGTGATGAAGGGGCAGATGAAACCCCTGGGCCTGTCGATCGCCTGGTCGCGCGAATTCGCTACCTGTGATGTGGAATATTACGGCCAGCAGCAGGCGCTGTTTCTGGACATGCTGGCGGCCGGCCTGGTCTATCGCAAGAATGCGGTGGTCAACTGGGACCCGGTGGACATGACGGTGCTGGCCAATGAGCAGGTCATCGACGGCAAGGGCTGGCGATCCGGCGCCGAGGTCGAACGCCGCGAGTTGACGCAATGGTTCTTCAAGATCTCCGACTACTCTGCGGAATTGCTGGATGCGCTGGACGGGCTGAACGACTGGCCCGAAAAGGTGCGCCTGATGCAGCGCAATTGGATCGGCCGGTCGCGCGGGCTGCAATTCGCCTTTTCCACCGTCGACGCCCCCGAAGGGTTCGAGCGGATCGAGGTCTACACCACCCGGCCAGACACGTTGCTGGGCGCCTCTTTTGTCGCGGTCAGCCCCGATCATCCGCTGGCCCGGCAACTGGAGCGCCATGATTCGGCCGTGGCCGCCTTTGTCGCCGATTGCCGGCGTATCGGCACCACCGAAGAGGCGCTGGAGAAAACCGAGAAGAAGGGGCTGGATACCGGCATCCGCGTGCGGCACCCCTTTGACAACGCGTGGGAACTGCCGGTCTATATCGCCAATTTCATCCTGATGGACTACGGTACCGGGGCGATTTTCGGTTGCCCCGCGCATGACCAGCGCGATTTCGATTTCGCCACCCGCTACAACTTGCCCATCCCTGCCGTCTTTGTGGCCGAAGGCGCCGAGGAACAGCCGCTGGGCGAAGCCTTCGTCCCCCCGAAAACCGAGCGGGTGCGCTATGTTCGCGGTTTCGCCGGCAATGAGATTCAGACTGGCGAAGACGCGGTAGAGGCCGCAGTGGCGTTTTGCGAAACGCGCGGTGTGGGTCAGGGGGTAACCAAGTTCCGCCTGCGCGACTGGGGCCTGTCACGCCAGCGCTACTGGGGTTGTCCGATTCCGGTGGTGCATTGCGACACCTGCGGCGTGGTGCCCGAGAAAAAGGAAAACCTGCCCATCGCGCTGCCGATGGATGTCAGCTTCGACCAGCCCGGCAACCCGCTGGACCGCCACCCCACCTGGCGCGACTGCGCCTGCCCGAAATGCGGCCAGCCTGCGCGGCGCGAATCCGTCACGATGGACACCTTTGTCGATTCGTCCTGGTATTTCGCCCGTTTCACCGCCCCCCGCGCGGACACGCCCACTGACGCCGCCGAGGCCGAATACTGGATGAATGTGGACCAGTATATCGGCGGGATCGAGCATGCGATCCTGCACCTGCTGTATTCCCGCTTCTTTGCCCGCGCGATGCACAAGACCGGCCACCTGCCGGCGAAAAGCATCGAGCCGTTCAACGCGCTGTTCACGCAGGGTATGGTGACGCATGAGATCTACATGACCCGCGACGGACGCGGCCGGCCAGTCTATCACCTGCCCGAGGAAGTAGAGGACGGCAAGCTGATCACGACAGGCGAGGAAGTGACCATCATCCCCTCGGCCAAGATGTCGAAATCCAAGAAGAATGTCGTCGATCCGGTCAACATCATCGAGCGTTTCGGCGCCGATACCGCGCGCTGGTTCGTGCTGTCCGACAGCCCGCCGGAACGCGATGTCGAATGGACCAGCGCGGGGGCAGAGGCGACCTTCAAGCACCTGGCGCGCGTCTGGGCGCTGAGCCGGCGTATCGCCGATCTGCCGGCAGATGCGCCCGCAGACGGCGATGACGACCTGATGCGCGCGATGCACCGCGCCATCGACGAGGTGACGCGCGCCATCGACAGCTTTGCCTTCAACAAGGCCATTGCCGGGCTTTACAGCTTTACCAACACGCTGAACCGCGCCGAGAGCGCATCGGCTGGCGCCCAGTCCCGCGCTGCACGCACGCTGGCACAGCTGATGGCGCCGATGGTGCCCCATCTGGCCGAAGAGATCTGGTCCATGCAGGGGGGGGCGGGGCTGGTGACGCAGGCCCCCTGGCCAAAGGCCGATCCTGCGATGCTGGTCTCTGACACCATTACCCTGCCTATCCAGATCAACGGCAAACGCAAGGGCGAGATCACGGTGCCCGCCGATGCCGGCAAGGAAGCGGTTGAAAAGGCCGCGCTGAGCGCCGATGCTGTGATCAAGGCGCTGGGCGGCACGGCGCCGAAAAAGGTGATCGTGGTGCCGGGGCGGATAGTGAATGTGGTTGTCTGATCGGCGCAGTTTCCTGACCCTGATGGGCAGTGCGGGCCTTTTGGCCGGCTGCGGCTTTACGCCGGTCTATGGCCCGCAGGGCGCCGGCGGCAACCTGATGGGCACGATTCGCGCCGATGATCCCGCCGACCGGCGCGATTTCCAGTTCGTTGCCGCGCTGGAGGAAAGACTGGGCCGGCCCGTGGCGGCGCGCTACACGCTGGCCTATCGCATCGATGTGACAGAGACCGAGCGCGGCATGGTGCGCCGCTTTGGCGCCACCCGCAACCAGATGCTGGGGCGGCTGGATTATGTTCTGGCCCTGCCCGATGGCAGCGAGATTGCCGCCGGCCAGGTCAGCGCCAACACCGCCTATTCGCTGACCTCGACCCAGCTTGCCACCCTTGCGGCGCGCGAGGATGCCGAGCTGCGCCTGATCCGCATGCTGGTCGATTCGCTGGTCGCCCGGTTGATGCTGGAACCGGCCCTGATGCCGGCATGAAGCTGGCGCCGCGCGATGCCGCGGGTTTTCTTTCCCGCCCTGACCCGCGCGTGCCCGCGCTGCTGATCTTCGGCACCGATGCCATGCGCGTGGCAGAACGGCGCCAGCGCGTGGTTGCCGCCCAGATCGGCCCGCAGGGCGAGGGCGAGATGCGCCTGACCCGCTTTGCCGCCGCCGATCTGCGCCGCGACCCGGCCGCCGCGATGGATGCGATGCGCGCGCAGGGCTTTTTTCCCGGTCCACGTGCCGTGCTGATAGAAGATGCCACCGACGCCGCCACCGACGCGTTGAAATCGGCGCTGGCAGCCTGGGCCGAGGGCGATGCGCTGATGGTGGTGACATCAGGTGCGCTGAATGCCGGGTCGAAACTGCGCAAACTGTTCGAGGGTGACAAGCGCGCGCTGTGCCTGGCCGTGTATGACGACCCGCCGGGGCGCGCCGAGATCGAAGCGCAGTTGCGGGCTGAGGGGCTGACAGACCTGCCGCCGGAAGCCTTGCGCGATCTGGTCGCGCTGGGTCAGGGCATGGAGCCGGGCGATTTTCGTCAGATGCTGACCCGTATCGCACTGTACAAACTGGGCGATTCCACCCCTCTGAGCGCGCAGGAGATCGCGCTGCTGGCCCCGCCGGCGGGCGAAGCAGCCGTTGATTCGGTGCTCGATGCCGTGGCCGACGGCCGCCTGAGCGACATCGCCCCCCTGATGACCCGGCTGGCCGGACAGGGCGTGGCGCCGGTCACGCTGTGCATCGGCGCGCTGCGCCATTTCCGGCAATTGCATCGCGTAACCGGCGATCCGCGCGGGCCGGATCAGGCCGTGGCAGGTCTGCGCCCGCCGGTATTCGGCCCACGGCGTGACCGGCTGTTGCGGCAGGCCCGGCGCTGGCCGAACGAGAAGGTCGAGATTGCACTGGGCGAGTTGATCACCGCTGATCTGAGCCTGCGCTCGTCATCGCCACCGCCGGCCCATGCCCTGATCGAACGCGTGCTGATGCGTCTGGCAGCGCTGGCCGCGCGTTCTCGATGATCCGGGCCGGATCGGGCCGAGCGATGCCATACCACGCCGCGGTTCCTCTTGTTCCTCTTGCACGCCCGCGCGTGACGCGCGATCACTCACCTCACACCAAGAGGAGAGCAAACATGTCGACCCCCGCCTATACCGTCTACGGGACCACCAAGTCACGCGCGGCGCGTGTGGTCTGGATGCTGGAAGAACTGGAATTGCCCTACGAGCATGTTGCGGCCAACCCGCGCGATCCCTCGGTGCTGGCGGTCAACCCTTCGGGCAAGGTGCCGGCTCTGACCGTCGACGGCACGGTGCTGACCGATTCGACCGCGATCATCCAGTATCTTGCCGACCGCCACGGCGCCCTGACCTGTCCCGCCGGCACGCTGGAGCGCGCGCAGCAGGATGCGTTGACCCACCGCATTCTGGATGAATTCGATGCCGTGTTGTGGACGGCAGCGCGCCACAGCTTCATCCTGCCGGCGGAACAGCGCGTGGCAGGCGTAAAGGAATCCCTGCGCTGGGAGTTCGACCGCAACAGCACCGCCTTTGCTGCGCAGATGGGTGAGGGCCCGTTCCTGATGGGCGAGACCATGACGGTGCCGGACATTCTTCTGACCCATTGCTGCCTCTGGGCCGGCGCCGCAAAGTTCCAGATCGCCGACCCGGCCCTGCAGGCCTATGTCGGCCGCATGAAGGAACGCCCGGCCCTGCGCCGCACCTTCAAGCGCGACTGAGCCCGCCATTGGGGCCCGCCATTGGGCCGCAATGAAGGCCGCAGGGCGGTGCCGGGGGTCAGTAGTCGCGCTCGAAAAACACCCCCAGACCCGTCCGCCCTTCGGTATTGGTGCGGCCGCGCAGGGTCAGCGACTGGGTCAGGTCAAGGTTGATCGACACCTCGGCCCGGCCCGTGCTGTCGACACTGACATCCGAATAGACCCGTTCGCCGATATAGCGCCCGGCCCTGACAGCCGTCGTGCCATCGGCATCGGTGGTCAGGTCCAGATCATCCAGCCCCAGCGCCGCGCGTGTCCGGCTGAGGAAAGAATTGTCGCTGAAGCCGGTCAGCGTGGCCACCGACATGGCCAGTTGTGCCGCCTGAAACGGCGACAGACTGGTCAGCGACCGGCGGAAGATCAGCCGGGCCAGCACCTCGTCCTCTGGCAGTTCCGGGCTGGATTCGAAGCGGATGTTAAGGGCGTCCGCCTCGCCCTCAAGGATGATGCTGGTGGCCACGCCATCGCTGTCCGTGGTGGCGACAAGCCGCACGAACGGCGTGAAACTGCCCACAAGACTGGCGATCCCTTCGGTCAGGTTGAAACGGCTGCCCAGCAGATCAAGACGCCCCCTGATCAACGTGAACCCGCCAGACGGGATGATGTCTTGTGTGGTGCCGGTCAGACGCAGGCTGCCGCCCAGTTCGGCGTCCAGCCCACGCCCGCGCACGAAAACCCGGCTTGGCGCATCAAGCGTCAGGTCCAGCCGCAGTGGCGTGCCGCCGCCACCGCCCCGGCGCTCGCCGCTGATGATGCCGGCATTGATCCGTGTGCGGCGCGAGGCGGCGGATTCGCCGACATGGGTCAGCCCATCGGGGATATAGCCGGCACGCGACAGCGGAGCGTTGGGAATTCTGATTTCCGCCTCGTTGACCGTCAAGGTGCCAGAGACCAGCGCCCCGCGCTGCAAAGGCCCCATAAGACGTGCATTGCCGGAAAGCGTGCCCTCGAAAATGCGGGGCTGATAGATACGCATCTGTTCGGCAGTCAGGGCGATGTCGACATCCTGTTCCCCTTCAAGAAACAGACTGCCCTGCGCAGACAGCCGGCCACCGCGCGAGACCGCGCCATCCATGCGCAGCTGCACCATGCTGCCGCTGATGTCCGCATCAAGCCGGATGTCCTGCAAGGCGAAGCCCACATCCGGGCGAACGAAGCGCCCTGAGTCGACACGCACCGTACCGCGCAGGGAACGCAGCGCCAGCGGCCCGTCCACGCGGGCATCAATGCGCGCCAGCCCCTGGATGGTCGCCGGTTCGATCTGGGGGTTCGCGATGGCGGCATCAACCGATCCCGTCAGCCGCATCGACACGCGGTCCATTCCGTTGATCCGCCCTTCGCCCTGCAGGGTCAGCGCCGAGGGCCCATCCAGCGTCAGGCGCACGTCATAGGCTTGCTCGCCGGCAGCGCGGGTAACGGTAGTTTCAAGACTGGCCGGGCCGCTGAACCCTGCCTGCACCCGCGCCAGATCGGTCAGGCCGGCGTTCAGGACAAAGCGCGCCGCGCCATCTGCCTGCTGCACGCCGCGTGCGTTGGCCGTCAGCCCGTTTGCCGAAACCTGCAGGTTTTCCAGGGCAAAGGCATCGCGGCCTGTTTCGCGCACGGCCCCCTGAACGCGCAGGCCCTGCTGCAACAAGGCATCAATCTGCGGCGTCCCGGTGCGCAGGGCACCGGCGCTGGCCAGATCGACGGTCAGTTGCCGGGCATGGGTTTCGCCTTGCAGTCGGGCGATGCCGGACAGGGTACCAGCCATCTGGGGGGCAATGGCCTCAAGCTGCAGCCTTTCCAGAGCCAGTGCCAGATCGCTTTGCGCGCGTGACCAGCGCCCCGAGAGGGCCATCGCCAGCCGCGCCCCGTCAAGCTGCAGATGATCAACCGTCACGATGCCGTCCTGCCGCTCGGCCTGGGCTGAAATCGCCACATTCCCCTGCAGCAGTCCGCGCAACGCGTCAGCGCCCGGCACCTCGCCCGGGGCAAGGGCACGCATTGTGCCGTCGACACTTAGCCGGTCGCGGGTTCCATCAGAGGCGAAATCGGCCGACAGGTCGATCCGCCCGCCATAGCCGGGCCCAAGCGCGCCCAGATTGCCGCTGGAAAACCGCACGGCCAGCGCTGTGTCCTCTGGCCGGGCATGACCCTGCGCGTTCAATTCCAGGGCACCCGCACGCAGCCGCAGATTGCGCAGCGTCGTCCCGTCGCTGTCGCGGGCAATCTGCATGCCGATCGTGGCCTCGCCGGCGACAAGATTGTCAAACTCGTTCTGATCAATCGACAGGTCCGTGGTAATCAGGCTGAGATCAAGGTCGAACGCCCCGCTGAGCGCATCGAATTCCCCACGCGAAACCGCCAGCACATGCCCACCCAGAGCGCGACCGGCCAATGCAGAGAACGGTACCATCGAGGGGATTTCGGCCTCGACAAAGCCGTCAAAGGTCAGCCCGTCCAGCGTGCCCTGCGCGGTCATCATCGCGTTGCGCGCCTCGATCGCCACCCCTGTGATTTCAAGCGGGCTGCCGCCTTGCCACTGCAGGCCCATGAAACCGGTCAGCGTTTCGCCCAGAGCCTGTTGCAGCGCGGGATCATCGCTGCGAATGCCCAGCACCGCAAACTCGAATGTGCCGTCGAAAGCCGGCGCGGGCGCCTCGGCCACGCCGGGCTGGCCGGTTGAAAACAGGCCGCGCGCGTCAAGCGCGATCCGCGCCGCCTCCAGTTCGGCCGTGCCCAGTTCCTCGATCTCGGCAAGGACAAGCCAGTCCGGCGCTATCTCGGCGTCGTATTCGACCGTCAGGTCCGCCCGGCGCAGCCGCAGGTCACCGCCCCCCCCCGGAAGCGGCACCATGCCGCCATCAGGATCGTCGATACGCACGAAGACATCGACCAGTTCCGGCACCATCGATGGGCTGAGTTCGGCACGCCCCACAACCTGCGTGGTGCGCGTACGCAGCGTCAGTTCTGACAGGCTGATATCGCCTTCCTCGCTGCGCGCGCCCTGTGCGCGCAGGCGACTTTCGGCACCGAAGAACGCATGCATCTCTGGCGCCAGCAACGGGCGCAGGTCGCCGGCGACATCCAGCGCAAAGTTCAGCCCGTCCAACAGTGTTTGCTCTGGCGAGGAGTCAAGCAATGTCACTGTGCCGGCAACCCGTTCGATGCCTTCGGTGCTCAGGCTGATTGCGGCCTCGAACGACTCGATGGGATCATCGCCGACAACAGACAGGGCCATCGCAGGCGCGCCCGGCACGGACAGGAGCGTCGCCGCCAGACCGCCTGGCCCCTCGGACAGCACAAGGTCCAGCACAAGCCGCCGGGTTTCGTTGTTAAACCCGCCGTTGAAGCGGAATTCACCTTCCTGCCCGTCGATACGGCGCGCCAGGAAAGACGCGGTGCCGCTGCCGTCGGCCAGTTGCATCGCCCCTTCCATGGACAGATGCGCCGCCTCGCCAAAGACGGCTTCGCCAATCTGTACGCTGTCGGCACGCACCTGTCCGATATTCACCGAGACCGGCAGTTCGGGAAGTGTGAATGGCTCGCGCGCCGTCGCGCTGGGCAGCGCCGTATCCTCGGCCGTGCCGGGCTGGCGCAGCAGGATGATTTCGCCGGCGCCCAGTTCGTTCACCTCGATCCGACGGTTCAGCAAGGCCGCGCGGCTCCAGTCCAGCACCACATCGCGCAAGATCAGCCAGACACCGTCGTCATCGGCGATGGTCATTTCTTCCATGCGCGCGCGTGATGACAGCGCACCCTCGAATCCCTGGATACGCACTTCGCGCCCGGCGTCCGACAGAAAGCCCTGCAGCGTGCGGGTCAGAAAGCCCACGTCATCCTCGCCGGCGCGTTGCTGGCCCAGCACCGGCAGGGTCAGGAACAGCGCGGCCAGAAACGGCACCAGGGCCCAGCGAAGCCGGCTTTTCCAGCCTGGCCCCGCCTCAGGATGCCGGGGCGATGGGGGCGTTGCCGGCATCAGAACGCCTGCCCCACGCCGATGTAGACCTGCAGGCTGCGCACCCCGGTTGCACTGGCATTGCGCCGGACAGGCGTTGCCAGATCAAGCCGCAACGGCCCTACCGGCGTGGCATAGCGCAGCCCCAGCCCGGCGCCCGCGTGCCAGTCGCTGCTGCCTGAAAACACCCCGGATGAAACATAGCCCGCATCGGCGAATGCGGCGACGCTGAACGCGTCGTTGATCCTGACACGCATCTCGCCCGAAACGGCGGCAAAACCGCGACCGCCCGAAGGAATGCCCCCCTCGCTGACCCCCAGCGACTGATAAGGCAGCCCGCGCACCGTGCCGCCGCCGCCTGAATAATACAGGAAATCACGCGGTGTGGCATTCAGCCCGCTGCTGACTACGGCACCCGCCTGCACCCGGCCTGCCAGGACCACGCGCTGGTCTTCGCCAAGCCCCAGATAGCCGCGGCCGTCAAAGCGCAACCGCGCGCCGTGGCTGGCATCCCCGAAACCAAGATAGGGCATGACCTCGCCCAGCAGGTAATACCCCTGGCGCGGATCCAGCCGGGAATCGCGCCGGTCATAGGTCAGCACCCCCGGGGTCCCCAAAGTACCGAACCGCCCGCGCGCCGCGCGCGCAACACCAAAGCGCGCCCTTTCATAGCGCAGTGCAACGCCGGCGCTGGCCGTCAGACTCTCGGAAAAGCGATGCAGCAGGCGGGCATCGGCAATGATGGCATCGGCCTCGTAGTCTCGCTCGTCAACGCGTGAGACATTCACACCCAGTTCCAGATCGGTGTCACGCGAAAAGGTGGCCGGGCGGGTGTAGCGCGCATCGGCGTTGAACCCCAGCCCGCCGACGCGTGCGCCAATGCCCTGAACCGCCGCCTCAAGCCGCAGCCGTTCGGCACCGCCCAGCAGGTTACGATGCAGCCAGAAGCCGGTCAGGCGACCCCCCGCCTCGCTGTCAAGCTCTGCACCCAGTCCCAGCCTGCGCGGTGGCGCCTCGTCGATCAGTGCCTCGACATCAATGCTGCCGTCATCATTGGCAGTGTCGGCAGTGCGCAGCGCCACGGCGGCAAAGGTGCCGGTGCGCCGCAGGCGTGTTTCCGCGCGGGCTAGGGCTTCGGGGTCATAGCGCTCGCCCCGGTCAAGGCCGGCGATGGCGATGATTCGTTCAGGCCGCACGTTTTCGGCCCCCTGCGGAACAAGCGCGCCGAAATCCAGCGCCGGGCCGGGCGCCAGGCGCAAGGTGACGTTCAACTGGTTCTGCCCGTGCACCGCCGTCACCTGCTGCCCCACCGGCGCAGCCAGGGCGTGCCCCTGTGCGCGCCAGCCTTCAAGGGCGGCCTCCATGGCATCGCGCACATCGGTCGACCGCGCTACGCCACCTGCGGCAAAACCTTCGGGCAGGGACGTTCCGGGCGCAAGCGGCGCAATGTCCACCATCCCAAAGGTGAACTGCGGCCCCAGGTCTATGGCGACATCAACCTGACCGATCCGGGCGGGCGGCTGGATCGACGACATGTCGGCCGCTTCCTGACCATCGATCCGGATACTGATCTGCGGGGCGAAATAGCCCTCCTCGTACAGCAGCCCCAGAACCCTGCCGTATTCGGCACGGGCGGCAGACATGATTTCCAGCGGTTGGGTCTCGCCCTGTTCACGCGCCTCGATCAGGAAGGAACTGTTTTCGACTGTCTGGCGCAGTGCCGAACTGGCCCCCGGCATGTCGAAGCGCAACTCTTCCATCGCGGCAGCGCGCTGTGGCAGCACAGCCACGCCAAGCCCGGACAACGCAGCCAGACAGACCGCCAAGGCGCGGGCGGCAACAGTATCTTGCACCTTCAATGCGCGAATGGGCGTATGCCCGCGATTTGCGTTTTTCGTCACCCGCACGCCGGCTCTTTCTCAGGTTTCTTCCAGTATTCGCACGAAGCGACCCCGGTCACAACCACCGCAGACATTGGTCGGCGGTATCGTGATGAACGGCTGGCGCCATGGTTTCTGGCATGAGAGCAAAGCCATGCAGGCAAGCCACGCGCAAGCATCAGGCGGAATCACGGGTCAGCATTGACATTCAGCCTGCATGCGGGCTCTGTAGGCGGGCTGGATCATGCGCATGTGAAGCAAATTGCGCCCCTGCCTGAACAGCGCGCACAATCTCTGCCACCGGAACCCCGCCATGCCCCCCGCCTCTGCAGTACACGAGCCCGCCTTTGGCACCACGCAAACCCCACTGGAAAAGACAGGCGATACCGGGCAGATCGTCACGGGGCCCCATTATCTGATCATCATGGCAATCAGCCTTTGCCATCTGATCAATGACATCATGCAATCTCTGCTGGCTGCCATCTACCCCTTGCTGCAAGCCGAGTTTGCGCTGAGCTATGCACAGATCGGGCTCTTGACACTGGCCTTCATGGGCACGGCCTCGGTGCTGCAACCGCTTATCGGCATGGCCACGGACCGGCGCGCCGTGCCGCAATCGCTGGCCCTGGGCATGGGCGCCACGCTGTGTGGGCTGCTGCTGCTGGCACTGGGGCCGCAGTACCTGCACCTGCTGGCCGGCGCGGCGCTGATCGGCGTCGGATCGGCCGTCTTTCACCCCGAGGCCAGCCGCGTCGCCCGCGCCGCAGCCGGCGGCCGCTTTGGCACCGCGCAATCGTTGTTTCAGGTCGGCGGCAATGCCGGTCACGCGCTGGGCCCGCTGCTGACGGCGTTCATCGTGGTGCCGCTTGGCCGGGCTGCAGTGGGCGCCTTTGCAGCGCTGGCGCTGGTTGGCATGGCCATTCTGGCGGCGGTCGGGGGGGGGGGCCGAAACCCCCCCCCCCCCCCCCCGGCCCGCCACCCCCCCGCCGGCTCAGGGCCGCCCCCCCCAGGG
>JAFIED010000035.1 GCA_020832805.1 Pararhodobacter sp.
CGCGGCGCTGGCCGCACAAGGGTTTGGCGTGCTGACCCAGATCGATGTCCAGGCCACGATGAAATCGAAGCTGGACCTGGAGATGCCGGGCTATCGCATCCTGGGGGCCTGCAACCCGAAGCTGGCCTGGCAGGCCATCGGAATGGAACCCCGCGTCGGCGCGATGCTGCCCTGCAACGTCATCCTGCGCCAGACCGATGCCGGGATCGAGGTCAGCGCCGTCGATCCGGTCGCCTCGATGCAGGCGGTGGACAATCCCGACCTGCATGCGGTTGCGGGCCAGGTGCGCGACCTGTTGACGAAGGCCGTCGCCGCCATCTGACCCGGCGCCACGGCAGCGGAATGGCCCTGCGGACCGGTGCATTCCGGGTCGCAGGGCATCCTGTCATCCGCGCAAGGCGTCGCGCAGCAGCAGGCCGGCGCCGATGACAACCCCCGCGACCCCCACCAGCATCAACCACATCGTGTTGTCGGTATAGCGGCCGGTCAGCGCCTCGGAGATCTGTTCCACCGGCGCGTTGGAGGCGCGCCAGGCAAAGAACAGCAGAACCCCGCCAAGCACGAGGGCGACAAGGCCGATGATGTTGGTCTGGGACATTTCGTTCTCCTTTCGGGGGCGCGGCATCCGGCCCGATGGCGATCTCTGGCGCGCTGTTCCCGGTGATTGCTCATGGTCCGGTCAGCGCAGCATCACCTTACCGGCCAGTTTCCGCCCCGGTGCTTACCTCGATCAGCATGAACGGCCGCGATCGGGCGTATCGATGCGGCTGCAGAGCCTTCCTTTCCCGAATGTTTGCAAGGCTTCCCGTCGGCGCGCCCTGAGCGCCGGGTGTCGAACCGGCTTCAGGCCCGCCCCAGCCTCGACTTCATGGCGATCACCCCACGGGTTTTCGCTTACCGCAAAGGGCCAAGAGATGCGAATGACGTCACTCCGATCCACCACGGCCATCCTGGTTGCCTTTTCCCTGATCCAACCCCTGCCTTCGCTGGCACAGTCGCGGCCTGGCGCCGGGTTGAATGATACCGACAAACAGGCCCCGGCTAGTGAACGCAACCGACAGGATGCCCGGCAACCCGCCGCAGTCATCTGTGCGGAGGCCGGGATCACGGATGATCAGGCCTGCAGGCTTTTCCTCCAGGAGCTCGAAGCGGATGACCCGCCCGACGCGCGCAGCGGCACTGCCCCCGGTCAGCCTGCGGACCCCGGCGCCCGTGGCCGCGAAAGGGCCGAGGAAGCCGCCGCCGAGGCGGAGGTTCGCGCCGCAGCAGAAGCCGCCGCTGCCGAAGCCGCCGCAGCCCGAGCCGAGGAGGCCGCACAGGCCGCCGCGCGCGCGGCGGCCGAGGACGCCGCTGCTGCCGAGGCCCGGGCGAGAGCCGCCGTGCTGGCCGTCGAGGCGGCCGCGGCAACGCTGGCGGGTTCGGATCCCGACTCGGCGGAACCGGCCGAAGTGATCTCCGAAACGGTGACCGAGCAGACAAGACGTTCCAGCAGCGAGGAGTTTCGTGACTGGCGCCGCCCGCGCGAGGCAACCCGGTCGGTCCCCGGGCAGGCACCCGCCGCAACGCCCCGTTCCCCCAGCGGTCTGAGCGATCTCGAGCGCGCCGGGCTGTTTGCCCTGGGGGCGGTCGTGGTCGGTGCGATCCTGGCGAACGGGCGGCGGGTCGAAGCGCAGACCGGTGACAGGGTGGTGCTGCTTGATGATGACGGCGTCTACACCGTGCTGAAGGATGACGACGCCCTGCTGCGCACACCGGGCTCCGAAGTGCGCACCGAGCGCTTCGCCGACGGATCGACCCGGACCGTCGTGATCCGCGAGGACGGCACCACGATCATCACCGTTCGGGATGTGAACGGCCGTGCGCTGCGGCGCGTGCGGGTCGAACCGGATGGCCGTGAGTACCTGCTGATCGACGATACCCGAACCTTCGCCCCGGTGATCCTGCGTGACCTGCCGCCACCGATCCGCACAGCCACCGACTTTCGGCCGGGCACCGATTACCAGCCAGGCACCGACCGCGAAGCGTTGCGGCTGGCCCTGCTGGCGGCGGATCGGCGTGACCTGGGCCGCAGCTTCAGCCTGAGACAGGTGCGCGAGATCGTCGAGGTCCGCGAACTGGCGCCCGAGATCAACCTGGACGGCATCACCTTCGAGACGAATTCCGCGGCGATCCGGCCCGAACAGGCCGAACGTTTGCGCGAAATGGGGCTGCTGATGCGCGAATTCATCCGTGACAATCCGTCGGAGCTTTTCCTGGTCGAAGGGCATACCGATGCCGTCGGCGATGCCGGCTACAACCTGCTGCTGTCGGACCGGCGGGCCGAGTCCGTGGCGCTGGCCTTCAGCGAGTATTTCGGTGTCGGCCCCGAGAACATCATCGTCCAGGGGTATGGCGAACGATTCCTGAAGATCCCGACCCAGAGCGCCGAGCAGCTGAACCGCCGCGTGGCCGTGCGGCGCATCACGGCGCTTTTGCGGCCTTACTGAACGGCGTCGGCCAGTTGCCTGTCCGATCCTGTCGGGTCACGGGTGATGGTCTGCCGCCTTTCCGCTGCGGCGTGTCCTCGTCCTGAAGCAACACCTCGGAAAAGGCTGATCCATGTTGTGGTGGGCACTCTGCCAGCGGGCCATACAGGATCAGAGCGGTTGATTTCCGATCGGCCACCGGAACGAAGCTGAACGAAAGCGAGCCCATGAACCGGATCATCTACATCGTCGGCCTGATCGTGATCGTCCTTTTCGTCCTGGGGTATTTCGGCCTGCGGTGAGCAGGCCGAAGCCCTTCGGTCCGCTGTGGCGGATCAGAGCAGCTGTGCCCACGGCGCAGGCTGACAAGTGAGCGCCGGCACGATCCGGTGTGACTGTTCCATCGTCGGAGTCCCCCATGAACACCTCGAACCCCGCCGGCCTGAAGGCCTCCGTGCCGTCAGAAGATCTGGCCCACCAGCTTGAAGTCCTGCGCGCGGATGTGTCGAAACTGATGTCCACCGTCTCGGATGACGTCTCCGAGGGGCTCGGCCAGGCCGGCCGCCAGATCCGCCGGACCGGGCGCGACGCGCAGGCGAGCGCCACCAATGCCGTGCTGGAGAACCCGCTGACAGCCCTCGGAATCGCCGTCGGCGTCGGGCTGCTGCTGGGCCTGGTCACCCGCAAGAGCTGAACGGACATGGCGCTGGCCCTTCTCGATCCGCTTGCCGATCTGGTCCGGTCGTCGCTCAGGGGCGCCGGGAACCGTGCCGCGGTCAGGCTGACCTGGGCCGCCCTTCTGGTCGTTGCCGCGGGCCTTGTGCTGTCGGCCGGGCTTGTGGGTCTGTCGCGGGTGATCGGCTATCCTGCCGCGGCAATGGCATGCGCGTTTGCCCTCGCGGTTCTGGCGCTGGCTGTTCATCTCCTCGGACGCGCGGCCACGGCACGACAGGCACAGCGGGTCGCGCGGGCACGGGGTCGAGTTTCGGCCGACATCGCGCTGGTGGACACTCTGGCACGGTCCGCCGTGCCGCTGGTCCCGCTCGCAGCCTTTGCCACCGCCTTTGCCCTGGCGCGCCGCCGCTGATGGCGCCCGCCGAACCAACACATCCCCAGCCACCACAGTAAAGGAGCACAGACCATGGACAAGGATCGCATCAAGGGCAGCGTCAAGCAGGCGGAAGGCTCTGCCAAGGAGGCCCTGGGCAAGCTGACCGGCGATCGCGCGCTTCAGGCCGAAGGCAAGATCA
Source organism: Pararhodobacter sp. (assembly GCA_020832805.1). Taxonomy (GTDB): domain Bacteria; phylum Pseudomonadota; class Alphaproteobacteria; order Rhodobacterales; family Rhodobacteraceae; genus Pararhodobacter. Next base: position 3,716 of record JAFIED010000035.1, read on the forward strand.
GGAAGGCCGAAGGCTCAATCCAGAAGGCCTACGGCATGGCAAAGGATGCCCTGCGGAAGGATTGACTCCGACGCGCAGGCAAACCGCAAGGAGGCGGTGATCATGGACAAGAACAAGAAGAAGAAGCCGTCCGCGCCCGGCTCGAAGGGTCCGAAGACGCAGAGCGACTACAAGACGCGTGAGTCCGAGGGCAAGGCCAGCCAGGCGGACAGCAAGTTTCAGAAGGAATTCGGCAAGGCGAAGGAGACCCTGCGCAAGGGTTGATTTTCCAGCCGGATGGTCCCGCCCCCTCCCCCAGGGGGGCGGGGCCGCTTTTCCTGTCCAATCCAAAAGGAGGCCACGATGCTGGGCACCATTCTGATCGTCGTGCTGATCCTGATGCTGGTCGGGGCGTTGCCGACCTGGGGGCACAGCCGCAGCTGGGGTTATGGGCCCAGCGGGGGGCTGGGGCTGCTTGTGCTCATCCTGGCCGTGCTGGTCCTGACGGGCCGCCTGTAGACGCCGGTGCCCACGGCCTGCGCTGTCCGGCAACGCCTGCTGCCGGACAGCGCCTGTCCG
>JAFIED010000037.1 GCA_020832805.1 Pararhodobacter sp.
CCGACGGCGCTGCGGTGGCGCGCGGGCGCGACGATCGCCCCGCCCGAAGGCTGGGCGCTGGCGGCGTCCGAAGGCGGGGCCGCGCTGGTGCCCCCGGCGACACCGGCGCCGGGGATGCACAGGCTGGCCGTCACGGTCGACGGACAGCCCGCACAGGTGGCGACACGGATCAGCCATGCGCATACCGGCCCGCTGCTGCATTGCGCGCCGGCGGTGCTGCGGCTGCGCGTGGCCGATGTGGCACTGGCACCCGGCACGACGGGCTATATCGGCGGCGGCAACGACCGGGTCGACCACTGGATGCGCGCCATGGGCGGCGATGTCCAGGTGCTGGACGACAGCGCGCTGACGCTGGCGGCCTTGTCCGGGATCGACACGCTGGTGATCGGAATTTTTGCCGTAAAGACAAGGCCAAAGCTTGCAGAGTTCATGCGGGATGTGAAGTCCTGGGTTGCCGGTGGCGGCACGCTTGTGACGCTTTACCACCGCCCCTGGGACAACTGGAACCCCGACACGATCCCGCCCGCGCGGCTGGAGGTGGGCCAGCCGTCGCTGCGTTGGCGCGTCACCGACGAGACGGCCCGCGTGACCCATCTGGCGCCCGGGCATCCGGTGCTGACCGGCCCGAACCCCATCGGCCCCGACGATTGGGCGGGCTGGGTCAAGGAACGCGGGCTCTATTTCGCGAAATCCTGGGATGACGCCTATACGCCGCTGGTCGAGATGGCCGACCCGGACGAGGCGCCGCACCGGGGCGCGCTGCTGTCGGCAGAGATCGGCGCGGGCCGGCATACCCATTGCGCGCTGATCGTACATCTTCAGATGGAAGCGCTGGTGCCCGGCGGTTTTCGGCTGATGGCCAACATGATCGCCCCGCGCAAGGCGCGCTGAATGGCCCTCACCCCCCGCCCCGGCCCCGGGCCGCTGCCGCCCGTGCCGGGGCCCGAACGCGACAACCTGCGCGGCGCGGCCTGGCTTATGGCCGATATGGGGCTGAACATCTGGGCGCTGGCCATCGTCAAGGCGATGGGTGCGGATTTCCCGGCCATCCAGATCGTGTTCATCCGGGCGCTGACCGGGCTTGTGCTGCTGTCGCCTTTCCTGTGGCGCGGGCGGGCGACGCTGCGAACCGCGCAGCCGGGGCTGCACCTGGTGCGGGTGCTGCTGTCGGCGACGGCCATCGTCACCTCGTTCTTCGCCATCGCGCGGCTGCCGCTGGCGCTGTTCACCGCGGTCAGCTTTACCCGGCCGCTGATCATGCTGGCGATGGCGGCGTTGATCCTGCGCGAGGTGGTCCGGCCCCGACACTGGCTGGCGGGACTGGTGGGCCTGGTGGGGGTGATCATCGCCGTGCAGCCCGGCGAGATGGCGATGAACGCGGGGCTTTGGGCGCTGATGGTGACGATCCTTGCCGGGACGGGCGCCGTGATCGTGACCCGGCGCATGCGCGCGGAATCGTCGCTGGTGATGATGCTGGCCTATACCGGGGGGATTGCGGCGGTCACGGCGCTGCCCGCCGCCTGGGTCTGGCAGGCGCCGGGGCAGATGTGGCCGGTGCTGCTGCTGATCGGGGCCTTCGCGCAGGCGGCGCAATACTGCTTTCTGCGGGCGCATTTCTGGGGCGACGCGGGTGTGCTGGCGCCGCTGGGCTATGCATCGCTGGTGCTGTCGACCGCGGTGGGCTATGTCTTTTTCGACGAAATCCCGACCCTGCAACTGGCGATCGGATCCGCCATCATCATCGCCGCAACACTGAGCGTGGCGCGCCGCTAGCCCTGTTCGCGCCCCTCGATCCAGCCGGCAAGCGCGGGCGCAAGGCCGGTGGTGGGCTTGGCCCCCGGCCGGGCAAAGCTGCCGGCGGTGGCGGGCGTCATGCCCAGCCGCACCAGCGTTTCGGCCTGGCAAACGGCGGCGGCCACGCAATCGACCAGCGGCACCGGCACCCGGCCCTGCACCTGCGCGGCGAATCCGGCAAGCGGCGCCCCGGCCAGGACGATCACATCGGCATCGCTTTCGGCCAGCGCGCGGTGGCAGAGGTCGACCAGACGGTCGGCCTTTTCGCCCTGCACATCGTCGATCGCGCGAAAGGGTTCCGACAGAAAGAAGATACCCGCCAGCCGCGATGTCAGCGCGTGCCATTCGACACATTCGCGATACCATGCCGTCAGCGCCTGCGAAAAGGTGACGATGGCAAAGCGCTTGCCCATCATGCAGGCGGTCAGCATCCCGGCTTCGGCCAGGCCGATCACCGGCTGGGGGAACAATTCGCGCGCCGCCCCCAGGCCGGGGTCGCCGAAGGCCGCGATCACCGCCGCGTCAAACCCTGGCTGGTGTTCGGCCAGCATTTCCAGCGCAACCTGCCCGCCGATGGCGGCTTCGGTCCTTGTGGCGATATAGGGCACGCCGCGAGTGGCGGTGGCAAAGCGCAGCTCGGTGCCCGGCGCCGCCGCCATGCGCGCGGTCGCCGCGATCAGATCCGTCACCCCCTGCGAGGTGTTGGGGTTCAGCACCAGTATCCGCATCGGTTCCTTCCTTTCCGCCCTCAGGAGGCGACGCTGTCCAGCCCGTCGACGGCCTGGGCGATGATCTGGCCGGTGCGCCAGACATGGGCGCCCAGTTCGGCCCCGGCGCGGGCACCATCGCGCGCACGCAGCGCGTCCATGATCCGTCGGTGTTCGGCGACCGATTCGCTCCACCTTTGGGGAACGAACAGCGCGAAATACCGCGCGCGCGACATCCGCGTGTGCAGGAAACCATGCGTCGATTGCAGCACCTTGTTATGGGCGCCCGCGACGATCAGGCGGTGGATTTCCTGATTGCAGGCGAAATAGGGCTTCAGGTCGCCGGCGTTGTGGCACGCTTCCATCCGGTCGTGCAGTTTTTCCAGCTTGCGCAATTCGGCCAGCGACAGCCGTTCGGCGGCGTGTTCGGCCGCGATGCGTTCCATCCCCGCGATCGTTTCGAACAATTCGAGCGTTTCGGGCTGGCGCAGGGGCGTGATGACAGCCCCGCGATTCGGGCGCAGTTCCACCAGCCCCTCGGCCGCCAGGGTCTTGAGCGCCTCGCGCAGCGGCGTGCGCGAGATGTCGAGCTGTTCGCACAGCGTCGCCTCGCTGACCCGTTCGCCCGGCCGCAACGCGCCATGCACGATCATGTCGCGCAGGCGGGTGGCCACCTGTTCGTGCAGCGCGGTGCGGCGCAGGGGCTGCGGCGCGGCCGGCGGGCTGGGCATGGGATCGGCAGGCGGCATCTGGTCTCCGTATCTGTCATGCGTGGTGAAGCGGCAGGCGAATCACCCGCAAGTGCATGGTATCAGGCTGCTTTCCCCCTGCGCCATCCTCAAGCAAGATTATCCTAAACCATTGAATTACATTTCAACATGAAAAAATTGTATGCAAAATTAAAAATCATGCCTACGATTTGTGCAGTCCGGCAGAAATGCGCCTTCGGGCCGCGAAGAAGACTCGCCTCGGCGCGCCGGCTTCGTGAAACCTGCATCCAGGACGTCGGGCGGGCCGCAAGGCGCAACCGGCGAAAGGCAACGACAGCCACCAACAAGGAGCGAGACATGAAATTTCTGATGACCGGGATCGTCACGGGCGCGCTGCTGCTGACCAGCGTCGCCGCGGATGCGCAGACCCGGCTGCGCGTGGCCGGCAACTTTCCGATGGATCACACCGCGACCGGCGCGATGGAGGTCTTCAAGGAGCGGATCGAAGAGCTTTCGGGCGGCAGCATCACGGTGGACAATTTCCCCGCGATGCAGCTTGGCGGCGCTACCGAGAACGTGGATCAGGTGCGCTCGGGCGCGATTTTCGCGGTCTTCACCTCGATTGCCTATTTCACCCGCTCGGTGCCGGAACTGGAGGCCGTCAGCCTGCCCTTCCTGTTCTCCGACCGCGACAAGGCGTTCGAGGTGATGGACGGCCCGGTGGGCGAGTTGATGGACGAACGGCTGCTCGCCACGGGCTTTGTCAATCTCGGCTACATGGAACTGGGCTTTCGCCACGCCACCAACAACGTGCGCCCGATCACCACGGCCGAGGATTTCGCGGGCCTGCGGATCCGGCTGCAACCGAACCAGGTGCATCTTGACAGCTTCCGCGCGCTGGGGGCGAACCCGCAGGCGATGGACGTGTCCGAACTCTATTCGGCGCTTCAGCAGGGCGTGCTGGACGGGCAGGAAAACCCCTACAACATCATCTTCACCCGCCGGTTCAACGAGGTGCAGACCCATCTTTCCGACAGCGGCCATTTCTTCGACTTCATCAATGTCGTCGCGAACCGCCGCGCCTTCGAAAACCTGTCGGAGGAACAGCAGGGCTGGGTCCGCGAAGCGATGCGCGATGCCGTCCAGTGGCAGCGCGAGGCCGCCCGCGACCTTGACGAAGGCTTCCGCGAGCAACTGATCGCCGCCGGCATGATCTTCACGCCGATCTCGCCCGAGGGCCGCGAGACGATGCGGCAGGCCACGCTGGGGATTGCCGAAGACCTGAAATCGCGTGTCGATCCCGCGGTGATCGACATGGTCATCGCGGCTGCGACCGAATGAACGGGGTAACCCCTGGGGGGGCGGTGCGAACCGGCCCCCTTGCCCTGCTCGACCGGCTTTTGCGGCTGGTCGATCTTGTTTCCTACGGCCTGATCGGGCTGGCGATGGCGTCGATGGCGATCCTCGTCAGCCTTCAGGTATTCTATCGCTATGTGCTGAATTCCTCGATCGACTTCGCCGACGAGGGGTCGCGTTTCTTCTTTGTGGCGGCGATTTTCCTGGCGCTGCCGCATGGCATCCGCGCGGGGGTGCATGTGGGTATCGACCTGATCGTGCGCGCCCTGCCCGATGCGGTGCAGGCGGCGTTGTTCCGTCTGGTCTGCGCGCTGTCCGCCGGCCTGATGCTGGTCGTGATCTGGACCGCGTGGATTGCCACGCTCGACAAATGGGGCGAGTTGATGCCGACATTGCCGATATCCGCCGGGTTCTATTATGTGCCGGTGCTGATCACCGGCGTGCACGGCTTTCTGCATCTGGTGCTGCTTGCCTTTACCGGCCCCGACATCCTGAACGAGGAACCCGCGGCATGATCTGGCTGGTTCTGGGAATTTTCGCGGCGCTGGCCGTGGTGGGGATGCCGCTGGCCTTTGCGCTGGGTTTTGCCGCGCTGGCCGGCCTGTGGTCGATCGGATTCGAACTGGTGGTGCTGCCGCAGCGCATGATGTTCGCGGTCAACAGCTTTCCGCTGATGGCGATTCCGCTGTTCATGCTGGCGGGCGAACTGATGGTGAAGGCCGGCGTGATGGACCGGCTGATCGCCTTTTCCAACAGCCTCGTGGGCCGGGTGCATGGCGGGATCGCCAATGTGGCGGTGCTGGCCGGCATGGTGCTGGCGGCCGTCACCGGGGCCGCGGTGGCAAGTGCCAGCGCGCTGGGATCGTCGCTCGTGCCATCGATGCGCAAGCATTATCCCGACAGCTATTCCAGCGCGGTCATCGCCAGCGCCGCCAACTTGGGCCCTGTGATTCCGCCGTCGAACGCGATGATCGTCTATGCGCTGATGGCCGGGTCTTCGGTGTCGGTCGGCGGGTTGTTCATGGCGGGGATCGTGCCGGGCATCATCCTGGCGCTGGGCTTCATGGGGCTTGCCTCGTTCATCTCGTGGCGCCGGAAATACCCGCTGACGGGCGACCCGGTGAATTTCGCGAATGTCTGGTATCACACGAAACGCGCCTTCATCATCCTGGTCATGCCGATCATCGTTGTCGGCGGGATCGTGGGCGGGGTGTTCACCCCCACCGAAGGCGCGGCCATCGCGGTGGTCTATGCCGCCTTCATCGGCTTTGTCGTCACAAGGCAACTGACGCTGCGCGACCTGCCCGGCTGCCTGTTCCGCGCGGCGGTCACGGCGTCGATGGTCGGCGCGCTGATCGCCTTTGCCTCTGTCGTGACCTTCGTGTTCACGATCGAGATGGTGCCAATGCGACTGTCGCGCTTCATCCAGGAACTGACGTCCGACCCGATGATGTTCGTGCTGCTGGTGATGATCCTGCTGATCGGCGTGGGCATGCTGGTGGAATCGAACGCGGCCTACATCATGCTGGTGCCGCTGTTCGCGCCGGTGGCGGTGGCCTATGGGCTGGACCCGCTGTGGTTCGGGTTCCTGTTCATGTACAACCTCGTCATCGGGATGATGACGCCGCCGGTGGGGGTGCTGCTGTTCGTGATGAGCGGGATCACCAAGGTTCCGATGACGAAGATGATCGCAGAGGTGTGGCCCTTTGTGGTGCTTCAGTTCGCGGTTCTGGCGCTGTGCGTGGCCTTTCCGCAGATCATCCTGTGGCTGCCGAGAACGCTGGGGTACTAGGCATGAATGATCCGAAATACGACCTTCTGATCGAGGGCGCGACCGTGCTGACGGGCGATCCGGCACAGCCGGTGCTGGCGCCGGGCCGGATCGGGGTGCGGGGCGACCGGCTGGCGCTGGTCGGCCCGGCGATTGGCCCCGCACCCGCCGCGGCCGAGGTGATCCGGGCCGAGGGGCATGTGGTCACGCCCGGCTTCGTCAACGTGCATACCCATGCCATCCTGACCATGGTGCGCGGCGTGGCCGAGGACATGGGCTTTGCCCCGGCCTATACGCCCGGCGTGCCCCATGGCCACGAGGTCACCGAGGGCGAGGCCGTGGCGCTGGCGCGTCTGGGCGCGCTCGAGGCGCTGAAATCGGGCTCGACGCTGATCAACGACAGCTATGTGCACCAGCACCTGACCCTGCCCGCCATCGCCGATCTGGGGATGCGGGCCTGGGGATGTGGGCGCATCCATGACGTGGATTTCAGCCGCGTGCATCTGGCGGAATGGGAATATTCCGATGCCATCGGCCAGGAAACGCTCGATCTGGCCGAGGCGCTGTTCGAAACCTGCCACGGCGGCGCCGAAGGCCGGATGGGGGTGCATCTGGCCGCCCATGCGCCCGACACCTGCTCGCGCGCGCAGCTGATCCGGGTGCGGGAGCTGCGCGACCGGCTGGGCCTGCGCGTCGCGACCCACCTGTGCCAGAGCCGGATGGAGGTGGAAACGGTGCTCGCCCGCGACGGGATGCGACCGCCCGAACTGCTGGACGATGTCGGCCTGCTGGACGACCGGCTGCTGTCGGCCCATTGCATCCATGTCACCGAAGACGACATCGCCCGCATCGGGCAGAGCGGCATGTGGGTGGCACATATCCCCAAGGGCAATGCCACCGGTGCCACCATCGCGCCGATTGCCGCGTTGCAGGCGGCGGGCGCGCAGATCGCCCTGGCCACCGACAACATGCATGCCGACATGATCGAGGTGATGCGCTGGGGGCTGAACGTGGGGCGCATCCGCGCCGGGCGGATCAGCGACGACTGGCAGCCGCATCACCTGTTTCACATGGCCACGATGGGCGGCGCGCGGGCCATGGGGCTGGAACAGGAAATCGGCGCCCTGACGGTGGGGCGCAAGGCCGATCTGGTCGTGCTCGATTATCGCCAGCCGCATCTGGTGCCGGTGATCGACCCGCTGGGCAACCTGATGCACACCGCGCAGGGGCGCGACGTGCGCCATGTGATGGTGGACGGCCGGTTCGCGCTGCGCGACGGGCGCGCAACCCGGGCGGACGAGGCCGAGATCCTGCGCGACGCGCAGGCGGCGGCCGAAGCGCTGTGGGCGCGCGCGCGCGCGCAGATCGCCTGAAGATCGCCGACCCACCGGCCTTGCAGGCGGGCGCCGGACAGCGCCAGATCGGCGGGGCAAAGACACGGCAATGACGGGGCGGGGGGCAAGGGGCTCTCCCGCCCGTCTTCGCCCCCTGCCGGGGGCTCATCCCGTTGGGCCCGGCGCCGGGGGGGGGGGGGGGCCGGCGCCCCCCCCCCCCCGCGCCGGGCCCAACGGGAGGAGCCCCCGGCAGGGGGCGAAGACGGGCGGGAGAGCCCCTT
>JAFIED010000211.1 GCA_020832805.1 Pararhodobacter sp.
CTCTCAGTTCGAGGTCTCGCTGTTTCTGGGCACAGCCGAGCGCACACCTTTGCCGGTGGCACTGTTCACCTCTCTCATGAACCGCTCCGAACCCGTGATTGCCGCTGTTGGCGTCGTGGCCATTCTGGTGGTGGTCGCGGCACTCGCGCTCGTGCACAGGCTGTTTTCTGTCTCCGTCCTGTTCGGCGGACCCACCTCGCGTCAGCCCTGAAGGCGACGCCCAACCCGGGAGACCATCACGATGACAGTTGAACGAACCGTTGCCGGACTGACCCGCCGGCGCCTGATGGGCAACGCAGGCGCCCTTGCCATCGGCCTTGCTGCACCAAGCCTTATCGCCGGGCGCGCACGGGCCGAGGAATATGATGGCACCCCTTTTGACGCCGGCGGAGAGTCGATCCGCCTGGCAATGTGGGGGGGCACTTTCGAAGCCGCCCTGCGCGAGCATGTGATCCCCGAGGTCGAGGCAACCTTCAACGCCCGGGTCGAGTACGACAGCGCATTTCCGTTCTTCCCGCGCCTGGTCGCCGCCGGGCCGGACAATCCACCCTACGACCTGGTGAACATGAACGTCACCGACCTGAAGAAGGTGACACTATCAGGCAACTTTTTCGTGCCGCTGGACGACATGCGCGGCAATGTTCCCAACGCGGTAGACCTCTGGGATTTCGGGTCATTCTCCAATGTCGGGCTGACCTGGATCTTTACCGAACTGGGGTATGCGTATCGCACCGATGCTTTGGCAGGCGAGGCTGCACCGGATGGATTTGCGTCCTTCTGGGAACCGCGCTTCGAGAACGCGCGGGCCGGTTTCATCACCACCAACAACTTCTTCGTCAACCACTTCCTGCTGACATGCGCGGTTCATGGGTCAGGCCCGACCGACCTTGAAGCAGGATACGATGCTTATCGTCGTCTTGGTTCGATGAAGATCGCCAATTTCTCATCCGCAATGACCCAGCTCATTGGTCAGGGAGAGGCCGGGATCGGCATCCATCATGACGCCGAAACCTATGCCGCGATCGCCGGCGGGCAGCCGATGGGCTTTGCACGCTGGACGGGTTACACGCCGATCGTGGACCAGACGTTGGCGGTGTGCCGCGGAAGCTCGCCCATGCGGCGCAGGCTGGCCTATGCCTTTGCGGACCGGCTTGTCGGCGCTCCCTTCCAGGAGGTGATGGCGAACCGGCTGTTCACCCAGGGGACCAACCGCAACATGCGCGTCCCCGAGGCGCTGGCGGCGCTGGGTGTGGAAAACACCCCCGAGGCTGCAGCCGGGCGCTGGGTCGCCCCCTGGGATTTCTGGCTGGAGAACGAGATCGATGTTGTCGAGACGGTGAACCAGATTTATGCAAGCTGACCGTCCCGACATCGCCGCGCCGGGAGAACCCGGCGCGGTTGTACTGTCCGGCCTTGGCCGTCGCTTCGGCAACGACTGGGCCGTGCAACCGCTTGACCTGCGCGTCGCGCGCGGCGAGTTCTTGTCGCTCCTCGGCCCCTCGGGTTGTGGCAAGACGACGATCCTGCGGATGATCGCCGGTTTCCTGGAACCCAGTTGCGGCAGCATCCGGATCGACGGGCAGGACGTGACCGACCTGCCGACCGAACGGCGCGGGATCGGAATTGTCGTGCAAAGCTATGCGCTTTTCCCCTCGATGAACGTTTTCGAGAACGTGGCCTTTGGTCTGCGCGTAAGGCGGCGACCGAAACAGGAAATCACCGATCGGGTTCAGGCTGCGCTGGCGCAGGTGGGGCTGAGCGGGTTCGAGCGGCGCGCACCCGGCCAGCTCAGCGGCGGCCAGCGTCAGCGCGTGGCGCTGGCGCGGGCCATCGTGACCGAACCTGCCCTGCTGTTGCTGGATGAACCGCTGTCGGCACTCGATGCCCGGATCCGCGCCGAAATGCGCGCCTGGCTGAAAGAGTTGCAGCATCGGCTTGGCATCACCACGGTCTTCGTGACCCATGACCAGGACGAGGCACTGTCCCTGTCGGACCGGATCGTCGTGATGAACGCGGGCCGGATCGAACAATGTGCGCCCCCACGCACAATCTATGAACGCCCCGCGACGGAGTTCGTCGCGCGCTTTGTGGGCGTGGCCAACCTGCTGTCGGCCCGGGTCGAGGAATGCGGCCGGGTCTCGGCTGCCGGTATCGGGACGATCCCGGTCGACACCGGTACATGCCGCACGGGCGATGCCGTGACACTTGTCCTGCGCCCAGAGGCCATGACCCTGACCCCTGGCGGTGCCGGTCGTCTGGTCTCGGTCGATTACACTGGCGCGGCCAGCCTTTGCCGCGTGGCACTTGGCGACCAGACACTCAGCGTGGCGTTCGACTCATCCGTCCCGGCCCCGGAACCGGGTGCGTCCGTGGGACTGAGCATAAAGCCCGGCGCGGGATATCTCATGCAGAAGGAGACGCCCGATGCGGATCGGCGTTGATGTGGGCGGGACCAATACCGACGCGGTGCTGGTCGATGGCACGCAGGTTCTGGCCTCGGTCAAGGAGCCGACCAGCGCCGACATCGTCTCGGGGCTGGCACAGGCACTGGCACGCCTGGTGCCGAACCGTGCGGAACTGGCAGCAGTGGACGCCATCGTCATCGGCACCACGCAACTGACCAATGCCCTCATCGAACGCCGAGGGCTGAACGCGGTCGGAATCCTGCGCATCGGCCTTCCTGCCACGCAGGGCCTGCCACCCCAGGTCGGATGGCCTGCCGATCTGGTGCAGGCAGTGGGGGCCGAGGCGGTAATGGTGCGCGGCGGTCATGAGAGCGACGGGCGCGAAATAACCCCGCTTGACGAGGACACGATCCGCTCCGCGGCGCGGCGCTTTCGCAAGTCGGGGTTGCGATCAGTGGCCGTGACATCGGTCTTCGCGCCCCTGGTCGGCTTGCATGAGGCGCGCGCCGCCGAAATCCTGCGCGAGGAACTGCCAGAGGCCGCGGTGTCACTCTCTGCAGATCTGGGTGGCGTCGGACTTCTGGAACGCGAGAACGCAACCATCGTGAACGCGGCCCTTGCCGAGGCTGCGGCGCGTGTTGTTTCCGGCTTTCGCGCCGCAGTTGCAGGGACCGGGTACGCCGGCCCCGTCTTCCTCACGCAGAACGACGGCACGATCCTGGACCTTGATCAGGCCCTGCGGTTCCCGGTGCTGACCTTCGCCTCGGGGCCGACGAACAGCATGCGCGGCGCGCATCTGCTAACCGGGCTTGCCGAGGCCATGGTGGCCGATATCGGGGGCACCACAACCGACATTGGTACGCTGACCGGCGGCTACCCCAGACAGGCGACGTCTGCGGTCGATCTGGGCGGCCTGCGCACCGCTTTTCGCATGCCCGACCTGCTGGTCGTCGGACTGGGCGGTGGCTCGGTTGTGGAACAGCAAGCCGACGGATCGGTAACCGTCGGCCCCCGGTCGGTTGCGCATGCGCTTTCGTCGCAGGCCCGTGCCTTTGGCGGGGCGGTGCTGACAGCGACCGATATCGCCGTCGCACAGGGCCTGAAGGGGTTGGGCCGCCGCTCGGCGCTGGGAACCCTGCCACCGGCATTGGTCGATCGCGCACAGGCACGGATGATGGCAATGCTTGAAGACGGGATAGACCGGCTGCGTACCGGCGCAAAGCCCCTGCCGCTTGCGCTGGTTGGTGGCGGCGCGGTGCTGATCCGGGGCCAGCCCGCGGGCATTGAGCGCCTTGTTCGCCCCCGCCACGCCGAGGTCGCCAACGCGGTAGGTGCCGCCACGGCCGAGGTCGGTGCAGGGGTCGATCGTATCCTGCCGATTCCCGCCGCCGAGCGGGCGCGCATCCTGCAGGATCTTCAGGCCGAAGCCAGGGCAGCCGCTGTTGCCGCGGGGGCACGCCCCGATGCGGTCCGCATCCATTCGATCGAAGAGGTTCAGGTCGCCTATGCCCCCCCCGAGACCCGGCGGGTCCGCATTCGTGCGCTCGGTCCGCTTGACCCTGCCCATCTGACCAGAGCCAACACCGCATCAAGGACAGCCGCATGCGTCTTTTGACCCGTACCGACCTTGCCGATCTGGCCTATGGGGCCGCACTTTTGGGCACTGGAGGTGGCGGCAGCCCCTGGATCGGGCGGCTGGCCGCCGAGGCCTGGCTGGATCAGGGCGGCGAAATCCGCATGATCACCCCCGATGAGCTGGCCCCCGACGCGCTGGTCGTCACCGTGGCCATGGTCGGCGCTCCGACCATCATGACCGAAAAGCTGTTCCGCGGCGACGAAATGACCGAGGCGCTGGCCTTGCTGGAACGGCTCAACGGTCGGCCGGTCGCCGCAATCCTGCCGGTCGAGGTCGGGGGCATGAACTCGACCATTCCCCTTGTGGCCGCAGGCAAGCTGGGTTTGCCGGTGGTCGACGCCGACGGCATGGCCCGCGCCTTTCCCGAGGTGCAGATGGTCAGTTTCGGTATCGCGGGCGTGCCGGCTGCGCCGATGGTGCTGGTTAACGAACACGGCGACCATGCGCTGCTTCAGTCAGAGGACAACCCCCGGGTCGAGGCCATGGCCCGCGCGATCTGTGTGGCGTTGGGCGGCGTCGTTCATGCGGCCAGTTATTCGATGTCCGGCGCTGACGTACAAGCCCACGCCATTCCGGGCACCATGTCTCTGGCCATCGCACTTGGCGCGGCACGGCGGCAGGCCCGGGCCACCGGCTCTGACCCTTTCGCCTCCGTGCTGGCGGCACTGGCCGCGGGAGGAGTGCACGGAACATCCGTCGTGCTGGCGCGGGGGCGTATCACCGACCTCGATCGCAGCGAACGCGACGGCTTCACCCTTGGTCGCGCCACGATAACGACAGCAGGGCATTGCGAGGTGGTGCTTGAATTCCGTAACGAGAACCTGCTGGCCAAGACTGGCGAGCAGGTTCTGGCCATCGTTCCCGATCTGATCTCGGTGCTGGATACGGAAACGGCAGACCCCATTCCGACCGAAGAGTTACGCTACGGTCAGCGCGTCACGCTTCTGGGAATTGGCGCGCCCTCCGTTTTCCTGACACCACGCGCTCTGGGGGTCGTCGGCCCTGCCGGCTTCGGGCTCGAACTTCCACATTCTCCACTCTCTCCTTTGACCTGAGGATCATCATGACCGACACGACCCAGCCTGGCTCGCCCAGCACCCTGACCGACCCGGCCGAGATCGCCCTGATCGGTGGCGAGGTCATGCCCGCCGCTGTTGCCAAGGTGTTCCCCCGGCTCGACCGCCATGCCCGCCATTTCATTGAACTCTCTCCGTTCCTGTGCATGGGAACCGGAAATGCCGCAGGCGGCATGGACGTCAGCCCGCGTGGCGACGGGCCGGGCTTCGTGCGCATTCTGGATGATCGGCGCCTGCTGATTCCCGAGCGCCCGGGCAACCGCCGCCACGATTCGATGATCAACCTGACGGCAGGAGGCGGCATCGGCCTTCTGTTCTTCGTACCAGGGATCAACGAGACCTTGCGCGTCAACGGCCGTGGGATCGTGATCAAGGATTCCGAATTGCTGGCTGCCTGCACATGGAAAGGCCACACGCCGGTGCTCGGCATCATGGTCGAGATCGAAGAGGTGTTCTTTCATTGCGCAAAGGCGCTGCTCCGCTCACGGCTGTGGCAGCCCGAGGCGCAAGACGGCAGGGACGCCTTTCCACGCATGGGCGAAGTCATCCGCGATCAGATGGCCCTGAAGGAAGATCCGGCAAATATCGAGGCAGCGGTTCAGGAAGGCTACAAGCGCGAGCTTTACTGAATGCACCCGCACTGAGCGCTGCCCCCCTCCCAAGGTTCCTCCCGGGCCGAAACCGTATACGGGGGGGCTGAGCGCGCAAGTTTTCCAGCGTCTGGGCTTTTCACCGGGGAAGCCACTTCGAGGAGCCAGTGGCCAGCGAAGACACACCCGGAAGCCACCTGCGCTCCGATTGGCTGGAAGGCGTTGATTAAAAGTCGAAAAATGGTTTGACAAAGCTGCCCCCTTGACGTAGCAAAGAAACATCGAAGAGTTGCGCCCGGAGGAATCCCCTCGCGGGCGCTTTTCGTTTTCCTCCCCCACATCCCGAGCCCCGCCCCATGGAGCTGGTCTTTGCACCGAGCCAGATCGAGAGCTGGCCGATCGAGCGCCTGCGCCCCTATGCCCGCAATGCGAAGATGCATGGCGACGACCAGGTGGCGAAGATCGCCGCCAGCATGGCGAAGTTCGGCTGGACCGTCCCCTGCATGGTGGCTGACGATGGCGAGCTGATCGCGGGCCACGGCCGCGTGCTGGCCGCGACCATGCTGGGGCTGACCGAAGTGCCCGTGATCCGGCTCAGCCACCTCGACGAGGCCGAGTATCCGTTTTGGTCAAGGACGATCTGGCTGCCAGTCACGCCCTTCGCGGAGCAAGGTGTTTGCGAGAACGATGATGCGACGCATGACGGCGGTAATGGCGACCTTCTTCGCCTTCCCGGCCTT
>JAFIED010000250.1 GCA_020832805.1 Pararhodobacter sp.
GGGGGGGCGGCTGGCCAGCGGCGACACGCGCAAGGCCGAGGGGGGCGGCGTGGCCCTGAGCCCGGCCGAAGCGGGCGCCGCGCGGCCGGCGCCCGGCGATGCGGTGACGCTGGAACTGGACTGGCCGCGCCGGCATCTGCACATGCGGGTGCATACCGCGCTGCACCTGTTGTCGGTGGTGATACCGCTGCCGGTGACGGGCGGGCAGATCGGCCCGGGCAAGGGGCGGCTGGATTTTGCCATGCCCGAGGCGCCCGGCGACAAGGCGGCACTGGAAAGCGCGCTGAACGAACTGGTGGCGCGTGATCTGCCCGTGACCGAAGACTGGATCACCGATGCCGAACTGGCCGCCAATCCGGGGCTGGTGAAAACCATGTCCGTGGCGCCGCCGATGGGGCAGGGGCGGGTGCGGCTGATCCGCATCGGGCGGGGGGATGCACAGGTAGACCTGCAGCCCTGTGGCGGCACCCATGTGGCCCGTACCGGTGAAATTGGCGCATTGGCACTGGGCAAGATCGAAAACAAAGGGCGCCAGAACCGCCGCGTGACCCTGCATCTGGCCTGAAACCGGCGTTCGGTCAACGCGCCTTGGATGCGGTACGCGGGGTGGCCCGCCGGAACCGCGCCCCAAGCGAAAAGGCATCGAAAACCGGCGATACCAGCGCGGTGCTGACGCGCCCGTTGCGGTTGCTGGCTATTCGGCGGCGGCGCGGCGTTCTGGCCGGGCGGCTTCGGCCATGTGATCGTCGTTTTCCGGCTCCGGCAACCCCTCGCGCGACAGCAGGATCGCCACGGGCCGCGCCGAAGGGATATGCGAGCATACGATCATCGTGGCCACCATGATGGGCACCGCCAGGAACATGCCCGGCACGCCCCAGAGCGCCCCCCAGAAGGCCATCGAGATGATGATCCCGAACGAGGACACGCGCAAGGTACGGCCCATCAGCATGGGGTCGATCACCGACCCCAGCATGAACTGGATCATCCCCACCAGCACGAAGATCAACAGTGCCGTAGCCGGTTCAGTCAACTGCATATAGGCCACCAGCGCAATCAGGAAGGTGGCAATGATCGACCCGACCGAGGGCAGGTAGTTCAGGATGAAGGTCAGGATGCCCATTGCCGCGGCGAATTCCAGATCGAAGAACCGCATCACCAGATAGACCGCCAGCCCCGTTGCCGCGCTGACTCCGGTCTTGACCAGCAGGTAATGGTTCACGCGCCGGATGATCGAGCGGATGATACGCCCCACACGCTCGGCCTTGGCCTGGTCTTCCATCAGGTTTTCCAGCTTGGTGGCAAACCAGATACGCTCGGCAAACAGGAAACCCACGAACAGGATCACCAGCGTGGTGGCCGACAGCACGTTACCCGCCTGGCCGGCCGCCGTGCGGATATAGCCCGACAGTTCGATCGAGCGGATCGAGGCGGCCACCGCGGCCTCTGTATCGGGGCCCATCCAGGCGAAAAGCTGCGCAATGGCGCTGACGGCCTGATCGGTATAGGCAACGGTGGTGGAGACGACCGTGTTGATCTGCGCCAGTATGATGCCGGACAGCGACAGCAGCACGATGGCTATCAACGCAAAGGCCACGGTAGAGGCCAGCCAGTTGGTAATGCGCCAGGTGCCGATCCGAAGGCGCGAGATCGAATTGATCGCATCCGTGGTCAGCGCGAACAGGATGATCGCAATGACCAGCGAAATCAGGATGAACCGCGCCTGCACCAGCAGCGTCAGCACCACGGCACCCGCGATGATGCCCAGAAACCAGGTCTGCAGCCGATAGCGTTCGACCAGCGAAAGCCGTTGTACAGGGCCGGTTTCAGGCAGGTTGTTGGGCTTGCGGCTCATGGCAGCGTTCCGGTCAGGGGCGGTGATCCGCGCAGCATCTTGGGCATGACAATAGGCCGCAGCGCGGCGCGAAACAACCACCCCTGCACCGGCCGGCACCGGATTCGGCGCGCCCTGCGCATGAATTGATCATGCCCGGTTCCCGCCTGCCGGCCACCGGGCGGCGGCAGCTGGCGCGGCTGGGCGGTCGGTCATGCCTGTTGCCGGGCCACCCCTTGCAAGGCGACCGCCAGATCGCCATAGCCCGTGAAGCGCCGTTCATAGGCCAGCCCCAACCGCGCCGCATGCATGCGCGCCTGTGCATCCAGCGCCGGGTCATCGGTCTGTGCCTGATAGATCAGCCGGTCATAATTACCGAACATCATGGCGATCAATTCGGGGTGGCGGTCAAAGCCCATCGGCCGCCAGACAAAGGCATCGAACTGCCGGACCAGGAAATCCGTCAGGTAAAAGGCCGTGATTTCGGTATCGGCATGGGCGGCAAAGTTGTCGACCCCCTCGAAAAAGGCATAGCAATGCGGGCCAGCCACCATCTGCACGCCCAGCTTGTCGCAACGCGCCTGCAACAGCCCGCCGGTGCCACAATCGGCATAGACCACGAAAATGCTGTCATAGCCCGACCGATGCGCCGTGACCGCAGCCTCGACGGCATCAGGTATGCGGTCCGGCCACAGATGCAGATTGGCGGGAAGGCAATGCAGGTCCAGATGATCCCAGCCATTGGCGGCTTTCAGTGCCAGGATTTCATGCGCCAAGGCCCCGCAGG
Source organism: Pararhodobacter sp. (assembly GCA_020832805.1). Classification (GTDB taxonomy): domain Bacteria; phylum Pseudomonadota; class Alphaproteobacteria; order Rhodobacterales; family Rhodobacteraceae; genus Pararhodobacter. The sequence goes on from JAFIED010000250.1 coordinate 2,619, forward strand.
CCAGCAACAGAACGCGGCCGGTACCCCGGGCCGGCAGGCCCGTTTCGGTCAGCGTGCCGTCCGAAGGCGCGCCGGCCACAGCCCTATTCGCCTGCCGCGCGGGCCATCGCCGGGCGGATGCGGCTTTCCACGATCTCGGTGGTGATAGGCCCGGCATAGCGCAGAACGACATTGCCCTGCCCATCCAGCACAAAGGTTTCCGGCAGACCCACGACGCCCCAGTCCAGCCCCATGCGCGCGCGCGGGTCGGCACCCACGGCGCGGTAGGGATCGCCCAGTTCCTCCAGAAAGGCATCGGCGCGGTCGGGCTGATCGCGGTAGTTCACGCCCAGAACGGTGATTCCCTCGGCGGCCAGATCCTCCAGCACCGGGTGTTCAGCGCGGCAAGGGGGGCACCAGGACGCCCAGAAGTTCACCAATGTCACCTCGCCCTCGCGGATCATGCCGTCGGTGAACAGGGCGCGGCCCGGCATTTCCTCCAGGGCCACAACGGGCGCGGCCTGGCCGGCCCGGGCCGAGGGCAGCGCATCCCGGTCCTCGCGCAGGTTGCCCACCGCGACGAAGGCCACAAAGCCGACCAGCAGTACCGGCGGGATCAGCAGAAGAGGGTTCAACTTTGGCATCGGGTGTCTTTCCGTATCGTCATGCAAGTAAGGTCAACACGGCGTTCTCATTGCCTTTTCGCCCGCATTTCCACCGCCTCCAGCGCGCGGCGGGTGCGCAGGCCCCGCCACCAGACCCAGCCCACCAGCGCCGCCAGCATCGCCAGCGAACCGACATAGGCGGCAGACACTTCCAGCGCATAGCGGCCAAGATCGGGCATCATGCCTGCATCCTTTCGCGTGCGATCAGCGCCTTCATGCGCCGTGCGCGGATCTCGGTACGGGTCCCGGCCAGCAGCAGCGCCACGAAGATCAGCACGAAACCGGCCATCGCCACATACAGCGGCGCCTTGTAGGCCCAGTCCATGCGTGTGCCGGGCTGAAGCGAAAGCGAGGCGCCCTGATGCAATCCCTGGCTCCAGAAAAAGGCGGCATAGCGCGACAGCAGGGCAAAGACCGACCCCACCAGGCACAGCACCGATGTCAGGTCGGCGGCGGTATCGGCATCATCGATGGCAGACCACAGGGCGATATAGCCCAGATAGAACAGGAACAGGATCAGAAACGAGGGCAGGCGCGGGTCCCATGCCCACCAGGTGCCCCACATCGGCTGCCCCCAGACAGCGCCGGTAAACAGCGCGATCAGCGTCATCACGGCACCGATCGGCGCGGCGGCCTTGGCGGCCAGGGCGCTGACATGGTGCCGCCGGATCAGCCAGATCAGGCTCGCCACCAGCATCATGATCCAGGCATTGATCGCCATCAGCGCCGAGGGCACATGCAGGAAGATGATCTTGACGGTCGATCCCTGGCGAAAATCATCTGGCGTCAGAAAGAAACCCCAGATCAGGCCGATGGCGGTCAATACCACCGCGCCCAGGGCAACAACGGGCAGCAGCCAGTCCGACAGCCGCATGAACCTGACCGGATTGGCATATTCCCAGAGCGAGGATGGCTGAGAACGGCTTGTCATGGATGCTTACCTATTCCTTCCGCAGGGTCTGCTCAAGCCACGAGGGCGTGAAATCGGCGCCATGAAACAGCCTGCGACAGTTTGCGCCAGCCATGGCAGGCGGGGCCATTTCGCGGGGGGCCATTCAGCGGGGGGCCATGCTGCACGGGGCAGGGCAGGGCCGCGGGGCATCTGGCCGCGTCCGGTGATCGGAGGTTTACCCGCAACGCCAGCGCGGCGGCAAAGGGCAGCAGCGCGGCCGAGCCCGTGGTAATGCCCGCCAGCAGCGCCAGCGGCGTGCCCACCGACAACCCCGCCGCCCCCCGGCTGACCAGTTCGGCGCCAAACACCAGCGTGGGCACATACAGCGGCAGCACCAGCAGTGACATCAACAGCCCGCCGCGTTTCAGCCCCACGGTCAGCGCCGCGCCAAAGGCGCCGATCACGCTCAGCGCCGGTGTGCCCAGCAGCAAGGAGATCACCAGCCAGCCATAGGCCGGGGGCGGCAGGTTCAGGATCACGCCCAGCACGGGTGCCACAACCACCAGCGGCAGGCCCGTGACCAGCCAATGCACCAGCGCCTTGATGGCGACCACCCCTTCCAGTGGCACCGGCGCCGTCGCCAGCAGGTCAAGGCTGCCATCCTCGTGATCCAGCGCAAAGATGCGGTCCAGCGACAACAGGCAGGCCAGCAGCGCACCCACCCACAGGATGCCCGGGGCAATGCGCGCCAGCACCTCGCGCTCGGGCCCGACGCCGAACGGCACCAGCGTGACCACGATCAGGAAGAACGCCAGCCCCAGCCCGAACCCTCCGCCCGAGCGGAAGGCCAGCGCCACATCGCGCGCCAGAAGGCCCCTCATGCCCAGGTCTCGTCGAGAAAGGGGTTGGTCTCGGCCTCGGGCCGGGCGCGATAGGGGGCAAGGTCGAGCACCCGCGCCTCGGGCAGGCCGAGGTCCACATGGGTGGCGATGATCGCCGCCCCTCCGCCCGCGCAATGAGCGCGTACCGCACTGGCAAACCGCGCCACCGAGGCGACATCGAGCGAGACCGTGGGCTCGTCCATCAGCCACAGCGGACGGCCCGTCACCAGCATCCGCGCAAGGCCCAGCCGCCGCTTCTGCCCGGCGGAGAGGTCCTGCGCCCGGCGCCCGGCCAGCGGCTCCAGCTCGAAGGCGGCCAGGGCGGGGGCAATGTCGCGCGTGCCGAAGACGGCGGCCCAGAAGGCAAGGTTCTCGGCCACGCTGAGCGTTGCCTTGATGCCGTCGGCATGGCCGGCAAAGGCGGTGCTCTCCTCCTCGACCAGCACCGAGCCGGCTGCGGGCGGGGCAAGGCCTGCAAGGATGCGCAGCAATGTCGTCTTGCCCGCCCCGTTGGGCCCGCGCAGGA
>JAFIED010000253.1 GCA_020832805.1 Pararhodobacter sp.
GCCTGCGCGACGAATGCCTGAACGAGGAGATATTCGACAGCCTGGACGATGCACGGCGAAAACTGGGCCTGTGGCGCTATGATTACAACCACGTCAGGCCGCATTCCTCGCTGGGCAACAAAACACCCGCTGAAGCGCGCCCAGCGCTTGAGCAAACAGAGGGCTACGCGCCCGGCGCGCTTGCCCAAGCCCAAAACGACGACTATCAACCCCAAGGACTCTCGTTATGAATGAGGGACGACCGGGGGGCAGGTCAGAGTTGGAGCCTCCGGCAAACCCGGCACGGTTCAGGTAGGCTTGGCTTAACGGCTTTCAGGGCGCAGAAAGACATCCGCGACTTAACTGCTGATGGGGAGTAACTTGCCTCTGAGACTAAAGATTTTCTGAAGCGCCGCAGCTCCTGTGGAGGGCGAAAAAAGTTCTACTTCTTCGTCAAAACTTTAGGAAGAAGCGATTTCTTCAGGATTCGCAGTTCAGTCTCTTGAATTGTTATTTAACGCAAAACTCACCCAATTCTCTCCATATTTTGTCGCACTGTTTCCGCCACTCTGTGCCGATGAATATTGAAATATTTTTCGACGATTTTTCCGGAAAAAAGTAAGTTCTCTTTTGATGTGTATAGGGGTTTAGCGAGACCCTATCCGCAGTTTCAGTTCTGAGCGCGTCGTTTGTCACAAAGTCTTCAAATTGTATGGTTTCGGTGGTAACGCTTGATCCCAGTTGAGATTTGATTTCTTTACAGGCATCGATCATTCCCTCGCGTGTCTTGCGATACGAGGATATGAATGATTCGACTTTACCATTGAAACTTTTGTCATCCAGGATTCGCGCAACAAAATTGTCACGGGGGTCTCGGACGACGGCAAAATAGAAATCTGGCGCAAGGAAAGTCAGGTTCTTGATCTCGCTTATCTTCATTATGTTGTCGCAAAGAAAGACGTCGCCACGCTTTCCGTAGGCTAAAGCCCGTGTGAGATCGCGAAAATAATTTTGCGAATGCTTCTGAAAAGCGGCAAGCGAAAGCTTACCTGCATCATTGCCATCGATGACGTTGCTAGCAAAAATTGCGAAGGCTACAAGGACGTCTCGCTGGGATGCCGACAACAGCATCCAGCGAGCAAACTTCATTGCCTTGTTCTCCCATTTGTCGGTGCTTGAGCTCTGGCCAATGACGTTTCTGAAGAAAAACGACAAAAGATTGCGGCGCAACGCATCACGGTCGGTCAGGTCATTTGCAATGGATATGATACTGCCTTCCTTACGAAAATGCTGAAACTCGTCCGGGAAAGTTATGGTTTCCTCGAATTCCCGTAGATAGTCGAAAACCGCCGAAGAGCCAGACCAGCTCATGCCACCCAGAAGTACGGTGGTAAGGTTGCGATCCGGTTCACGAAGTGTCAGTGTTCTGATCCTTGATGAATCGAAGGACAAGATCGCCTCGAAAATTTCAGTGGCAATACAATCGTACCAGATGAGACCGGACTTGAGTCCCTCGCGGAATTCGGAAACTGCAGTTGCAGGATCCGTGTTACCGATTTCATGCGCTCTGTTGAAGTGAATTGTTCCCTCGTACTTATTGAACTGCCTCTGAAAAGCACGCACATCAGATCGTGTTTTGAAAATGCGATCTATCTCGTCATGCTCTGGTGTGGAAAATGCGCCTTCAGCGCTCATGAATCGAATAAGATCAGGATGCAGTTGCGGCATGTTTCTTATCAGGTTCTTTGTCACAGTTCAGGTTCCTCGGCCGTCATGCGCCGCGTGCTTTGATTATTGTAAGGGCGTCATACTTTTAAATCGGTGTATTCATGTTGCAAGTCGAATACGCATGCCGTCGCGATCCTCAAGGTAGCCGAAGTGTTGCAGAAGATCGAGTGTCGTCTTGTTTGCGGCAATCCAGTCCGTATCGGAAACGAGATCAAGATAACCCGTATCGACACGTATCTCTGTGTCCTCGTTTCTACCCATCCGGTTGCCACCGATGTCGTGCCTTGTCCGCTTCTTCCAGGCCTCGTCGGAGTGCTGAAAGGGCGTGTCGGTGAAAATAGCGCAAATATTGCGCATCTCCTGCTCCGGGTTCCGCGCCAGTTCCTCGTATTTAAGGACATACCACGGAAGGGTCTTTCCGGCGCTGCCTTGAAATGCAACGCATACCGCATTTTCCTTTTGCCATGTGTCGATCCATTCCTGGTAGTTCCGGCCCTTGCGCGCGTTGCTCATCGCGACCGCGCGCGGGTCCCTTACACAGTGCACGACGACACAGTTGATGTCTGAAATTTGCTGAAGGGCTTCCAGTCGCTTCAAGTTAAGGCTCTTGTCGACGAAAAAGCGCGAGCCGGTCACATTCTGTATCGCGTTCAGTGTAAGCAGATGTGCCCTTCCAAAGTCGGGCGAGGAGGCATTCCGCTCATGGAGCATTTCGGGATCGATGCCATTGGCGTCCAGGGTGGCCAGCACCTGACCCCAAACGGGGCAGGATTCCAGCGGCTCGCCGCAATTACACTCACCATTATGCTTTTCGCGCCGGGCAAAGCGGCCGAGTTTCTTGATTACACCGCAGGACTCTACCTCTGGGTGCTGACCCAGAAGAAGATTGGCAAGTGTTGTCCCGCTATGGCCGGAGCCGAGAATGTAGATGATTGTCGGTTTCATGGGTTCTCCAGTCATGTTGCGCGGTCAAGACACTGCCAGATCACATCTTCATAGGCGCGCGCGACAACATCGAGGGCATGATGCCGTTCGACAAAGGCGCGCCCCCCGGTCGACAGGATGTTGCACAGGCCCGGATCAGTGCGCAAGGCCCGTATGGCCTCGGCGAAATCAGCCACGGTGCGGCGCATGATCAGCCCCTCACACCCGTGTTCGAGCGCCACACCGTGAAAGCCCGCATGGCGCGTTGTGATCACCGGCACGCCCCAGGCCAGTGCCTCCATGATCACGTTCGAAGACGCCTCCTTGCCCGCACCGACGGGATGCAGCAGCACGTCGATCTGCGACCAGAAATCAGGCAGCAACCGGTCATGCGGTATCTGGCGTGTGCCGCGACCGATGACCATCAACTCGGCCCCCGCCGCTGCGCAGGCCTCGGTGGCGAAGTAGTAACCCTTGGTGTGGCGCTGGAATTCCTTCGACATCGAGGCCGACATGCCGACCGTGAACGGACCGTCGGGCGCGCGCTGGCGCATGTCCGGACGAATGGCCGTGGTGTCGATGCCGTTGGGGATGAAATGCACGGATGGGTGCAACATGCTCAGTTCGTCGCGCAACTGCGGGGACAGCGCAATCAGGCTGTCGGCCTGCGCCAATGCGGCGCGCAACAAGGCCATATTGCCCCCGCTGAAGACCTTCAGCGGATTGGGGCCGCCGATGCGCAGGATTTTTTTGTTGGCCTGTCCGTTTTTGAACTTTTCACCCTGCATGATGAGAATGTCGAAAGCCAGCGCGATATCCAGCGGGCGATCCGCGTCCTGCAACGCCCCCGGCGCAATATGGTCGAGGCTGGGAATGCGCGCGCTCAGGCGCCGCGCATTGATTCCATAGGCCCATCCTTCCTGCTTTTGCCCGCCGTAATACCAGCGCATCAAAGGTTTCGGCCCGCCGGTGGGTGCCGGTCGCGGAAGGGCGGCTGCGGGAGGCTCGATCCGCGGTTTTGCCGCATCGAAAAGTGTCCGCACGGCGCGGGCCCGGGCCGCCCATGTGAAATCGGCCTCCAGCCGGGTCTTGGCAGCCCGCCCCAGCCGCTGGCCAAGATCGGGTTGCGCAATCAGCCTGTTCAGTGCCTCGACAAAGCTTTCGGGTCGGTCGGGATCGCACATCAGCGCCGTTTCGTCGGGCGTCAGCACCTCGCGCAGCACCGGCAGGTCCGAGGTGATGATCGGTTTGCCCTGCGCCATGTATTCGAAAATCTTGAGCGGCGAGAAGAAATCCGCCACGTTATATCGCCCGCCGCTGACCTTGACGTCGCGCAGAAAGGGCGCAATGCAGATATCGACGGCGGCGATGAAGCCCGGTACTTCGGCCGGGGGGCGGTGGCCGTGAAAAACCAGGTTGTGCAGGTCCTGCGATTGCGCCTGCCACGACGCAATATCCTTTGCCGTGCCACCCAGCATGTGGAAGGTGACCCCGGGCATGCGCCGGGCCAGTTCCCAGCACAGTTCGGCCCCTTTGCCCGGATAGAGATGCCCGACATAACCGATATTGCGCCCGGGCTGGTCCTGCGACCCCAGATCAAAGGGTGGCGGCGTGTCACGCATCGCGTCAGCGGCGTCATGCAGCACGCTGACCTTGTTCTCCAGCCCGCGCTGTATTGCTGCTTGCAGCCGTTTCAGAGGCTGGCTGATCACGACGATCCGTTCAAGTGCCGGGCTGCGTGCAACGAGACTCTGATAGGCGAACTCGGCCTCGCCCTTGATCTTGTGTTCCTCGAAGATAACCGGCACATCGGCGAGCGCGGCATAAAGCGCGACTTCCAAGGATCGGGTATAGATATGCGTGCAGCCATCCGCGATGGCTTGCCGCACCAGACGGTACAGCAGGTTTTCGCGCCCGCGATTGTCCTTGTCCCGTAGAACAATCGGAAAGCCTGTCTGGAGGCCGAAATGCTCCTGCAGGTCGCGCTCCGTACCCTCGCCGTAATCCGCAGCACGCTCTGCATAAAGCGTCACGTCCATTCCGCTCTCGGCCAGCGCGGCGCACATCTTCATGACATGCACATTGTTCGCGGCCTGTGTGGGCATTGCGGCATTGGGGATATAGGCCAGCCTGAACCGGTTGCTTCGGGCAAAAGGCGCGGCCTGAGGGAAAAGCGTATGCGCCAGCAGGTTCCGGCATTTCTGCGCGTCATCGCTGCCTTGCATTTCCAGCCAGGTTATGGCCTCGGCGGCTTCGCGCATCAGCCGGGTTGAGACGGCAGGAAAGCCGTCGGCCTGCCGCCCGCTTTGCAGTTTGTCGCAGACGGACGTCACGGTCTTGACCAGCGCGGCAGTTTGCAGCTTTGCAAGGAAATCGAATTGCTTGGCAACCGATCCCGGGTCTGGCTGCGCCGCGCATGCCGTCGCCCCGTGGTGCTTTGTCCAGCGCATATGCGGGCTCTTGCGGAAACTCCTGGCATTGCCGATCACCGCATGCGGAACCTCGGCGCGCCAGAGCACATACATCAGGCTGAACTGGTCCCGTTCCGGGCCGTTGATGTATTCGTTGAACCACAAATCATTGATCCGCCGCATGACCGGGCTGTTTCGGCGAACCAGACACGCGTTTTCCAGCAAACCCCATTGGCGCGGGAACTGTTCCTTCTGCAAACGATCACGAAATGCCTTTGCGCGCGTCTTCTCTACCTTGCCCAGAGAAAGGCATTCCTCGATCTCGTCGAACACGCAGTTGCGCTCGAAATGCGCATAGCCCGCGATGTCATGGTCCTGCAGGGCGTCTCGTGCCATGGTGGCGATATCGGGTTCGATGATCGTCAGGCTGGCATCGATATAGATGCTGATATCGTGATCGGGCAGGTAGCGGTGTGGCAGGAGCTTCGGCAGGCGCGAGGCGCGGCGCGGGCTCAGGCCCTTGGTATCAAGGGGCACAACCTCCCACTTGTCGGATTTCAGGTCAGGTTGATCGGTGAACAGGATATAGCGCGCGGCAGGGTCAAGGGTTTCGGGCTCCTTCAGCGTCTCGTAATCACCGACAAGCACGGAATAGACGACGAGCCGCGCGTCCTGTGACGCAGGCTTTGCCGCATGGCCCGCCGGATTGCCGGCGGCCGGTTCTGGCAATGCCGTGGCAGGCGCCACGGGTGCGGGCAGCGGTGCCGGTATCTGAAACATGTGCCAGCCGCCCAACCCCTCGAACAGCCGACGTTGTTCCGGCCGGGCCAGCAGGACACCAGGTGCCGGCAGCGCCGGCGTTTCGGCAAGCAGCGCGGACAGCGTGCCCGTGTTGGCCTCACTGGACAGATGCTCCAGGAAAAACGCCCGTCCACGCGCCCGGGTCGCCTGCATGATGTCCGGATGGTCCAGCCAGTAGGCAAGCGTTGCGGGCAGTGTGTCGCGAAAGGCCTCTGCCACCGCCCCGGCCTTGATGACAGGCATCAGTGCCGGGGTTGGCTGAGCGATCACCAGCAGACCCATGGCCAGGGTATCGACCAGCTTGGCCGGCAGTTGGAAGCTGGCCAGCAGGCTGTTGTCACGTTGCAGCAGGATGCAGATATCGCCAAGCGCCACGATATCGGCGATCCGATCATAGGGTTGATCGGGCAGGAAGCGGATGTCCACGCCATCCGTTTGCACCAGCTCCTGCCTGAGCTTCGGATCGGGGAAATCGCCGACGATGACATAACACAGATCGTCCCGGCCCAGGGCGGCGATTGCGCCTGCGGTCTCCAGCAGCCCCTTGTGGCGGCGCGGCGTGCCGAAGAACAGCACAACTGTCTTGTCCTGCGGGATGCCGAAGCGGTCGCGGCTGGCACGACGGCGTTCTGGCGACGGGTCGAAGGTGGCGGCCGGGCGCGCATGCGGAATCACGACCCCCCCATAGCGCGCTTGCAGGGCGGGGTTGGATACGGTGACCGCGTCAAAGATGCCCCACTGCCCGACGGCGACGCGCGTCCAGTCCTGGCCCGCCAGATTTTCCCATCGCGGCTGGCCGCCGTGCTGAGTCAGTAGCGTGTCAAGCGCCAGCGGCGCCTCGGCCCGCACCGCGCCGAGTTCCTCGTCGTCGATATCCAGGATCACCCGCGCATCCCATACCAGCTTGTAAAGCAGCCCGAACAGGATGTTGGGCAGGCGCGGCTTGGACAGATGCACGATATCACAGGGATGTGCCAGCACATGGGTCAGCGCCTGGCGGGGAAAGGCGGCCTCGTCATCGACATGGATCAGATGGCAGGGCAGCGTCGTATCGCGGATCGGTGGCCAGAGTTCATTGCCCCAGCGCGGAAAGGTCGCGCCGATGATTTCGGTCTCGGCAAGGGGACGCCAGAGATCGGCCAGGTTACGCACGCGCCCGGCGGCGTTATGCGCCATTTCCCAGCCGCAGGCCAAGACCTTCGGCGGCTGGCCGGCACGCGCGCGCCGCCAGCGGCGGCGGGCAAGGGCGAGGTTGAATTCAAGGAGATCGGCGCTCTGTACAAAGGACATCAGGCGGCGCACAGTGTCTCCGACTAACAAAGTCATTCTTTTGACCCACCTAGCATGCGACACCTTTCCCCTCGCAACCGACCTGCGAAAAATTTGGCATTAACAACCCTTATTAACTCCACATCTGCGAAGGAAGTGATCTGCCTAAAAGCTTTGAAAGACGTTGGTTGGATGCACTAAAACGTTCCTGGATTTTCTCGATCAACTCGGAAGTCAAACATATAGTGCAGCAGCTGCCTTGCTTATCTTCCAAAAGCTCTTTACGCAAGAAGGATGTAGATGAATGCGAAGAAGGTCTTGAAAGTATTTCTTTCCGGCCGTCTTCGGCTGCCTGGCGCAGCTTCCAAGTCCCTCCAGCCAAGGATCGAACATTCTCTCTCTCAGTCGAAATGTCGCGAATACTAAAATTTCCTCTATCATATCCGGTAACACGTCTGAGAGCTATCCAGTACTCATCAGTATTCAATTCTTCCAAGAAGAGAAAATGAACATTCTCAGAACCAACGGCATCACATAGTGAATCAAACAACTTATCATATTCGAGGAACCCCGAGCCTTTCGTGGATCGATCAGAAAGAAGACTGTTGACACTATCGCTGAAATTCTGCTGACCACTCCCCATTATCGTGTTGGCTTGCTGCGCATAAAGAGACGCAAGAAACTCTGCTTGATTCCGCAAGGTCATAATAACGGTTACTTTCCCTTTGCCGAGACTTGAAGCACAAAATGATTTCAGGTGAACAGTAAATGGGAACTGATCTGAGTTTACACCAATAAAGCGCGGCTGCTTAGGGGGGTTAAAAAAATATGGAAGGCTCAGCCCTTCATGGCTGTGCACAAAGCGTCCGTTATACTTCGAAACAATCTTCCAAGTATCGTCGATCAACGCCTTGCCATCTGATGTTGACCAGAAATCAGGTCCGTGTAGTCTGAAAGCGTCCGCCATTCTTTTCTTCTGAACTTTTTTCTCATACTCTTGGGAGTAAGGCGTAAGTTGACCTTGGAACCTTGAAAGCCAAACCTTCTGAATGGTTGTTGTCCCGGTCTTAGGATACCCAGGATGAAGTATGAGTATATCTTCTGTCAATACGCTATTCCTTTAGCTTTGCTGACTGCCTACATCGGATCCTTTATCCGTGTCCTTGAACTAGTCTGAAATTAGTCATATTGCCTTGGACATCATTTCTAAGGCGACCCACCGTATTTCTTCAGCATCACTTGATGATGCCGCAATATCAAGAGTTCTCCAAGGGGTCGTGAGTTATAACTATCAAGACCCGGGATGCACTTTGATACAGCGAAGAGTGATATGTTTTCCTTTCTCACGTATCTTGCTGACATTCTCTTTCCCGAACTTGCGCTGCAGAAGTTCTTCCCCTTCAGTGTCTTTTCGAGTATCCAGAATCAGGCAGCCATTTTGAGACATCCGTTCGTACACACTGTCGAGATAAGTCGATACCGGATAATGAAAACCCCAGCTTAGAGTTGAAACAACAAGATCGAGCGGGGGTAGGTCTTCCGAAAGAAGACCATCATCAGGAGCGTCAATCGTTGTTATTCTTCTGGGGTCAACGCCTCTGGCCTGAAGAAAATTTGATGCCGTACTCAGAGAATTGTAAAACGCTCCCTTTCTTTCGTAGCCGTACCAAATCGCGTCAGACGTTTCGCTTCTGTCCAGAAGAAAAAGCTTAGCGCCAGCTGAATCGAAATGTCGAAAGAGGTAATGATCAAGTCCCGCCATTCCACAGCCCACGTCGAGTATGTTTTGTGCAACTTTTGGAAGGAATGGTTTAAGCTCCAGGTACTCGGCCTTCATGGTTTCAAGATACTGGCGGATAACCTTCTTGTAATTGCGATTCACATAATCCGAGATGATCTCATCTCTCGACACGCGGCGTGGTCCTTTTGGGGAGTCTTGCTTTGTCTTCCGCTTCTCTTCGGCAGGCAAGATATTGGTCCGCTGAAGCAGAATGAACTTTGCAACTTCTTTTTCATATCGAGAGGCTGATTCGCTACTTGCCGTGCGTAGTGCTTTCAGGATCTTGCCGGAAACCGCTTCGCTCGAAAACCTCTGAAAAGCATTGTTACTTAACATTTCCGGATCGTACCGACTCCGGTTCCGATGAACAAACGATAACGCTTTCGCCAATTTCTTCGGACTGTCTTTTTCAACCAGAACGCCCAAAGTGTGTTCAGAGATCAGATCTTCGGGACCACCGCATCTTGTTGCAACAACGGGCTTTCCGGCCGCGAGTGCTTCCAGGACAGGCAGGCCGAATGTTTCGAAGTCACTCGGTACGACACAGCAGTCAATACGGTGAGTAATCGCATGAATTTCGTCCCTGCTTGCAACCCCGAAAAGATAGACATTTTCCTGAAGGTGGTGCGATTCCAGAAACTCTCTTACTCGGTCTTCGGTCCAAGGCTCTTCAAGTGGGCCAGCGATGATCAGTCGACCGCCGCCGGTCTCTGCATGAAACAGACGAAAGGCTTCTATAAGCAGGTCAACCCGTTTGAAGGTGCGCCAGTTTGTCCATGCACCAAAGACAAAATGATCTGCTGACCAGGCAAGAAAATCAGATAGCCGACCGTCGTCGTCCAGTGGCGCAGGTTTCTGGAAGAACCGGGTCGGCAGACTGTTTGGCAGCACGCTGATATCATTGCGAATGCCCCGCATTTGCATCGTGTGCGCCAGGGGTGAAGAAACGGCGCCAACCACCGCAGCGTCCCGCATTGCAAGCAGAAGTGCCGCAGGTAGGTCGGCGAGGGTCAGATATTGCCGGTCATACACCGTCCTGTGTTCCTGAACGACGAACGGTATGCCCAGTTTCTGGAATAGCCGATGCGCCAGAATGGCAGGATATTCCGACGTGCATACAGCCAGCGATACGTCAGGGGTGCCGGCCGGGAAAGGGTTGGCGGCCTCTTGCGGGTTGTCAAGATAACGGAGGAGCGCCTTGTGGTCGACCTGCGGGAATTCATGCGGCGCGGACTTCCCTTTGGTGGCAAGCGTGATCCGAACACCCTGCGCAGACAGTCCGTCGATGATTGTCCACAGGCAGTCAGATTTCAGCTCCGTGTCTCGTGACGGGATGTATTTCAGAATGACAAGGACATGTATCATGCTAGTGGTGCAATCTTTCCTCGGTCAAAGCCGTGATTACGCGTTCGGTGGCTTCTTCAACCGACATGCCGGGGGAGATTTGTATGACAGGGACACTGATCTCGCGCAGCGCTTCCCCCGCCATGATCGAGATTCGGGCCATCTTCTGCAGAGCCTGTGTTCTCTCATGGTTTCTCATGGTTTGCATTCTTTGTGGCAAACCCTTCGGCCTTGTGACCAATCGCCCCATGCATGTATCCGGGTGCTCCTGAAGCATGACAAGCGCAAGTGGCATGGGGGTGGATCGCAGATATCTGCGGACTGCGTCTTCGTCCAGTAAGCCATCAGCATATGCAAATAACGAATTGGCCCTGCATACGAATCCTTCGTCGAAAAGGTAAAGGGTTCCGGCTACCGGCGTTGCAGAGAGGTAACGAAACAGTACATCTTCGAGAAATACCTTCAGCCTTTCGCTTTCATGCGTGCTTGCCAGCGCCTCAGACACGGATCGGACGAATTCTGGGTGGGCCAGCATGAAGCCGAACATCTTTTGCGAAGCGTCATTCGCTGCGATGCGTGATGGGTCCGGTTTTGACAGTGGCGCCAAGCCTTCCTGCTTGGCGAGGGCCTTCAACAGGGTTGTTTTCCCGGATCCTGACGGCCCGATCACATCGATATAGGGTAGTCGGGCCGGCGGTGCGGTGTGGTGTGCGGCAAGGCGGCGTTGCTCGTTTTCGAAACGCATCGCCTGGACCAGCGCGGTATCGCCGGCTTCCGGATTAAGCGCGATGGCTCTCGCAAGGGAATGCCGGGCCAGATCAGACTGGCCGTTGATCAGCCGTGCCCGGGCAAGGGCGCTCCCAGCTCCGCTAAGCAACGCCCGGCCGAGGGCCTGCCGCGATACGCCGCCTGCCTGCAATGCTGCTGACAGCCGGCGCGCCTCGTCCGTTGCGCCGGTCAGGGAAAGTGCCTGCAGCCGGTAAAGCGCCCGTTCGATCTGTTCTGGCGTCGCGCTGCCCCGGCCGGGTATCGCCACCGGCTGACGCGCAAGGGCCGGCCAATCGCCAGTCTGCCACAACAACCGCGCCGTCGACAGGTCTGGTGCGGTCATGGCGTCGTTTCCCGCGCCGTGGTTGGCAGCTTCAGCAGGTCACGCAGCATATCGATCTGCACTTCGGCACGGATAAGTTCGTCCTCGATCGCGCGCTGCCGTTTCTCTGTCTGGGTCATGCTTCCCTTGAGCATTGCAAGCTGACCCTCGAGCGCGGCGATGTCGGCGTCCTTCTTTTTCAGCGCAGTATCCTGCGAGTGAAGGGCGTCCTTGAGCTCGACCACCCTTGCCTCTGCGGCCTTGCGCCCGTCACGCTCTTGCGCGCGTTCGGCCTCCAGCGCCTTTCTGGCCTCGGCGGCGGCGGTCAGTTCGGTGCCCTTCTGCGCCAGGGTATTCTTGAGCTCGACCACCCTTGCCTCTGCGGCCTTGCGCCCGTCACGCTCTTGCGCGCGTTCGGCCTCCAGCGCCTTTCTGGCCTCGGCGGCGGCGGTCAGTTCGGTGTCCTTCTGCGCCAGGGCGTCCTTGAGCTCGACCATGCGCAACGCACGCGGATCGAGCCGAAAATGGACGCAGGGAATATCTGGGTCGTCCAGATTGCGTCCGGCGATCCCGTAGCCGGCTTCGCCCAGTTGCGCGGCAAGCCTGGTCATGGGCTGTGCGCCGTCATAGAGCGCTTCCTGCCCAGAGCGCAGAATGACATGCGCAAAGCGGTCGCCTGGTGCCATGGCCTGCAGGGCGGCGGCGATGACCTGCTCTTCGCCGCGCAGATCGACGATCAATACGTCCGCGGTGCCTTCGGTGGGCGGCAGCGCGGCCCTGACCTGGTCCAGCGGTCGCGTTTCCACGGCGATCTGGCGGGCAGTTCTGAGGTTGGGAAACAGATCCCGTAACGTGCCAGAGGGGGGGCGGGTGCTGGACAGGGCGGTAAAGTTGTACATCGTCAACTGCGCCTGCCCGCGTTCCGGTCCAACCAGAAATGGATGCAATGACAGCCTATCCACTGCCTTTGCCTGCTTGCGCAATGTGGCCGGCATCATCGGCGCCGGCAGGGCAAGAGCCAAATGTCGCGCGGGCTGGGCCAGAAGTGATGCCGGATCCTCCAGATCAATTCCCAGAAAGAAGATTGTGCCGATTTCCTGCTCGCGGGCGATGTCAGACAGGAAGGCATCATAGGGCTGCATCATCGGTCACTTCCCCCGCATCAGCAAATGCCGCAACATGCGCAATGGCCATGTAATCCGGTATGATTTCGACGCAAAGAAGCGCGCGATCTCCTCTTCGCGCGCCTGCAGTTCACGCCGGACAGTGGCCAGCGCGTCAGCTTGCAGCCGCTGCTCTTCGGCACTGCGGGCTGTCAGGGCGTTCAGCGCGTCCTCGCGCTCTATCAGCCGGGCGGTCAGGGTGCCCAGCTCGCTGTCACGCGTGGCAAGGGTCTGCTGCAAGCCGGCGGCCTCTTCGCGCAGTGCGGTCTCGGTCTCGTGGTTGGCGCGCAGGCGGAGCGCCAGTTCCTCGGCCTGCCTTGCCTGAAGCCGGCCCTCTTCCTCGAGGCGGGCCTGGGCTTCCTGCGTTTCGGCCAGTGCGGCCTCCCGTGCGGCCAACATCTCGGCCAGGGTACGTTGCTCTTCGGCACTGCGGGCTGTCAGGGCGTTCAGCGCGTCCTCGCGCTCTATCAGCCGGGCGGTCAGGGTGACCAGCTCGCTGTCACGCGTGGCAAGGGTCTGCTGCAAGCCGGCGGCCTCTTCGCGCAGTGCCGTCTCGGCCAGACGGCTGGTGCTCAGGCTGACAGCCAGTCCATCGGCCTTTTCGGCCAGGGCGCGTCTGTCATTTTCCAGCCGGGCCTGGGCCTCCTGCGCCTGTGACAGCTGGGTCTCGGTGCTTTCCAGCCCCTGACGAAGCTGATGCAACTGGTGCTCCAGGCGTTCACGCGCGGCACGGCTTTCGGCGCCCTTCCGCTCGGCCTCGGCAAGCCTGACCTCCAGCGCTGTCATTTCGGCTTGCTGGCGCGCCAGGTCCTTCTTCAGGGTCTCGCGGTCGTTTCGGGCCTCGCGGGCTTTTTCCTGCGTGGCCAGCAATTCGCCCAGGACTGCCTCATGTTCCTCGTTCAGCGCTGCCGCTGCTTCGCGTGCCTTGGCCGCCTCGGCCTGTTCGGCGGTCAGGCGTTCGAGTGCTTCGCTGATTTCCTGCCGCAGCCGCGTCATCTCGGCCCGTGTGGCGGCATGAAGCCGGCGCACCGAGTCCAGATCCGCCGCATTCCAGTCTTCTGGCAGGGCGGCGGCCGTACTGGCCTCCAGTTCTTCGGCCAAGGCGCGCGCGGCCGCATCACGGCGGAGTGCCTCGACTGCGAGCAGAAGGTATACCGCGTCGGGCGGCGGCAGCGCTGTGGACGCGTCCTTGTCGGTGGCCGGTGATGTCGCCCCGTTCAGCCACTGTCCCGGGTCGCTCAGGAAGGCGGTATCTGTCAGGATTTTTGTGCGCCGACGGTTGCGGCGAAGGAGGGCCAGCAGCGCCTCGCCCTGCGCGCGCCACTCGGCCAGTGCCGTCGCCACGTCCTGCCCCTCGGCCATCGCATGGGCCAGGGCATCGGCGGGGGGCATATGGACAATAAGGATAGGCAGGTCTTCCTGAACCTGATCGGCGATGCCGATCAGGCGGATTTGCGTGCCCAACGGTGCAAGCGTGGCGTGTAAAGAGGCCATCCGCTGCGGGCAGGAAATGGCGGCGAGAACGACCGACTCTGCAGCGATAAGCGTTCCATTGTCTTCGGCCTTGGTACTCAAGATCTTGTTCCCGTGATGTTGACAGCCGCAAGTTTCCAGGCCCTGTTGATCCTACCCCCTTGTGCTGCGATCGCAGGCGCAGAGGGGTAACGCGCTTACCGTCTCGGCCTCAACTGCGCCTGCGCGTCAGTTTGCGCAGTTCAACGATCTGGGCCAGTTGTTCGTCCGAGAAGAGGTAGAGTTCATTGCGCGTCAGCCGCTCTCCGGTTCTCAGGCCCTGATCAGGTATGCGCCAATTCTCGCCATATAGCTGAAAGAGAATCTCCTCGGCATTCCCAGGCACCCGAATCGGCCAGTCCCCGAGAAAGGCGTTGGCAAAGTCATGATACCCTTCGCGGTCGCGAGACTTCCTGAAACGGGAACCGACCGAGATGTCGAACTCCCCTTCTGAGTCGAACCATGCCCAGGAAAAATCCAGAGCGACGCTGCGATCAGAGGGCGAGGTGATATAGACGGTGCATGACTTCGCCCCCTTCACGGCAAAACCCGCATCGACGAGGTGCTTGACGATATGAATTGCCTCGTCAACCACCAAGGCAGGTTCCTCATGCCGGGACAGGTAGATCGTGTCGAACAGCCCGGCATCATGAACGATGAAGTCGCCTTCCCGCACGGCACCCAGCAGGTTGCCATAAGCAGGCATGAGATCATGATCAAAGGTACGCTTCAACTCGTCGGCCACTGCTTCGAAAAGCCGCCGTGCCGCTTGCTTGCGTTGCGGCGTCCAGCCCGGGCTGAGCCGGCCGAACTTGGTGAACACATAGCCCTGTTCCAGTTGCGCCTTCAGTGCCTCGACCTGACTTTCCCGGCCATTGGACACTACATGTGCGGTGGCGTCCTTTCCAATCGTCAGGCAGGCCCCTGTCACGTCGCGCAGGCTGATCGTGTCACCGTCGCCAATATAATCGGCAAGCTCGTGACAGCGCAGGTAGAACTGCCCCCCGGTTTTGCCAGCGCCATGGCTGTGGGTCGTGACAACAGGGATGTCGTTGACAAAAAGCGTTACTTTCGCGCCATCGTTTCGGGTCTTGCCGCTTACTGCCTTTTCTGCATCATCCACCAGCGGGCCCAATGTCCTGACCACGCCCGGAGGACCCTTGCTTTTGTCCGTTTTCGCCAATTCTGTCACTCCTATTCGCCCGTCTGCACAGATGTCGGGCCAGGCACCCTGAAACTGCATGTCATCCCATTGCCGATCTGACAATCTTGTACGTCAATGAAAGCCAGCACTTCCTGCGGGTAGTCCAGGGAGATCGGCCAAGAAAGCCCGGCAAAAGGCGCCGTTTTCGTCGGCAGGATGCTCTGAGCAGGTGTTGTCACGCAGCTGTCTCCGTCATCATGAAGCCAGCACTACACCGCCAGCACTTCTTTTTTCTTCTTTCGCAAAGCGGCACGCGCGGCAAGAAAGGCCTCGTACTCGTCAAAGCGTTTGTTCTTGATCAGATCGGCCATCAATCGCCCACGGGCCTCGGCATAGCAGCGGCCGAGCCAGGCATCCGTGGCAGCATCGAAACCCTGGAAATTGCCGGGTCTGGGGGTGAACTCGCCAAACACGGGGCCAGAGGCGGACTTCAGAAAATCTATCCTGAGGAATGGCCGCGGAATTGAAAGACTGACGCGCTCGGCAAGCTCGACATATTCAGGCCGCAAGCTCGTTCCCTCAAGCCTTTTGTCTGCATATTTTCCCGTTTCCAGCTTTTCGCAGTTTCTGTCCCACCAGCAATACCGGAAGAAATCGCCTGTCCTGTTTATCTCAAGGATGACTTCGGCGCGGCCGTAAAAGCAATAAGCCTTGACGTCATTGGCGATATCGTCCTGCTCGCCCGCTATCAATTCTTCGGAAATCCACTTATTTTCATTGCGGTGGCTTGTTCGGGACTGGCGGATGATCGCAAGCATCTCATCGACAGACCCAAGCATCTGCTTGCTGACCACATGAAGAATCCTGTGCTCCGAGTAAATGCAGAAAACGTCCCGCGCACCGGCGCCCGAAACGGGTTTCAATACCATCGGCGGAGCGAACCTGATTTCTTCCAGACCAACACCTTCCTGATATGTTTCCGGCGTTCTCAGGCCCAGACGCCTTGCATATGCCATCCCATCCGGCTTGTGATTGAGTATCTGCGCGGGTGTAATGACCCCTTCCTTCTTCATGGCGTCGTTTGCTATTGTCTGGGCCCAGACTTCGGCAGTGAATGACCCCGTGACATTCCGAAGCTGGAAGGGGAGCAACTTTTTCTTGGTGGAGGGCTTTCTGAGGAGCGCTTCGCGCAGATAACGCGGTGGAACTTCCGTTGCCAGCGTCGCAAGGTTTTCGGCTTCAGATGCGGCTTGAGGGACATCGACCTCATAGATAAGCGCGCCCAGATCATCGAATTCCTTTTCCAGCAAGCGGGCACGGTGGACGCCCCCGCCAAGCGCTGCTGGCTCTACACGGTTTCGGTTCCTCGTTGCGTTGACATCGAAATCCTCGTAGCCGAGAACATCCGTCAGGCTGCTGACCATGCCCTGAACATCCGGGCAGATCTTGCCGCTGACAAGATTGGCCATGAGCCGCCTTACCGCAGCTTCCTCCCCCTCGATATGCATTTGCATGTGTCCGCTGGCGCGGTTGCGTACCCACCCCTTGGCGCCAAGTTTGCGCGCAGCCCTCCTGACGCGTCTACGCAGGTCGACTCCCTCGACATTGCCATGCAGCGTGACCAGAAAGGCGATCGGCTGGTTGTCCTCGTCCGACATGCCCTAGACCCTTTCGAACCGCCCGACCCCCGCCGCATGCAGGCGTCGGGCATGCATGGCGTAGCTGTAATGCGCTTCCAGGTAGTCCCAGGCCCGGCGCACCTGCGCGTCATAGGCCACCGGGTCGGCATGCAGTCGCCGCGCCACGTCCAGCGCTGTCTGCGGCGTGGCATAAAGCGCACGGTCGCCGAACAGCGGCCGGTGGCTTTCCGGCAGGATCACCGGCACGCCCACCGCCATGGCCTCCAGCACCACGCGGGGGAAGGATTCAACCCAGTCGGGATGGGCGAAGAAGACAAAGACATCCAGTTCCTTCAGGAAATCCTTCGGGCTGATCGCGTTGAAGGAATGCACAACCCAGTTCCTTGGCCTGTAGCCCAGGATCCGCGCCGGTGTCTCGGCGCCGCCAAGCACATGCACCTCGATCTCGTCACTGTCGGGATAAAGTGCGGCTATATCCTCGGCGGTGGCTGGCCATTTCACGTCAGCGTCGCGCGTATGCCGACCGATGCGCAGGCGGTCTTCGGGTCCGCGCTGCCGCGGGCCACGCTGCCATTCGGGCAGGTGGATGATATTGTCCCAGTTATCCGGCGACAACTCGATATGCTTCAACTGGTCGGCGTGATGCGTCACCAGTGCCTCGCGCACCATCGGGCCGTTGGGGTGCCAGACGGCATCCTTGCCGAAATAGTGGCGCAGGTTCGCCGCGCAGCGTTCCAGCGTGTAGCGTACTACGCCTTTGCTGCTGTAATCGCTCACCGGCGGCTGGTTAACGACCACCTTGATGCTGTTTGCCTCCACCGCCGGAAGGTAGGTGGCACGGTTCTGCAGCACCGGCGGGTAGCGCACCACCAGAAGGTCGCAGCGCACCTGTTCGCCATAGGTCAGCACCTCGACGCTGTCGCCATCGACCAGCGCGCGGACCTGCGGCGCCATGCTGCGGCGTGTCCGGTCGCCCAGATCGTAGCGGTAAAGCTCGATCAGCCCCACCCGATGGCCCGCTGCGCGGGCAGCGCGGATTTCCTGGATGCAGGATTCGATGCTGCCGCCATCCATCCGGAAATCCGAGGCGATGACGACCGGGAAATGCCGGGGCGTACCCTGCGGTGCACGCAATGCATGCATGATTGCCGGCGCAGGGAAGGGGCGCTGCGCAGGGTCCTTGCCGTATTTGAGTGAGGCGCCGCTGGCATGATGGTGCTGTTGGGCGTCGTGGTATTCCTTGCGTGCGCCAAACAGGAAGCCGTTGATGCCCAGCGCGTCGTCGGCAACGATCGACGAGCCGGAGTCGCGCTGAAAGGCCAGCGGGCCCGAGGCCAGATCGACCACTGCCTTGCGGCCGAACTGGCGTTTCATGCGTCGGATCAGTTCTTGATCGGAAGAAAAACGCGCGGTGTCCCAATAGCCCAGATGCTCGCGCATCGGCGCCCGGCGGAACAGGAAGGACGAGGTGTTGGGAATGATGAAATGCCCCGCCCCGGTCCAGCGTGTAAAGCCCAATGCGCCATCGACCCGAGCCTGCTGCGTGGTGCAGCCGATGACCTCCTCGTGTTCCTGCATGTGGCGGACCTGGGTTTCGATGCGCAGCGGATGCGCCCAGTCATCGGCATCGTGCAGCGTGACGAAGTCGCCGGTGGCCAGATCCAACCCCTCGTTCCGAGCGACATAGGCGCCGGCATTCCGCGCCATGCGCACCAGCCGGATGCGCGGGTCCATGGCGGCAAACCGCTCGGCCACGGCAGCGGTATCGTCCGTGCTGCAATCGTCCAGAACGAAGATTTCCAGGTTTCGCCAGGTCTGCTCGCCAAGTGCACGCAGCGCCGTCGGCAGCGTTTCGGCCGCGTTGAAGGCGGCAACCAGCACACTGACCTTCGGCCCGTCGATGACCGGAGGCAGTGCCTCGGCGCCTGTCAAACGGTCATAGGGCGGCAGGCTGTCATCAGGCAACAGGGCCAGTTCGGGGATGCCGAAGTCGCTCAGCACCAGATTCATGCGTGCCAGCCGGTCTTCGGGGGCAACAAAAAAATTCGTCCAGGCCAGCATTACATCTGGCGCAGCCAACCCCTCGGACGCGGCGCGATGAAAGAACGCCTGTGCCTCATCGGGCTGCTTCAGATGCAGATGGCACAGTAAGGCCAAGGTGACCAGCTGCGTCTGCCGGCGCGGGTCGGGCGTCAGCCCGCGCGCAAGCTCGATATGCTCCAGCGCCTCGGTGTAGCCCTTGCGGGTGCGCGCGCGCATCGCCCAGCAAGCCAATTCCTGTGCCGCCGCCCCGCGCTCTGCGTCCTTGCTGCTCTTGCGCACGATATCCGCAAGTTCGGCTTTGGCGCGGAAACTCATGCCCAGGCTCAGTAGCTTGTGGCGCACCAGTTCGACGCGGCCCTCGGGGTTCTGGTCCGACACGTCTTTCGGCGCTTGTGTCCGGCGACCTTCCTGCTTGCCATGCAGGA
The DNA here is from genome assembly GCA_020832805.1 of Pararhodobacter sp. Classification (GTDB taxonomy): domain Bacteria; phylum Pseudomonadota; class Alphaproteobacteria; order Rhodobacterales; family Rhodobacteraceae; genus Pararhodobacter. Next base: position 19,254 of record JAFIED010000253.1, read on the forward strand.
TATAGTGCACAAGCGGGTTCAGCCCGCTTTCCGCGACATCGGGATAGGTATTCAGATAATAAGTGGTATCAAAGCCACGGCGCGGCCGGCGCCCCAGCATGGCCCCGAAACGCAGGTAGTGCTCTGCCGGGTGAAGCCCGCTGACAACGACATCGGGATAGGTCCGCTCATACCATCCGGTGTGCACTTCCCCCGAGGCCCGCAGCATGCTGACCTGTTTCGAAAAATCCATGTCCTGAGACAATACAGGCTCCATACATATAGACTTTTGATTCCCGCTTTGATCACGGGATGAGCGCTTTCCTTAGTAGGCAGGCCTGCCAAGAATGTAAATCCTGCGGAAAGCGGCGGGAGGCATGCCATGTCCGACGGTCTGTGCACAGGTCGGGTTTCGGTAGCCGGAAACCTTGCCGGTCAAAGGCGGCCGCACGGAATCGACCCCTTTCAGCATCGGTCTGATCCGCATCGACAAGTCGGGTTGGTGCTGGCTGGCCAAGGCACGCCATCTCCTGGCCTCGTCCTTTCATACATGGTTCAATCGACACCCGCCGCTGCCCGGGGCGCCACCTTCCTTGCGCAACTTCGGCAAAGCTGCAATAGACGCCATGCAAGTGCAGCATCGGGCGACGCGCGGCCGGTTCGGTCGCGGTGCGCCGTTTCAGTCAAGGGATTTTGTCGCATGAAGATCGCCATGATCGGCACGGGCTATGTGGGGCTGGTTTCCGGGGTGTGCTTTTCCGATTTCGGTCATGACGTGGTCTGCGTCGACCGGTTGCCGGAAAAGATCGCCTTGCTCGAGCGCGGCGAGGTGCCGATCTACGAGCCGGGCCTCAATGCCGTCATGGCCCGAAATGTTGAAGCCGGGCGGTTGACGTTCACCACCGATCTGGCTGCCGCGGTGGATGGGGCTGACGCGGTATTCATTGCCGTCGGCACGCCGACGCGGCGCGGCGACGGCCATGCCGACCTGACCTACGTCATGGCGGCGGCCGAGGATATTGCGCGCGCGTTGACCGGCTATGCCGTGGTGGTGACGAAATCGACGGTGCCTGTGGGCACCAATCGCAAGGTCGCCGAGGTGATCCGCGCCGCAAGGCCCGATGCCGATTTCGACGTCGCCTCGAACCCCGAATTCCTGCGCGAGGGTGCGGCAATCGATGATTTCATGAAGCCCGACCGCGTGGTCGTCGGCATCGAGAATGACCGCGCGCGCGACGTGATGGGCGATATCTACCGCCCGCTTTATCTGCGTGATTTCCCGCTGGTCTTTACCGATCTGGAATCGGCCGAAATGATCAAGTACGCGGCCAATGCCTTCCTGGCCACCAAGATCAGTTTCATCAACGAGATCGCCGCGCTGTGCGAACGCGTGGGCGCCGATGTGAAGGCGGTGTCAAAGGGCATGGGTCTGGATGCGCGTATCGGCAGCAAGTTTCTGCACGCGGGCCCCGGTTACGGTGGCTCCTGTTTTCCGAAGGATACGTCGGCGCTGGCGCGTATCGGACAGGAACATGGCGTGCCACAGCGCATTACCGAGACAGTGATCACCGTCAACGACATGACCAAGCGGCGAATGATTGACAAGGTGTTCGATCTGTGCGGCGGCGCGGTCAATGGCAAGATCGTGACGGTCCTGGGCGTCACCTTCAAGCCCGAGACCGACGACTTGCGCGAGGCGCCAAGCCTGACCATCGTGCCGGCGCTGGTGGGGCAGGGCGCACAGGTGCGCGTGGTCGATCCGCATGGCCAGAAGGAAGGCGAGGCGCTGCTGCCCGGCGTGGATTGGGCGCATGATCCCTATACCGCAGCGCAAGGCGCCGATTGCGTACTGATCCTGACCGAATGGAACGAGTTTCGCGCGCTGGATCTGAAGCGGCTGGCCGGCAGCATGGCGACACCGCGCATGGCTGATCTGCGCAACATCTACGATGCCGACGACGTGCTGGCAGCAGGCTTCGTCGCCTATGAGGGCGTCGGACGCTGATGCGGGTCTTCGTCACCGGCACGGCAGGGTTCATCGGGTTCCATCTGGCCGAACTCCTTTTGCAGGAGGGCCACGACGTCGCGGGTTACGACGGGTTGACCGATTACTATGATGTCGCCCTGAAGGAACGGCGCCATGCGCTTTTGCGCCAGCATCCTCGCTTCAATGCCACCGAGGCGATGCTGGAGGACCCGGCAAGTCTGGATGCGGCGGTCGATGCCTTTGCCCCGGATGTGGTGGTGCATCTGGCCGCCCAGGCCGGTGTGCGCTATTCGATCGAGAACCCGCGCGCCTATGTCGATGCCAACCTGATCGGCACGTTCAACGTGATGGAGGCCGCGCGGCGGGCCGGCGTGCGACATCTGATGATGGCCTCCACCAGTTCGGTCTATGGCGCCAACGAGGCGATGCCCTATGCCGAGACCGACAAGGCCGACACGCAGATGTCCTTTTACGCTGCCACCAAAAAGGCGAATGAGGCAATGGGCCATGCCTGGGCGCATATCCACGCCCTGCCGGTGACGATGTTTCGCTTCTTCACCGTCTACGGGCCCTGGGGGCGGCCGGACATGGCTTTGTTCAAATTCACCCGGGGCATATTTGATGGTACCCCCATCGATGTCTACAACCACGGCCGGATGTGGCGCGATTTCACCTATGTCGATGATCTGGTGCGCGGGATCAGGCTGTTGATTGATGCCGTGCCGGGCGGGCCGGAAACAGCGGTGGAGGGTGACAGCCTGTCGCCGGTGGCGCCGTTCCGGGTGGTCAATATCGGCAATTCCGACAAGGTGCGGCTGGAGGACTTCATCGATGCCATCGAGGCCGCGACGGGGCGGCGCGCGATTCGCAATTACATGGACATGCAGCCGGGCGACGTGCCAGCCACCTGGGCAGACGCGACCCTGCTGAAGCGGCTGACCGGCTATGCCCCGCAGACGGACGTGCGCGAGGGTGTGGCGCGCTTCGTGGACTGGTATCGGGGGTACTACGGCGCAGAATGAGGCGGCGTGTGGCGGCGGCAGTGCCGCGCCGTCCTCCGGCACCGAGACGAAACGCCCGACGCCGCTGCCATCACCGCATTTTGCCTGGAGGCGCACAGCCCATGCGGCTGCTGCCTGGCCGATTGCACGAAGGGCAAGGACTCACGGTCAGAGTTCCCTTGTCGAGCTTCTTTCCTGCAATGCGTCTTCGGCAAGGCCGAGAAAACGCCGGGCGAGGCGCTGGCCTTCCTCTGGCCTGCCGCGCCGGGTTTCGCGTGTCCGGGCGCGCGCGGCGGCGGTCACACAGGCCCCGGCACGCATGATCCCGGCCGGGATGCTCGCCCTTTCTGCGGCCTGCAAGGTGAGTGCCAGAAAGAATGCGCGATGGCGCGCCGATTTCGTCAAGCCCTTGGCAAAATGATGGAATTCGGCACCCGGCAGGTTGTCGCCCACCAGTGCGAAATCCAGAAAGACCAGCGTCTCTGCATCCTGTGACTGACCGATATTCGGCCAGAACAGGTCATTGTGCGCGGGGCGCAGCGGATAACCGGCCAGCGCGGAACGCAGCGTCGCCAACTGTGCATCGGTGGCGTCCTTGGTACCGGTCAGCGCCTTCCCCAGCATCGCCAGCACATCGGGCGCAGGCCGCAGCGCAAGGCCGTGGCGGCGCCGCATGGCGGCGATGGCCAGCGAAAAGGCTTCGGCGGCTTCTGCCAGCCGCGCCTCGGCCCCCCAGAGCCAGCTGTCGTTGCCGCCAACCTCCTCCAACCGCTCCATGAACAGCCGATAGCCGCCTGCAGGATCGGGCATTGCGGCGAGATAGCGCAGCATTGCGGGGCAGCGCGGCAGACCGGCTGCGGTATCGACCAACTGCGCCCGCGCCAGTGTGTACTCCAACTCGCTTGTCGTGCGTTTCTCGATGAATGCGCCGCCGCCATCCAGCCGATAGAGCCGCAGGCCGCCGGTGCTTGCGCCTGTGCCACCCGTCAGAGGCTGCACCGTAACGATCCGTGCCCCCGAAGCTGACCGCCCCCCGGACAGGCTTTGCGCGACATCCCGGGCGGCAGCGTCAATACCAGGTGGCAAGCTCATCGCGCGCCCTCAGCTGTTGCCCTGCGTTACGGGACGCCTTTGGGCTGCCTTGCCAGTTCTTGTTTCCCATCCACCATGCCACGGTGCGGTGCTGCCTGTCATCCACCATCGTCTACCTTTCAACGCTGATATCGACACCCGCCGTTGCCAGCCTGTCCAGATGGCTTTCGTGACTGAACCGTTGCTTGACAAATCTCCTGGCATGCGCGACCAGGGCTTGCCTTTTGGCAGGATTGGCGTGAATCCGCCTTGCCAGATCGACGGCAGTGGACGGGGTGGCGTAAAGCGCGGCGTCCTCGAAAACGGCGCGATACGTCTCTGGCAGAATGACCGGCACACCGACGGCCATTGCCTCGATGATCGTTCGCCCGAAGCTTTCGATCCAGTCAGGATGAGCAAAATATATCCAGACATCAATGCCGGCCAGAAATTCGCGCGGCGGGATGGCGCCGAATGGATGCACCACCCAGTTTGCGGGCAATGTACCCAAGTGTTGCCGCGCTGCATTTGCGCCGCCAAGCACATGAACCTCGATATCATGGGCTTCCGGATAGGCGGCCAGTATATCTGCGGCGTTGTCCGGCCATTTGTGCAGATGATCGCGCGCATGGCGCCCGATGCGCAGCCGGCCTGAACGGGCTGGGCTGGGTGGGGGGGCCTGCCATTCGTCAATGTCGATGATGTTGTGCCAGTCCTGGGGTGACAGCGTGACATGGCGCAATGCATCGGCGTGGTGCCTGTGCAGCGCCTCACGCACCAGCGGGCCGATAGGGTGCCAGGTTGCGTCGCGTCCGAACCAGCGGCGGATGTTGGCGGCGCATTGCGCAATATCGTATCGACTCACGCCGTCGGGGCCGTAGTCGCTCATCGGGGGTTGGTTGACAATCACCTTGATCTCGCGCGCCTCTATCCTGGGCAGATAACGTTGATCATGCCAAAGGCAGGGGGGGTACCGCAGCACAAGCAGATCACAGCGCACATGTTCGCCATAGACGATCTGCTGCACCGTTTCACCGTCGATCAGGGCGCGCACATCGCTCAGCATGTTGGCGCGCATGCCACTTTCATAGAGGTCATAGCGAAACATCTCCACCAGCCCCAGCGGCACACCGCTGTTGCGGTGCAGGCGCATTTCCTCGATGCAGGAATTGACGCTGCCCCCCTGCATGCGGAACTCGGAGCCCAGCACCACCGGCAGATGGCGACCCGGCGCCGGGCGGTCTGCACGCATCAGCGCGGGAACCGGAAACGGCCGGGTAGTGCCCGAATAATGCAGCGTTGCGGCGCGGGCGCGGTGATAGGTTTGTGCCTCGGCATAGGCGCGGCGGGCGCCGTACAGAAACCCGTTGATGCCCAGAAATTCGTCCGCCACCACCGAGGTATCGCTGTCTCGCTGAAAGGCCAGGGGCGCGCCTTCAAGCTGGGTCACGGCATTGCGGCCGTGAACATGGCGGATGCGCCGGATCAGTTCGTTATCGGCAGATATGCGCACCCTGTCCCACCCGCCGAACCCGTGCTGAACAGGCTCCTTTCGAAACAGGAAGGACGAGGTGTTGGGGATGATGAAATGCCCGTCGCCCGTCCAGCGGGTGAATCGCAGATCGCTGCGGACACGGGCCTGCAGGGTCAGGCAGCCGATCTGGTGCGGATTGTCCAAAAGGTGGCGCATCTGTAGCTCGATCCGCTGGGGGTGCGCCCAGTCATCGGCATCGTGCAGCGTGACGAATGTGCCTGTCGCTTCTGCCAGCCCCCTGTTGCGCGCCACATAGGCGCCGCCGTTCACGGGCATGCGCAACAGTCGGATACGTGGATCGTCTGCCGCAAACCCTGCGGCTACCCGTGCCGTGGCAGGGCTGGGCGAACAATCGTCCAGAACGAGAATTTCAAGATTGCGCCAGGTCTGCACCTGCAGGGCCCGCAGCGCGGTGGGCAAGGTTTCTGCTGCCTCATAAGCTGCCACAAGAACAGTTACCCTGGGGCCATCGGGGGCGTTCGGCAATGGGTACGCACAGCCAAGCCGATCATAGGGGGACAGGCTTGTGTTGCCGGCAGACAGTGTCAGCGTCGGAATACGATGCTGCGCAAGAACCGCATTGATCCATGCCAGCCGGTTGTCCGGGTCGTCCTCAAGCGTGGCGCGCGCCAGCATGACATCGTCGTCCACCTCGCCGGCACCCGCTGCCTGCTCATACAGGTCGAACGCCTGCTGTTGCCGTCCCAGATGATGGAGACAAAGCAGCTGAGCGACGCGCAGTCGCTGGCGGAACGGGGCGGGTATCGTCGTCCCGGCCAGTTCGTTGACCCTTGCAAGCCATGACAGCGCTTCCTCATATCCCTCTGCGGTGCGCGCGCGCATATGCCAAAGGGCCAGTTCATGGGCGGCAAGCACGCGCTCCTCTGGCGCGGACGTTTCGGCAGTGCTCAGGGCTACCAGTTCTGCAAGGGGGCCGCTGGTAAAACCGATGCCAAGCAGCTTCATACGCAAGCCGTGGATGCGCGCGAGCGCCTCGGACCGCGCCGCCAGTTCCTTCTTCTTGTCGGTCAGGTGGGAAACCAGTGCCATGTCGTTCCGCTGTGCCGGCGGGCGGGGCGCCCCGTCCATCGGCCCTGCCGCATAGCCTTCCCAGATGCCGACAGCCAGGTAGTGATCGGCGGGATGCCAGCCGGATGCAGCCACATGGGGGTAGCGTTCCAGGTACCATCGGGGATCGAACCAGGCCTGATTGCCCATGAACCTGCGCAGCGCCGCGCCGCGCAGCCGGGTTGACGATGGCATTGGCGACTGCATGTGTGGCAATGGCGTCTGTCCTTGCGCGAGCCGGACTCGTTTCAAGCCACTCGGTCGGGTTGGCGATTTTCTATCGCGCAGGCGGTTGATGTACAAGGGTTGGGCCAGCGGCCAGTGCGGCCAGCGTCCGACCTTGCCGCTCTTGCGCGAATGCGCGATAACCCGAGGCGGCACCGTGCCGTCAGGTGAGCAGGAGACGACCAAGTGAGGTGGAGAAAACGCGGCACGACGCATTTCGTCGATACCGTCAACGCCAACCTGGAACAGCTTGCAAAACGAGGCGATTCCGGCCCGCTGGTCAGTGGAGAGCGCCTTGCGCAAGGCATCTGGTTCGACATGGACTCCGAACAGGCCCAGCAGGACGCCAAGTACAGCATTCCGCCTGACGGCTTGATTTCTTTCTCGCTGAAAGCTGCGCGGCCGGGCCGTTGGTTCACTCTCAATATCGATATCGGCGCCAATGATCTGTCATCGGTGAAGGTGTTCGGTTTCGCGGCGCGCAGCCAAGCCCCCAAAACCGTGATTGCCCGTGCCTGCCTGCGCAGTTTTCACGCGGACGGGTTCGAGGATGTGTTTTTCAACCAGCATCTGGTCGCCTTTTCCGAAAACAGTAGTCATGCCGATGCCATCTGGACAGAACAGCATCCGATCCTGCGGCAGGCGGTCAACTGGCGCACGCTCATCTTCTTCTTTGATCCTGCCGAGGTTGACTGGGTTTTTGACGATTTGCGCATTCTTGCTGCGTGATCCGGCTGATCGCCTGCGCAGGTGGGCGGGTATTGCCGGTAACGGCGCGTTTGCCCCTGTCTGCCACATCCGGGTTCGACGAGTGCGCGACATGCGTGAGGTCAAGCGCACAAGCGGTCTGATCTGTCGTTCACGATCAGGGGCACGGTCGCCGCAAGATTATGGCTGAATCCATCGTCCGGATCGACAAAAGGGCGTTCCACGCCGTTATCGGAATGATCATGCAGGCTTTCGCAGCAAACCTACCGGCCCGCCGGTAATTCCCACCGTCCCGAGAGTCGTGCGCTGAAAGGATGCTCTTTCAATTCAAAGGCAGGAATGGTGCTGCGAGAGAGGATTGAACTCTCGACCTCTCCCTTACCAAGGGAGTGCTCTACCACTGAGCTACCGCAGCACAACTTGCACTTCCGACTGCCGCAGTCTCTGATCGTGACCCCTCTGACCAAGAGAGAAATCAACCACCGAGCTACCGCAGCGTCCTCGCGGGCGGTGGATAGACGCAATTCAACGCTGGCGCAAGCGCAATCTGGACGGTTTTTTCCCGCTGCGATAAGAGGTGGGTATGAACAGGATCAAAGCCATGACCGACAATCCTCAACCGGGCGCTGCCGTTGGCGCATCGCAGGCAGACAACCCGCGCACGCAGCGCCTAAAGGCCGCGCTGAAAGCCAATATCGCCCGGCGAAAGGATCAGGCGCGCGCGCGCGCCAGTGGCCAGACCGGCCCGGACCAGGCACAAGCCACGGATGACACAAACCATGAGTGACGCCCGGTTCGAGGATGGCAACGAGCGTCCGTTGCGTCTGATCGCCCGCGACATGGCCGATCTGCGTGTCTTGTCGGCGCTGGCACAGGATGCGGTGCTGACTGGCGCTGATCTGACCTTTCAGCGGCAGGCGCGCCGTTTCGCATTGCTGCTGAACCGTTTCCGGTGGGAGGATCGGCCCCATGCTGCCGGTGCCGGTCGCCCGGCAGAGCGGGTGCGCGCGGTACTGTCCTTTGGTGACGTCCTGCGCGTCGCCCAACAGGGGCTTGAGGCGCGCACGGCCGATACCGTTCTGTCGTTGCTGGCCATCGATTACTCCCCCGCAGATGCCGATACGGCCCAGGATGCGCCCGCCGGTCCGGGGCGGGTCACGCTGGTCTTTTCCGGCGATGGGGCGATTGCGCTTGATGTCGAATGCCTGGAGGTCCATCTGGCTGATGTGACACGCCCCTATACGGCGCCGTCGCGCCGGGTGCCCGATCACGGCACCGATACCGCCGTTTGACAGGACCAAGCGCATGCCCCTTTTCCTGAACAGCCGCGACAGCGGGTTCGAGACCGCATTCAGTGCCCTGCTGAGTGCCAAGCGCGAAGAGGCGCAGGATGTCGACGATACGGTTGCCGCCATCATTGCCGACATCCGGGCGCGCGGCGATGCGGCGCTGATCGGTCTGACGGCACGCTTCGACCGGATGACGCTGACGCCAGACACGCTGGCCTTTTCTTCGCAGGAAATCGACGCTGCCTGTGCCCGTGTCCCCGCCGAAGAGCGCGCGGCACTGGACCTGGCGGCGGCACGCATCCGCGCCTACCATGAACGCCAACGCCCCCGGGATGCGCGCTGGACAGACGACACTGGCGCCGACCTGGGCTGGCGCTGGTCTGCGGTACAGGCGGCGGGGCTGTATGTGCCGGGGGGGCTGGCCAGCTATCCTTCTTCGGTGCTGATGAATGCCATTCCGGCACAGGTGGCCGGGGTCGAGCGGCTGGTGATCTGTGCGCCGACCCCCGGCGGGGCTGTCAATCCGCTGGTTCTGTTGGCTGCGCGCCTGTCTGGGGTGGATACCGTCTATCGCATCGGCGGGGCACAGGCGATTGCGGCCATGGCCTATGGTACGGAAACCATCGCCCCGGTGGACAAGATCACCGGACCTGGCAACGCCTTTGTCGCGGCGGCCAAGCGGCGGGTATTCGGCAAGGTTGGCATCGACATGTTCGCCGGCCCATCCGAGATCCTGGTGATTGGCGATGGCACGGGCGATCCTGACTGGATCGCGCTGGACCTGCTCAGCCAGGCCGAGCATGACGAAAGTGCGCAGTCAATTCTGATACCACCGCACAGGCCGAGGCCGAAGCGGTTGCGGCGGCGGTTGCCCGGCAACTTGAACACCTGGAACGCCGCACCATCGCCGGGGCAAGCTGGCGCGATTACGGCGCGATCATCACCGTGCACGACCTGTCCGAGGCCGCGGCGCTGAGCGACCGGATCGCGCCCGAGCATCTGGAGCTTTGCGTCGAAGATCCCGAGGCCCTGCTGGGCCACATCCGCCATGCTGGCGCGGTGTTCCTGGGCCATTGGACGCCCGAAGCGATTGGCGACTATATCGGCGGGCCGAATCATGTTCTGCCCACGGCGCGCTCGGCACGCTTTTCCTCGGGCCTCTCGGTGCTTGATTTCATGAAGCGTACCACCATCGCCCGCATGACCCCGCAGGCGCTGGCAGCCATTGGCCCGGCGGCCGAACGCCTGGCAATATCGGAAAGCCTGCAGGCGCATGGCCAGAGCGTGCGCGCGCGGCTGGATCGGTTGAACGGCTAGGGCAGGGCGGCACAAACCACCCTGCGCGCGCTGATGGATCAGCTTTTCTGCAGCCGCATATAGGTGAACAGCCCCAGCGGTGCCATGCGCCGCTCTTCGGTCACGCGCAACGAGCCTTCGCCCATGATGCGCGCGCGTTCGAAATCGGGGTGCCATCCCAGGCGGTCGGCCAACGGGGCGAAGGTGCGCTCGATCCAGGCCAGGGGCCCCTTTTCACGCGCAAAATGGTTGACGATGATCACCTGCCCGCCGGGTTTGCACACGCGTGCGATCTCGGCCATGACCCGCTCTGGCTGCGGCACGACAGAGACCAAATACATGGCCACGACCGTGTCAAAGTGATCGTCGGGGAAATCCAGGTGCCGGGCGTCCATCTGACGCAATTCGCGCACATGGGCCATACGCTGTGCCTGAACCCGGTTGCGGGCACGTTCCAGCATGTCTTCGGAATAATCGATGCCGGTGATTTCCAGATGCGGCTGGTAGTCGCCCAGCGAAAGCCCCGTTCCAACGCCAACTTCCAGCACGCGGCCGGTACCGCGGTTTATCGCGGCAACTGCATTCTTGCGGCCCATCCGGGTTATCCGGCCAAAGGTATTGTCATAGACCGGCGCCCAGCGGCGGTAAGACGATCTGACGGCGTCAAGCTCCATCCATGCAGTCTCCATGTTGACAATGCAGCCATCTGCTGCGGCTGGTATTGAAGAGATTTGCGCGAATGAACGGCAGCGCAACCCCTGCATCGATCAAAAGGGCTTCAATTGCCTCAGGTGTCCAGATTTTCCACGCTCAGGGCGTTCTTCTGGATGAACTCGCGCCGTGGCTCGACAACATCGCCCATCAGTTTGCTAAAAATGTCATCGGCCTCGGCCAGATCGTCAACCCGTACCTGCAAGAGTGTGCGCGCGTTCGGGTCCAGGGTGGTTTCCCACAACTGATCCGGGTTCATTTCGCCCAGGCCCTTGTAGCGTTGCAGCGACAGACCCTTTTCGCCCTCGGCCAGCACGGCCTGCAACAAGGCCACCGGCCCGTGAATGGTCTGCATGCGGTCGCGCCGGATCAGTTGCGCGGGCTTGCCATAGGTTTCCTGCAATGATGCGGTGAATCGCGCCAGCCTGCGCGCCTCGCCCGACCGCAACACAGGGCCATCAAGCAGGCGCACCTCTTCCACGCCGCGCAGCAGGCGTGACAGGCGCAACCCGTGGTCCTGGGTTGGTCGGCCCTGCCAGCCGGTTTCGTACTCCGGCGCGATCATGTCCAGACGCGTTGCCAGCCTGTCAGCCACAACCTGCGCATCACGGTCCAGTTCATCTGTATCCAGGGCACCGGCAATGGCAGCCTGTTCCAGAATGTTGCGCGCATAATGCGTGGGGAAACTTTCCAGACTGCGGCGCACCTGACGCGTCTCTTCGACGATGCGCAGCAGATCGGCGCCGATGATGTCTTCGCCCGAAGCCAGCCTGAGTGTTGCACCCTCTATCCCCTGCTGGATCAGGTAGTCCTCCAGCGCCGGCTTGTCCTTCAGATAGACCTCTGACTTGCCGCGCGCGACCTTGAACAGCGGGGGTTCGGCGATGAACAGGTGCCCGGCCTCGATCAGTTCGGGCATCTGACGGAAGAAGAAGGTCAGCAAAAGCGTGCGAATATGGGCGCCGTCAACATCGGCATCGGTCATGATGACGATCTTGTGGTAGCGCAGCTTGGAGATATCGAATTCATCCCGCCCGATCCCGGTACCCAGCGCCGTGATCAGCGTGCCGATCTCCTGGCTGGACAGCATCCGGTCGAACCGCGCGCGCTCCACATTCAGGATCTTGCCGCGCAGGGGCAGGACGGCCTGGTTCTGGCGGCTTCGGCCCTGCTTGGCGCTGCCGCCAGCCGAGTCACCCTCGACCAGGAAAAGTTCCGATTTCGCCGGGTCACGCTCCTGGCAGTCGGCCAGCTTGCCGGGCAGGCTGGCAACGTCCAGGGCCGTCTTGCGGCGGGTCAGGTCACGCGCCTTGCGCGCCGCCTCCCGCGCCAGGGCTGCCTCGATGATCTTGCCGACGATGCCTTTTGCCGCTGCGGGGTTCTCCTCGAACCATTCGGCCAGTTTCTCGCCCACCAGATTTTCCACCGCCGGGCGCACTTCGGAACTGACCAGCTTGTCCTTGGTCTGACTGGAAAACTTGGGGTCGGGCACCTTGACCGACAAGACACAGGTCAACCCCTCGCGCGCGTCATCGCCGGTAAAGGCAACCTTTTCGCGCTTGGCGATGCCGCTTTCCTGGGCGTAGCGGGTAATGGTGCGGGTCAGGGCACCACGGAAACCCGCCATATGCGAGCCGCCATCGCGCTGGGGAATGTTGTTGGTAAAGGGCAGCACCGTTTCGTGGTAGCTGTCATTCCACCACATGGCCACTTCTATGCCTATCCCGTCCCGCTCGCCATTGATGTAGATGGGCTCGGGCATGACCGGTGTCTTGGAGCGGTCCAGATGGCGTACGAATTCGCGCACGCCCCCCTCGTAGAACAATTCGCTGCGCAGCATTTCTACCGGGCGATGATCTTCCAGAATGATCCGCACACCGGAATTCAGAAAGGCCAGCTCACGCAAACGGTTTTCCAGCGTCTTGAAGCTGTACTCAAGGCTGGAAAAGGTATCGAGCGAGGCCAGAAAGCGCACCTCGGTGCCCTTGCGCCCCTGCGCATCGCCGACCACCTTCAGCGGCACCACGGTATCGCCCCGCTCGAAACGGGCGTAATGTTCCTTGCCGTTTCGCCATATGCGCAGATCCAGCCAGTCCGACAGGGCATTGACCACCGAAACACCCACACCGTGCAGGCCGCCGGAAACCTTGTAGCTGTTCTGGTCGAATTTCCCGCCCGCGTGCAGTTGGGTCATGATCACCTCGGCGGCGCTGACGCCTTCCTCGGTGTGGATATCGGTGGGAATACCGCGCCCGTTATCGCTGACCGAGACGCTGCTGTCGGCATGGATGATGACGGTCACGGCATCGGCATGACCGGCCAGCGCCTCGTCAATGCCGTTGTCCACCACCTCATAGACCATGTGATGCAGGCCAGAGCCGTCATCAGTGTCGCCGATATACATGCCCGGGCGCTTGCGCACCGCATCCAGGCCCTTGAGAACCTTGATGGAATCGGCACCATAGTCGTCTTGTGTGGCGGGTTGCGCGCTCATCCCGGTATCCCTTGAAACTTCTGCGTGTCTTATAGGCAGTCGCGGGGGGATTGTCACGCACCGGGCACAAGATTTGGTGGTATCGGCGCCATGCGCGCACGGCGTTCGCGCGCGGGGTTCAGGTCAGCGCGATGACCACACCCACGCCGATCAGCAGAACCCCGGCGGTGCGGTTCAGCCGGGCCAGCGCCGCGGGCGAGCGCAAGAGCCTGCGAACCTTGCCGATCAACCCTGCCACCACCAGGTTTCCCGCCATGGGAATGGCGACCGATATGGCCAGGATTGCCGCCACATCAGCCCATGTGATGCGCGTCAGGTCAAAGAACCCGGGCAACACACCCATATAGAACAGGATTGCTTTCGGGTTGGCCATGATCACGGTCACCCCTGCCATGAACCCCGCCATGTTGCCTGGGCGGGTCAGCCGGTTGTCACTGGCCAGATCGCGCGCGGCGTGGCGGATCAACTGCCAACCCATGAACAGAAACATGCCCACCGCGACCCAGCGCAGCATGTCCATGAAGCCGCCATAGACCGATACGATCCAGGACAGACCGAAAATGGCGGCAAGGGGCCAGACCATGTCACCCAATGCAACCCCCACGGCCAGCGGTGCTGCCGATGCGAAGCCGCCAGACAAGGCGCGCGCGGTCAGGGCCACCCAGACAGGGCCCGGGGTGGCGAACAGAATGAAGATCGCCCCGGCATAAAACAGCAGATCAAGCGCGGTGGCGGTCATGGGCGGGTCTCGTTCAGTTCTGCGCCGTCTGGCCCGTCGGCCAGGGCGAAATGCTGTGCCCGTGCGCCAAGCGCGGCAAACAGGGCCGGTTCCGTGCCTGTCATGAAAGCCTGTGCGCCCAAGGCACACAAGGTGTCGTAAAGGGCGGCCCGGCGGCCCGGGTCCAGATGGGCGGCGAGTTCGTCCAGCAGCAGGATCGGCGGCGCACCGGTATCCTGCGCCAGCGCTGTGGCATGGGCCAGAACCAGCGAGATGAGCAAGGCTTTCTGTTCACCGGTCGAGCATTGCGCGGCGGGCATGCCGCGCGCGCGCCAGATGGCGGCCAGATCAGCCCGGTGCGGCCCGATCAGGCTGCGCCCGGCGGCCATGTCACGCGTGCGCCCCTCGGCCAGGGCACGGGTCAGATCGCCGGCGGTTTCTGGGGCGTTGCATTGCAGGGTCAGATCGGCGGCGGGAAACGGCCCGTCGGCAGGGGTCGCCCGGGCGATGCGTGCCAGCATCGTGCGCCGCGCGGCGGTCACCCTGGCGCCGGCCTCGCCCATCTGGGTTTCCAGTGCGCCGTGCCAGGCCGGGTCGGTTTGCCCGTCACGCAGCAGGCGATTGCGCTCTCGCATGGCCTTTTCGTAAGCCAGCGATGCCTCGGCGTGATCGGGGTCAAAGGCCAGCACCATACGATCAAGAAACCGGCGGCGGCCTTCGGGGGCATCAAGCCACAGCCGGTCCATCACCGGTGTCAGCCAGACCATCGGCAAAAGCCGGCCCAATGCCGCCTGTGGCACCGCCTTGCCGTCGATCGCCACGCGGCGCGGTTCGCCGGGGCGGATGGCGGTTTCCACCTCATGGGGCAACCCATGGCGGGTCAGGCTGGCGGCGATCTTCCAGCCGGCGGTACCCGGCCGGCGCGCCAGATCCTCGGGCGGGGCGCGGCGCAGCCCGCGCCCCGGTGACAACAATGAGATGGCTTCCAGCAGGTTGGTCTTGCCCGCCCCGTTCGCCCCGTCAAAAGCTACCGGGCGCCCGTCAAAATGCGCGCGGGTCAACCCGTGCGAGCGGAAGTGGCTGAGCAAGAGCGTGGACAGGTAAAGCGCCATGATCAAGCGCGGCCCTTCCGGTTGGCGGGACGGCGGGGTTGCCCCCGGTCCGGATCGCATGCGCCTGCAACAATCGCTTTCAGATCACAGACAAGGCGCGCGCAGTCTTTCAGACCCGCATCGGCATCACGACATAGACCGCGCTGACATCGCCGCCTTCGCGCACCAGCGCGGGGTCGCCGGCGCCGTTGAACAGGAAAACGGCATTCTCGCGGTCTATCTGATTGGCGATTTCCAGCAGGTATTTGGCGTTGAAGCCGATCTCCAGCCGTTCGTCCGCATAGGCAACCACCAGTTCTTCCTGTGCCATGCCGGTGTCCGGGGCGTTCACAGCCAGCGTCAGCTTGTCGTCCTCCAGCGTCAGCTTCACCGCGCGCGAGCGTTCGGATGACACCGTCGCCACGCGGTCGACCGCCTTGGCGAAATCACCGGCATCCACCTCCAGCCGTTTGGTGTTCCCCTGCGGGATGACCCGCGTGTAGTCCGGAAAGGTGCCATCGATCACCTTTGAGGTCAGGGCGATATCCGGCGTGGCAAAGCGCAGCTTGGTCTCTGACACCGAGACGGCGATCTGCATGTCATCGTCTTCCAGCAGCTTGCGCAACTCGGCCACGGTCTTGCGCGGGACAATCACGCCCGGCATGTCGCGCGCGCCCTCTGGCAGCGCAGCATCGACCCGCGCCAGACGGTGGCCATCGGTGGCGACGCAGCGCAGCAACGGGCCATCGCCGCTGTCGGCCACATGCAGATAGACGCCGTTCAGATAATAGCGTGTCTCTTCATTCGATATCGCAAAGCGGGTCTTTTCGAACAGGCGCCGCAGATCGGCGGCCCGCGCGGCGAAATTCACCTGATACTCGGACGAGGCCATGACCGGGAAATCCTCGCGCGGCAGCGTGGCCAGCGAGAAGCTGGAGCGCCCGGCCTGTACCTGAAGCCGGCCGGCATGGGGGTCATCGGCCAGCTGTACCAGTGCGCCGTCCGGCAGTTTGCGCACGATTTCATGCAGCATGACCGCCGATACCGTGGTCGCCCCAGCGCGTTCGACCTGGGCAACGGCCTTGTCCACCACCTCGATATCCAGATCGGTGGCACGAAAGCTGACCGCGTCGCCCTCGGCCTCGATCAGCACATTGGCCAGAATCGGAATGGTGTTGCGCCGTTCGACCACCGATTGCGCCTGGGCGACGGCTTTCAGCAGCGTTGCGCGTTCGATGCTCAGTTTCATGCCTTCATCCCCTCGCCCGTCGAATCCACCCTGTCGGCAACCGCTTTCCGGCGCTTTCGATACAAACCGCCGGCGCTGGCAATAACCAGCCCGGCGTGAAGTCTTTTTCTGACTGTTTGCGGCGCTTTGGCGCCCCCGTCAAGGCGCGTCAGCTTTCCAGCAGGCGGCGCAGCAGTTCCAGGTCCTCGGCCAACTGGGTGTCGCTGTCGCGCAATTCCTCGACCTTGCGCACGCCATGCATGATGGTGGTATGATCTCGCCCACCAAAGCGGCGCCCGATATCGGGCAGTGAACGGGTGGTCATCTGCTTGGCCAGATACATTGCCACCTGCCGCGGGCGCGCAATGGTGCGCAACCGCTTGGGCCCGATCATGTCGGACAGGCGAATGTTGTAATGCTCGGCCACCTTGCGCTGGATTTCCTCGACCGTGACCTTGCGCTCGGATGACCGCAGGATATCGGCCAATGTGTCCTGCGCCAGATCAAGCGTGATCTCGCGGCCCACCAGGCTGGCCAGCGCGAAAAGCCGGGTCAGCGCCCCCTCAAGCACGCGCACATTGGTTGTGATGCGATGGGCCAGAAACTCCAGCACCCCCTCGCCGATGACCAGTTCGCCGTAGGTCGCGCGGTTCAACTGCACCTTTTGCTGCAGGATACCCAGCCGCAGTTCATAATCGGTGGGGTGCAGATCGACCACCAGCCCGCATTGCAGGCGCGATTTGATGCGGTCTTCCATATCCTTGATCTCGCCCGGTGCGCGGTCGGCGGAAATGACGATCTGCCGGCCCTGATCGACCAGGGCATTGAAGGTATGAAAGAACTCTTCCTGCGTGCTTTCCTTGCCGGCGATGAATTGCACATCATCCACCATCAGCACATCGACCGAACGGAACAGGCTTTTGAAATCCATGATCTGGCGGTCGCGCAAAGCCTGCACGAACCGATACATGAACTGTTCGGCCGAGACATACAGCACGCGGGCCTCGGGTTGGCGGTTCTGCAGTTCCCAGGCGATGGCATGCATCAGATGGGTCTTGCCCAGACCCACGCCCCCGTAAAGAAACAAGGGGTTGAAGGTGACCTGCATGCCTTCGGCCACGCGCCGGGCAGCAGCATGAGCCAGCGCATTGGGCTTGCCGACAACGAAATTGTCAAAGGTGAATCGCTGGTCCAGCGTGGCGCTGCCCTCGATCTCGTCGCCGCCCGCGCGTTGTGTGACGGCGGGCGCATGGACGGTCTGGGCCACAGTCTCGGCGCGTGCATCAAGCGCGCGCTGCACAGGGCGCGAGGGCTGGGTGGTCGATGTGGCCACGGTGATTTCCACGCGGTCCACCGGCTGCCCCGCCACGGCAAAGGCGTGCAGAATTTGCTGGGTGTAGTTCCGCTTCACCCAGTTGGCGACGAAATTCGTGGGGGCTTGCAGCCGTGCGATTCCGTCCTCAAGGGACACAGCCCGTAGTGGCGCGATCCAGGTGATGTAGTTGTTTTCGCCAACGAGGTCCCGCAACCCATTTCGAATCGTCTCCCAACGTGCGTCTGTCATCCTGTCCCGACCTGTATGCGCCGCCTCCGGGGACAACGCCTTTTCTTCGTTGCTTCGCCGTTTCGCCACAGCAAGCACTGCACAAGTCCACCCTGCCGCCTGTCGGGCATCATGGACGATACTGAAAAACACCGGGGGAAAGGTGTCAGACGCATTGCACCGCTGGACATTGCCCAGCAGTCTGTCTCTGGCCCTGTAGCCAGTCGCACTTGCGTCCGATGCCGCCATCCCCCCAGGATCGTGGCGAGTCGCAGGGGCAAGGTAGCAACTCCGTGAAGGTGGGGGCAATCGAACAACACGCTTGACACAGAGCCTTGGTCACAGAATCGGGCCGTCGTGGGTTTCTTGCCACAGAACCCGGCCGCCATCGGTCAAGCGTGTCGATCGGCGTATCCTGAACAGAAAAAGGGGCGCCACACAGTGCGGCGCCCCTTTTTCAACAGGGTTTCGAAGTCCGGAAAGCGGGCTTCAGGCGTTGAGTGCCTTGACGCGCGAGGACAGGCGGGAAATCTTGCGCGCCGCGGTGTTCTTGTGCAGCACGCCCTTGCTGACGCCGCGAAACAGCTCTGGCTCGGCCGCGCGCAGCGCCGCTTTGGCAGCATCGGCGTTGCCCGATGCAATTGCTTCCTCGACCTTGCGCAGGAAGGTACGAATGCGCGACCGGCGTGCGGTGTTGACAGCAGTCCGGCGTTCAAGCTGACGGGCGCGTTTCTTGGATTGGGGCGTATTGGCCATGTGTTCGGGTCTCTTGCGTCTGTTTCTGTCACGTCGCGCAATGGACCCGGGACTGGTCAGGAATGACCAGACGGATTTCTGCCTAAGCGGGCCCACACGCATGTGCCGCAGCGCCTAGCGCATCCTGCCTGAAAAGGAAAGCGCAAAAGCGCGGCGCGACCCATGCGCCCGGCGGCACGGGCCGCGCCATGCCGCCTTACCGATCCCGGAACTGGGCCTCGCGCTTTTCGACAAAGGCGTTCATACCTTCCTTCTGGTCCTCGGTGGCAAACATCGCGTGGAACACGCGCCGTTCGAACAGCACACCTTCGCGCAGCGTGGTTTCATAGCTGCGGTTCACGCATTCCTTGACCACGCGCGTGGTGATCGTCGATTTCGCGGCAATCTTCTGCGCCGCCGCCATCACTTCGTCCATCAGTTTCTTGACTGGCACCACACGGCTGACAAGCCCGGCACGCTCTGCCTCGTCGGCATCCATGAACCGGCCGGTCAGGTGCATGTCCATGGCCTTTGACTTGCCCACAAAGCGGGTCAGCCGCTGGGTGCCGCCGATCCCGGCCACGACGCCCAGGTTGATTTCGGGCTGGCCAAACTTTGCATTGTCGGCGGCGATGATGAAATCGCACATCATCGCCAGTTCGCAGCCACCGCCAAGCGCATAGCCCGCCACCGCCGCGATGACCGGCTTGCGCACGCCCTGCAGCGCCTCGGATTCGGGTGTGAAAAAGTCGCTGTCAAACATCTCGACAAAGGTCTTTGGCGCCATCTCTGAAATGTCGGCGCCAGCCGCAAAGGCTTTCTCTGACCCGGTGATGACGATGCAGCGAACCTTGTCGTTGCGATCGGCCGCCTTCAGCGCCTCGGCCAGTTCGCCCAGCAGTTTCGAATTCAGCGCGTTCAGCGCATCCGGCCTGTTCAGCTTGATCACCGCGACATGCTGCGCGATATCGACGATGATGGTTTCATACGCCATTTGGGTTCCCCCGTTATGCGGTTTCGGGCCTGTGCATAGCAGCCTGCGGGCAGGGTTCAAGCTATCTCTGGCAGGCAGGACAATAGTAGCTTGAACGCCCTGACTGCACGATACGCCGCACCGTTCCACAGCAGCCTGGTGTGGTGCAGGGGCTGTCCGCGCGGTCATAAACCCGAAAATTGTGCTGAAAATAGCCAAGATTGCCATCGGCCTGCCGGTAATCGCGCAGACTTGACCCGCCGGCATCGATGGCTTCTGTCAATACGGCGCGAATCGTCTGCGCCAATGTTTCCAGCCGTGCCGCACCGATCCGGCCAGCGGCGCGGGCAGGGTGGATGCCGGCGCGGAACAGGGCCTCGCACACATAGATGTTGCCCAGCCCCGCCACGATTCGCTGATCCAGCAACAGTGCCTTTACCGGGCTTTTACGCCCCTTGAACCGTGCCGCCAGAATGGCAGCCCCAAACCCGTTGCCCAGCGGTTCCGGCCCCAATGAGGCCAGCAGGGGGTGGGCATCAATGGCGGCGGTGGCGCGCAGATCCAGCGCACCAAAGCGCCGCGGGTCGTTGAAGGCAATGCGCGCGCCATTGGCCATGTGCAGGATCACATGGTCGTGCTTTTCGATGGCCGGGTGATCATGATGAAAGCGCCCCGGCACATGCGGTGCGGCCAGTCCGGACACGGTCATGCGCCCGGACATGCCGAGGTGCAGCAGCATCGTTTCGTCTGTGTCCAGATCGGCAAGAATGTATTTTGATCGCCGCCGCAACTGCAACACGCGCGCGCCATTCAACCGCTCTGCCAGGCCCGCCGGAAAGGGCCAGCGCAACCCAGCGCGCCGGATGTCTGCGCGGTCGATGCGTACAGTCTCCATCGCCGGGGCAAGCCCGCGGCGTACGGTTTCCACTTCGGGCAGTTCGGGCATGCGGGTCTCGGCGTCGCATTGTGCAGGGGCCGCAGCATCGGGTAAGGAGAACGCAGGCGCAAGATCCCACAGGAGCCGACATGAGTGCAGATCAGCAAGAGACCACGCATTTCGGCTTTCAGGAGGTCGAGACAGGCCAGAAGGCGGGTATGGTGCATGGTGTCTTTACCCGCGTCGCATCGCGCTATGACCTGATGAATGACCTGATGAGCGCGGGCGTGCACCGCATCTGGAAGGATGCGATGATGGACTGGCTGGCGCCGCGCCCGGGGCAGCAGTTGCTGGACGTGGCTGGCGGCACCGGCGACATTGCCTTCCGCTTTCTGCGCCGCGCCGGCAGCGGGGCCCAGGCAACCGTGCTGGACATGACCGAATCGATGCTGGTCGAGGGGCGCCGGCGCGCTGAAGCCGAGCATCTGGCGGGCCAGCTGGACTGGGTGGTGGGCGATGCCATGGCCTTGCCCTTCGAGGACAATCGCTTTGACGTCTATACCATCAGTTTCGGAATCCGGAATGTCACGCGAATCGAGTCGGCGCTGGCCGAGGCATATCGCGTGCTGCGTCCGGGCGGCCGGCTGATGGTGCTGGAATTCAGTCAGCTGCCTAGCCGCCCGCTGCAACGGCTCTATGATCTATATTCCTTCAATGTGATCCCGCAGATGGGGCAGATCGTGGCCGGTGACCGTGACAGTTATCAATACCTGGTAGAGTCGATCCGCAAGTTTCCGGATCAACAGCGCTTTGCCGAGATGATCGGCACGGCGGGCTTTGGTCTGGTCAAGTATCGCAACCTGTCGATGGGTATTGCCGCGCTGCATTCCGGCTGGAAGATCTGATTCATGCGCGGCCCGCATAATATCTGGCGTCTGATCCGCACAGGCGCCACCTTTGAACGCACCGGTGCCATGGCCGTGGTGCTGCAGGCGATGAACGCGCCGCCGCGTCTGCGACTGCTGGCCCGTGTGATGGGCTGGCCGTGGAAGGTGTTGGGGCTGAAGGGCGACCCGGCGTTGCCGCCGCTGACCCGCGCCCTGACCGCGCTTGGCCCGGCCTATATCAAGTTCGGCCAGATCCTTTCCACCCGGCCTGATATCGTCGGCGAGGAACTGGCGAACCAGCTGCGTTATCTGCAAGATCAGTTGCCCCCCTTTTCGACCGCCGAGGCCCGCGCAATCATCGAGTCGGAACTGGAGTTGCCGCTTGAGTCGCTGTTCGACAGCTTTTCGGAACCCGTCGCGGCGGCCTCGATCGCGCAGGTGCACCGGGCGCGCCTGACCGGCGCCGGCACCGATGTGGCGGTCAAGGTGCTGCGCCCCGGGATAGAACGCGCCTTTCGCCGCGATATCGATGCCTTCTATTTTGCGGCCGGCATGATCGCGCTGTTGCTGCCGAAAACCCGCCGCCTCAGGCCCATTGATGTGATCGCGCATTTTGAAAGCGTGGTCATGGGCGAGCTGGATCTGAGGCTGGAAACGGCGGCTGCTGCCGAATTCGCCGCAAGCACGGCCAATGACGCGGGCTTTCGCGTGCCGCGCCCGCTCTGGCATCTGTCGTCACGGTCGATGATGACCCTGGACTGGGCCGAGGGCGTGCCGCTGGGCGACAACGCCGCCATCGATGCGCTGGGCGTCGACCGGCGCGAACTGGGCGAAAGGGTGCTGCGACTGTTCCTGCAGCACGCGCTGCGCGACGGATATTTTCACGGTGACATGCATCAGGGCAACCTGAAGGTGGCGCCGAACGGCGATCTGATCGCCCTTGATTTCGGCATCATGGGCCATATCGACGAATACACGCGCCGGGTCTATGCCGAGATCCTGATGGGGTTCATCCAGAAGGATTATCGCCGCGTCGCCGAGGTGCATTTCGAGGCAGGCTATGTGCCCGCCGACCGCGACATCGACGAATTCGCCCGCGCGCTGCGTTCGGGCGGCGAGCCGATTTTCGGCATGGACGCCACGCATATCTCGATGGCGCGTCTACTGAGCTATCTGTTCGATGTGACCGAGCGATTCGGCATGGAAACCCGGACCGAACTGATTCTCCTGCAGCGCACGATGGTGGTGGTCGAGGGGGTGGCGCGCTCGCTCAATCCCAACATCAACATCTGGGATGTCGCGCGCCCCGTCGTCGAAGACTACATCCGGCAGAATCTGGGCCCGGCCGCACTGGCGCGCGATATCCTGCGCGCGGTCCGCGTGCTGAGCCGCGCTGGTCCCCATCTGCCTGCAACCGCCGAGGCGATGCTGCTGCGCCTGCGTCAGCCGGAAACACCCCAAGTGCCGGATCGTTCGCCAGAGCCGCTATGGTGGTTTGCAGCCGGGGCGGCTGTCGCGTTGATCGCCTTTGCTGCCGGTGTGGCGCTTGGTTGACCTGCCGGGGCTGTCGCCGTGTCAGCCAAAGGCGGTTTCAAGCGCGATCTCGACCATGGCGGCAAAACCTGTCTCGCGTTCCTCCGGGCTCAGCGCGGCGCCAGAGGGCAGATGGTCAGAGACCGTCAGAATCGCCAGCGCCTGCGCGCCTTCCCGGGCAGCGGTCGCGTAAAGCTCGGCTGCTTCCATTTCGACCGCCAGCACGCCGTGGCGCTGCATGATCGCGCGCAGATCGTCCCTCTCCTCGTAGAACAGGTCGGATGAAAACACATTGCCCGTATGGACCGGCAGACCCCGATCACTGGCCAGCCGATGCGCGCGCGACAGCAAGCCGAAGTCGGCGCAGGGGGCCAACGTCACCTCGCGCAGGATCGAGCGCGATGGCAGCGACAGCGTGGTGCAGGCCTGCGCCAGCACCAGATCGCGCAAACCAACACCCGGCTGCAGCGAGCCGGCCGAGCCGATGCGGATCAGGCGGCGCGCGCCGTAATCCACGATCAGTTCGCGCGCGTAGATCGCCATGCTGGCCATGCCCATGCCGGACGCCTGGAATGTCACCCGCTCGCCACGCCAGCGCCCGGTAAAGCCCAGCATGCCACGCGTGTGGTTGGTCTGCTGCGGATCGTCCAGAAACCGCTTGGCGGCCCAGGCCGCGCGCAACGGGTCGCCGGGCATCAGCACGGTTTCGGCAATCTCGCCCGTTGCTGCGGAAAGGTGAATGGTCATGCGGCGCGCCCTTTCTGGTGACGGCCGATCCTTGCATGCTGCCCGGCCGGCGCCAAGAGGGGCATGGGGCAGGGTGCGCACGCCTTGGCGGCATTGAAAAACCCCCGTTGCCGGGTGGCACTGCGGGGGTTGATCGTTCCGGCTTGCACCGGCCTTTTCGTGTCGCCGGTCAAGCCGGCACCACGCTTAAAGCAGCCCCTCGCGCTGGGCTTTCTTGCGCGCCAGTTTGCGCGCACGGCGGATCGCCTCGGCCTGTTCACGGGCCCGCTTGACAGAGGGTTTCTCGAAATGCTGCTTGAGCTTCATTTCACGAAACACACCCTCACGCTGAAGTTTTTTCTTCAGCGCGCGCAGTGCCTGATCGACATTATTGTCGCGTACACTTACCTGCATGTGGTTTTCACCACCTTTCCAAGCTAGAGTTACATCATTGCAGGAGGCCTGCGCATAACAAGGCAGGCCAAGTTTGTCCAGACCGGAGGCCGCTGTGAGCGACGATCAGACGACAGCCACGAACAAGCCCGAACACGATCAGCCCAGAACCGGCACGCTGTCGGACCAGCTGCTGGACGCGGCGCTGATGCATGTGCCCTTTGACGGCTGGAGCGAGGCTGCCTTTCGCGCGGCGATCCAGGACTGCGAGGCCGATCCGGCACAGGCGCGGGCGCATTTTCCGCGCGGGGGGGTCGATCTGGCGCTGGCCTATCATGCGCGCGGCGATGCACGGATGCTGCATCTGCTGGCGGAACACGATCTGCCGTCCATGCGGATCCGCGACCGTGTGGCACTGGCCGTGCGTCTGCGTCTGGAAGGGGCCGACCGCGAGGTCGTGCGCCGTGGTGCCGCGTTTTTTGCGCTGCCGCAACATGCCACTGACGGGGCGCGGGCAATCTGGGGCACGGCAGACGCCATATGGACTGCGCTGGGGGACAGTTCCGAAGATGGCAACTGGTACACCAAGCGTGCCATTCTTTCGGGTGTCTATTCCTCGACCGTGCTGTACTGGCTGGGCGACGATTCGCCAGGCGAGGCTGACACCTGGGCTTTCCTGGACCGGCGCATCAACGAGGTGATGCGCTTTGAACAAGCCAAGGCACAGGTGCAGAAGAACCCGGTTCTGCGCACTGTCTTTGCCCTGCCGCTGGCGGTGCTGGGCGCTGTGCGCAAACCTGCCGCGGCGCAGGACGGCCTGCCGGGGCGCTGGCGGCCGGCCCGCAAGGCGGGGTAACCCTGAATCGGGCAATAAAGTTACGCGATCGGGCAATAAAATTACGTAACCTTGACCGCCTCTGGCAGGGCGGATACACGCTTTTCCTGCAAGCAGGAGGGGGGCATCATGGCTGTCGGCAAGGAAATCGTGACCTGGTTCGAGGGGCGCTGGCACCGGGGCAATGCGCCGATCATCAACGCCGCCGACCATGCGGCGTGGCTGGGCAGTGCGGTTTTCGACGGCGCCCGTCAGTTCGATGGGGTGCGCCCGGATCTGGACCTGCATGCCGCGCGCATCATCCGTTCGGCCCAGGTGATGGGCATGATCCCGCCCGTTGACGCCGCCACCGTCCAGGGACTGATGCAAGAGGGCTGCGCGATGTTTCCCGCCGATGCCGCCCTGTATCTGCGGCCCATGATGTGGGCCCGCGATTCAACCGCCGGCATCATTGATCTGGTGCCGGAAAGCACGGGTTTCGCCATCTGCATAGAAACCCTGCCCATGCCAGAACCCGGCGATTTCTCGCTGACCGTGTCGCCCTATTCCCGCCCCCGGCCGGACATGGCCCTGACCGAGGCCAAGGCGGCCTCGCTTTATGCCAACAACGGCCGGATCATGGCCGAGGCCCGCGCGCGCGGGTTTTCCAACGCCCTGTCGCGCGACCCTGAAGGCAATGTCGCCGAAACCGCATCGACCAATGTGTTCATGGTGCGCGACGGGGTGGTGCTGACACCGGTGCCGAACGGCACGTTCCTGAACGGGATCACGCGCCAGCGGGTCATCGCGCTGTTGCGCGCGGATGGGGTAGAGGTGCAGGAAACCACGTTGACGATCAAGGATTTCCATGACGCCAGCGAGATTTTCGTCACCGGCAATATCGCCAAGGTGATGCCCGTTGCCCGGTTCGAGGACAAACAGCTGGGCGCCGGGCCGGTGGGTGGGCGCGCGCGCGCGCTCTATTGGGATTATGCGCACACCCGATAGTCAGGTCTGCGCCCCGCGCCCGGCGGTCTGTCGCCCGCCTAATTCCCGTCGCGGAAATCCAGGCCCATTTCGCCATAGCGTTCGGCCTCGTCCAGCCAGCCTGGCCGCACCTTGACCTGAATGAACAGATGCACCGGGCGCTCCAGAAAGGCTGCGATCTCGGCGCGGGCCGCCTGACTGATGCCCTTGATCGTTTCGCCCTTGTGGCCCAGCACGATACCCTTGTGCCCGTCGCGCGCGACATAGATCAACTGGTCGATCCGGACAGAGCCGTCGTCGCGTTCCTGCCAGCTCTCGGTTTCCACCGTCAACTCATACGGCAGTTCCTGATGCAGGCGCAGCGTGCATTTTTCACGCGTCATCTCGGCGGCGATCATGCGCAGGGGCAGATCGGCGATCTGGTCTTCGGGGTACAGCCAAGGGCTTTCGGGCAGATTGTCTGCCAGCCATGCCTTCAGATCGTCGCAGCCGTGGCCGCGCTCTGCCGATATCATGAACGTGCGTGCAAAGGGGAAGCTTTCGTTCATCTTCTGCGACAGCGCCAGCAACACTTCGGCCTTGACCCGGTCGATCTTGTTGATTGCCAGAGCCACAGTTGTCTTGCGGGGCAGGCGGTCCTTCAATGTGTCAATGATCGCACGCACCCCCTCGGTCATCCCGCGATGCGCCTCGATCAGCAGAACTACCACATCGGCATCGGCCGCGCCCCCCCAGGCGGCCGCCACCATCGCCCTGTCCAGCCGGCGACGCGGGCGAAACAGCCCCGGCGTGTCGACGAACACGATCTGCGCGGTGCCTTCCAGCGCCACGCCACGGATGCGCGCGCGCGTCGTCTGCACCTTGTGCGTGACAATAGATACCTTGGCCCCGACCATACGGTTCAGCAAGGTGGACTTGCCTGCGTTCGGTTCGCCGATCAGGGCCACGAACCCGGCGCGCGTGGGGCCTTCGCCCCTGGTTTGGGTCTCTGCCTCGGTCATTCGTTACCTTCCAGTCGATCCAGCAGCGCCTTGGCCGCTTCCTGCTCGCCTTGCCGCTTCGATCCGGCCTGCGCCTGTGCGACCGTGCCATCGGCCAAGGTCACCTCGATGGTGAAAACGGGCGCATGCGGCGGTCCCTCGCGCGCGATTTCGGTATAGCTGGGCGGCGGTTCGCCCCGGGCCTGGACCAGTTCCTGCAGCGTGGTCTTGGCATCGCGTGCGTCGCTGGCCACACTATCGATCAGCCCCCGCCAGTGGTGCAGGATCACTGACCGCGCCGCCTCCAGCCCGGCATCCAGATAGATGGCGGCAATGACTGCCTCCATGCCATCGGCCAGCAACGCCTCCTTGCGCCGCCCGCCGGTCAGCATTTCCGACCGTCCCATGCGCAACACGTCGCCCAGCCCGACCCTGCGCGCCACCTCGGCCAGTGTTTCGCGCCGCACCAGGGCGTTATAGCGCGGGGCCAGCTTGCCCTCGGCAGCGTCGCGGTCGGCGGCAAGCAGCGTTTCGGCAATCACCAGCCCCAGTACCCGGTCGCCCAGAAATTCCAGCCGTTGATTGTCCGGCCTGGTGCGCGACCCTATGGAGGCATGGGTCAGCGCCCTGACCAGCAGGTCTTGCCGCTCAAAACGATGGCCCAGCCTGTCGGAAAACGCGTTGATCTCGGCCGAAATCCGCATGGGGGGCGTCATTGCAGACGATGAAAGAACCGGTCGCTGCGCCAGGTCCAGAAGGCCAGCATCGATGTGCCTGCCGAGGAAAAGATGACCCGGTTTGCCCGGCCGATCAGATTTTCGAAGGGAACAAAGCCAACCCCGCCAATGTTCTGCGGTGCGCGGCTGTCGACCGAGTTGTCGCGGTTGTCGCCGATGAAAAAGAAATGCCCCTCGGGCACGGTATACAGCGGCGTGTTGTCGCCAAACCCGCCATCTTCTATGTTCAGGACAGGATACTGACGCCCCCCCGGCAGGGTTTCGATAAAGCGTGACTTGGTGCAGATGCCACCCTGACCCACAGGTGCGTTCTCGCAGCGCGGGAACTGGCCGGCAGAGCCCTGACGCTCGTACACCTCGGTAAAGTCGCCGTCAGGCGTTTGCGGAATCGCCTCGCCGTTCAGATACAGGATACCGTCGCGCATCTGCACCGTATCGCCGGGCAGACCGATCACACGCTTGATGTAGTCGGCGCCTGAAACCGGATGGCGGAAAACCACGATGTCGCCGCGTTCGGGCTCTCGGGCCAGGATACGGCCGGGAATGGGGCACAGGCCAAAAGGGCATGACCAGCGCGAATAGCCATAGGCCATCTTGTTGACGAACAGGAAATCGCCGATCAGCAGCGTCTGTTTCATCGATCCTGACGGAATCCAGAAGGGCTGAAAGAACAACGAGCGGAACACCCCGGCAATCACCAGCGCCCAGAAGACGGTCTTGACGGTTTCCTTCCAGCCATCCTGCTTGCCGGTCGCGCTTGCCATGCCTTGCTCCGTGAGAAAGCGCCACCCGTGCCGGTGCGGCGTGATAGGGGGCTTCATGCGGCGCGGGCGCCGGGCTGTCAAGCATGTGGCCCGCATGCTCGCGCGGGTGTCAGGCAAGCGGGCAGGGATACCGGGGCGTCATGTGTCGACTTGGCGCCTGACCCGAAGGCCAGGCGTGACCGCGCCCCGCGGCCGCGCCGCGCCACGCCCCAGCCCCGGTGCCCGATGTGTCATACCGCGCCCGCGCGCGGGAGCCCCCCGCCACGGGCCACGCCCGCCCCTCGCCCCAGCAGCCCCCGCCACCCCCCCGGC
>JAFIED010000254.1 GCA_020832805.1 Pararhodobacter sp.
ACCTGCGCCGGTCGACCCCGACCCGGTTGACCCTGACCCCGCAGACCCTGCGCCGGTCGGCCCCGATCCTGTCGATCCTGCCCCCGCCGACCCCGTGCCGGGCGATCCCGACCCGGTCGATCCTGACCCCACAGACCCCGCGCCGGTCGGCCCCGATCCGGTCGAGCCTGCCCCCGCCGACCCCGCGCCGGGCGACCCGGACATCCCCGCCAACGCGCCGCCGGTCATTGCGCCGCTGGCGGCGTTGCAGGGGGTCGAGGATACTTTCCTGAATGTCTCGCTGCCCGCCGCCGCTTTCTCTGACCCCGACGGCGATGCGCTGAGCATTGCCGTGACCGCCGCCGATGGCGGGCCGCTTCCCGAATGGCTGGCGTTCAATCCGGACAGCCTGTCGCTGACCGGCCAGCCCCCGCGGGATTTCTATGGCGTGATCGCGCTGCGAGCAGTGGCAGATGACGGTGCAGACCAGTCTGCGCGCAACTTCCAGTTGATCATTGCCGGCGTCAACGACGCGCCCATTGCCGGCGATGACGTCATCCACGGCGTCGAGGATGTGCCCACGGTGATCCCGTTGTCGCTGCTGCTGGCCAACGATACCGATGTCGATGGCGATGTCCTGCGCATCGTTGAATTCCTGCCCGGCCCCGATGTGGCGCTGACGCTGGATGGCATGGGCAATGTCATTGCCACGCTGCCGCAGGATGCCCATGGCACCTTCACCTTCGACTATATTGTAAGCGATGGCGAACTGACTGACACCGCCAGGGTGACGCTGATCATCGCGCCGGTGAACGACGCGCCGCGCATCGCCCCCCTGTCACCGCTGGAAAGCCCCGAAGACACGCGCTTTGCGTTCAGCCTGCCCGAGGATGTGGCGACCGATCCGGATGGCGATGCGCTGATCCTGACACTGGAACGCGCGGGTGGCGGGGCGCTGCCGGACTGGATTGCCTTTGATGCTGAGACCCGCACGATATCGGGCCTGCCGCCGCAGGATTTCAACGGCACCGTCGCGTTGCAGCTTACCGCCTTTGATGGCGCATTGGCAGACAGCCGCAGCTTTGACCTGATCATCACCCCGGTGAACGACGCGCCACGCCTGTCGGCCCCCCTTTCAGACCGGTTCACCGCCGAGGATCAGCCATTTGACATGGCATTGCAGACGGGCCTGTTCTTCGACCCTGACGGCGATGCCTTGCTGTTTGAACTGACCACGGCCGACGGCGGCGGTTTGCCGGGCTGGATGCAATTCGATCCCGTCAGCGGCCGGTTGTCCGGCCTGCCGCCGCAGGACTGGCACGGTATCCTGAACCTGCGGCTTAGTGCCAGCGATGGCGAATTCACCACGTCGGATGTGTTCCGGTTTGTGGTGACCCCGGTCAATGACGCGCCGATCATTGCCAACCCCTTGCCTGACTGGCCACGGGAAGGCAGCCTGCATGCCGGTATCGGTTTTGAGTTGTCGGTGCCTGACAGCACGTTCCATGACCCCGACGGGGATGCCCTGACGCTGAGCGCTGCGCTGGCCGATGGCAATGCCCTGCCTGACTGGATGCAGTTCGATGGCAGCACCTTGCGGGCGCTGCCGCCCCGTGATGCCGCCGGCATATGGGACGTGGCCATCACCGCCACCGATGGGCTGGCTGCCGTGACTGACAGTTTCATCCTGACGGTTGCACAGCCCCTGCCCATTCCGCTGGGTGGGCGGCTGATCGATGGCAATGGCCGGCCGCTGGAAGGGGCGCTGGTTGTATTCACCCACACCGAAGGCGGCGCGGTCGGCACCTTCAGTGATATCGACGGTGTCTTCATGTTCGGCTTTGACGACCCGGCGCAGGGCTACCTGCAGGCGATACGCCCCCATATGGCGGGTGATGCAGCGGTCACCGCGCGCGATGCGCTGGAGATCCTGCGCATGGCCGTGGGTCTGGCGCCGTCTTTCGGCGAGGTCGACCCGCTGCACTATATCGCCGCCGATATCAACCGCGATGGCCATGTCACGGCGCAAGACGCGCTGGAAGTGTTGCGCTATGCGGCAGGGTTGCCCAGCGAGCATGTGCCCCACTGGGTTTTCCTTGATGCGGGCACCGATCTTGCGGCACTCGGCCTGGATCATGCCGACAGCCATGTCGACACGACCCTTGCCATTGATCCGTTCGATACGCCACGGTTGCAGGATCTGACGGGTGTCCTGTTGGGCAGCCTGCAGGAATTCGGCTGAACCCCCGTCATCCGGTTGCATGCGTGCGCGGTTTGCGCCCCCGGCCCTGATGACAGGGGCAGTGCGGCGCGGTTTCCGGGCGACCGGCGCGTCGCGTGCGGGCTGTGCCGCAGGCCAGCTTTCCTTTCCGGGCGATTTTTCCGGATCAGATGAAACTTTCCCGGTTTCCGTCCGTCCAAGGGGTATGGGCGCCTCGAAACGCCCGTCAACCGCAACAGGAACGGACGCCAGGTCAGATGTCGGCGCCATGCCGAGGCCCTGGCCCGTGACGTCTTGACCGTTCCTGCCAACATGCCGCGGCCGCTATGCCCGGCCCAACAAGGAGACTGCCATGTTTACCACACTCCGGACAGCCGCATTGGCCTGCGCGTTAAGCATCGTGCCTGCCTTGGCACTGGCGAACCCGATGGTCGGCGGCGCCCCGATGCTTGCCGAGCGCAACATTGTCGAAAACGCCGTGAATTCGGCCGATCACACAACGCTGGTTGCCGCCGTTCAGGCCGCCGACCTGGTGGACGCCCTGCAGGGCGAGGGCCCGATGACCGTGTTTGCTCCGGTCAACGCCGCATTCGAGGCGCTGCCGGCGGGGACTGTCGAGACCTTGTTGCGCCCTGAAAACCAGCCGATGCTTCAACGGCTCCTGACGTCGCATGTCGTTGCCGGCAATCTGTCCGGGGCCGAGATCATGCGCCGCGCCCGTGCCAGCCGCGATGGTTTTTTCCACATGCAGACGCTTTCGGGCGCGCCGCTGAGCGCGCAGGTACGCGGGCGCAGCTTGTGGATCCATGATCAGTCAGGCAATGCCGGGCGGGTGACGATCAGCGATGTCAACCAGTCCAACGGTGTGATCCATGTCGTTGACAGCGTGCTGATACCCCGCTGAGCGCCTTTTGCGCTTGCCAGCCGGGCACCGCGATGCCCGGCTGGCAAGCCGCCCACCCCGAACAGGGAGTCTGTCATGTTCACCCGCCGCCACATGCTTCTTGCCGCAGGTATCGGCCTGTTGACCCGCTCCGCACGCGCCGCCCGGACCGGGTTCGAGATTGACCTGGCCGAGGCCGAATGGCGCGACCGCCTGTCACCGGCGCAATTCGCCGTCCTGCGGCAGCGGAGCACGGAACACGCCTGGACCAACCATCTGGGCAACGAGGCGTCACCATTGCTGAACGAGGCGCGCGCCGGCACCTACAACTGTGGCGGGTGTGGCCTGGGCGTCTATCGATCAGAGGTGAAATACGACAGCGATACCGGCTGGCCCAGCTTCTGGGATGCCATGGCGGGGGCGGTGCTGACATATGATGACAGCAGCTTTTTCATGCGCCGCACCGGGCTGCAATGTCGCCGCTGTGGCGGGCATCTGGGCCATCTGTTCGACGACGGCCCGCAGCCGACGGGCCAGCGCCACTGCATCAACGGGTTGGCGCTGACCTTTACGCCTGATGCAACCGGCGTCAAAGAGGGATTTCCTGTCGCGCGGCAGTGAGGCGTTCGCCCCGGCGATTGCGGGCGATCTGCGCGAACGCGGGATGGCGTGCCGGGAAGAGGGCAACCTGCCGCATCGATCGTTCATGTCACGAAGAAAATGGCGCGCCCGAAAGGATTCGAACCTCTGACCCCCAGATTCGTAGTCTGGTGCTCTATCCAGCTGAGCTACGGGCGCGCAACGAGGCCGATCTAACGCCCTGTTCACCGCAATGCAAGGGGCAATCTGGGGAAACTGTGCGCGACTCAGCCTTGCCCAGTTTTCAGGTTGTCGGCAACGCGCATGCCGGCTGGGCGCCGGTCCTGACCATCAAGCACCAGATCTGCCGTGACCTGCGCCAGTTTGGGTGCCATGCCGAAGCCTGTCTTGAAGCCGCCGTTAAGGACGAAATGCCCGTGCCGACCCGGCCAGGCGCCCAGAACCGGCTGGCGCGAGGGCGCACGCGGGCGCAGTCCGGCCCAGCGCCGTGTCACGGGGGCGTCGGCCAGGGCCGGGCACAGCGCACGGGCGCGGGCAATGACGGCATCAAGCTGCGCATCAGTGGCTGAAGGATGGTCGAACACCCGTTCCGAGGTCGAACCGACCGCAACATGCCCGTCAGCATGGGGAACCACATGCAGGCCCGGTGCATAGACCTGCGGTGCATCGCGCCATTCGGCGGCCAGAAGCGCCGCCTGTCCCTTGACTGCCCCGCCCATCGGCACCCCCAGCGCAGTGCCCAGTTCCCGCAGCCCATCGGCGCCGGTTGCCCAGATCACGGCTGTCGCCCCGGCCGGTGGCTGATCGCCCTGTTCAACAAAGACGCCCAGCCGGCCCAGTGCCGCCCCCAGCGCGGCCAGGGCAGACCTGGGGTTCAGGCGTGCGCTCAGGGTATCCAGCACCACAAACCCGCTTGCGCAGTCGATGGGCAGCCCCGGGGCATCACGCGCGGGCAGCACATGCCATTCGGCCCGGCCCTGCCACAGGCTCGTTGCCGCCTCTGCCCGGTCCCGGGCGCGGGCGACGGCGGCGTCGGTATCCAGGGGTTGTACCCGGCCCAGCCGCGCATAGCCCGCGTCCACTCCGCCTGTCGCAGCGACGTCTGCCCAGAACGGACCCGCCATAATAAGGCTGTCGAACTGAAACTGCTTCATCGGGTTCCATTGATCCGGTACATGCGGCGCCAATGCGCCGACCACCCCGCCCGATGCGCCTGCGCCGGGGTGGGCGCGCTCGATCACGCGCACCTGCGCACCCCGGCGGGCCAGTTCGAAAGCGGCACTCGGCCCCATGATGCCGGCGCCCATGATCGTGATCGCCACCATTGCCAATCCCTTTCCCGCGCGCCAAGGTCGCGCACCGCCGGTTGCAAGAATTATCCGAGAACCCCTGCATGAGCCAGAGCGCCAACCTGATCTGGACCGAAGACTCGACGCCGTTCAGCACGGTGTTTCAGGATGCCTATTTCAACCCCGGTGCCGGGCTGGACGAGGCGCGCCACGTGTTTCTGGCGGGCAATGACCTGCCGGCACGGTTGCACCCGGGGTTTCATGTGGCCGAAACCGGCTTTGGCACCGGGCTTAACCTGCTGGCGCTGGCCGATGCCTGGGCGGGGCCGGGCATGCTGCGCTTTGCCTCGTTCGAGGCGTATCCGCTGACACCGGATGACATGGCACGCGCACTGGCCCCCTATGCGGCCGCGCTGCGCAACGGGCTGGTGCGCGGGCTGGTCGATGCCTGGGCCACGGCCGGCGGCCCGGTACGGCGGTTCACACTGGGCGGCATCATGGCCGAGGTCCATGTCGGTGACGCCCGGCAGGTCCTGCCGGCCTGGACTGGCCGCGCCGATGCCTGGTTTCTTGACGGCTTCGCGCCCGCCCGCAACCCTGAACTATGGGGCGCTGATCTGATGGCCCAGGTCGCCGCACATACCGCGCCCGGCGGCACCTGCGCCACGTTTACCGCGGCCGGACATGTGCGCCGCGCGCTGGCCGATGCGGGGTTCATTGTTACCCGCCTGCCGGGCTATGGCCGCAAACGCCACATGAGCACCGGCCGGCTGGGGGGGCGGCCATGAGGGCGCAGAACTACCGCGCGGGTGTCTGGCTGATGGTCGGCGCGATGTTCATCTTTGCTGTCCAGGATGCCATCTCGCGGCATATGGCGGCCGAGTACAACGTGGTGATGGTCATCATGGTGCGGTACTGGTTTTTCGCCGCTTTCGTCATTGCGATTGCTGCGCGCAAGGCGGGCGGCATCCGCGCGGCCGCCCGTACCCGCCGCCCCTGGGTGCAGGCCGCGCGCGGGGTTATCCTGGCAGCCGAGGTGTGCGTCATGGTGCTGGCATTCGTGCTGCTGGGCCTGATCGAAAGTCACGCGGTATTCGCGGTCTATCCGCTGTTGATTGCAGCCCTTTCCGGCCCGCTTCTGGGCGAAAGGGTGGGTTGGCGGCGCTGGGCTGCCATCGCCATCGGCTTTGTCGGGGTGCTGATCATCCTTCAGCCGGGCTATGGTGTATTCGACCCGCAAGCGCTGGTGCCCCTGCTGGCGGCGCTGATGTTCGCGCTTTACGGCTTGCTGACGCGCTATGTTGCCCGCGAAGACAGCGCGGCGGTCAGCTTTTTCTGGACGGGCACGGCGGGTTGCGTGTTCGTGACGGCCATCGGGGTCTGGTTCTGGGAGCCGCTGGCCCCGGCAGATTGGGGATGGATGGCATTGCTGTGCCTGACCGCGGCGGTCAGCCATTACCTGCTGATCCGCGCCTATGAAGTGGCCGAGGCCAGCGCGATCCAGCCCTTTGCCTATCTGCAGCTGGTGTTCATCAGCATCATTGGCATCGGCATCCTTGGCGAAACCCTGCGCCCCAATGTGGCGCTGGGCACGGTGATCGTTGTGTTGGCCGGGCTGTTCACACTGTGGCGCGCGCGGCAGGTCGAAGGGGGCAAGACATGAAAATCCTGTGCCTGTGCCTGGGCAATATCTGCCGCTCGCCCACGGCCGAGGCCGTGCTGCGCGCCCATGCTGCGCGGCGCGGTCTGGCTCTGACCATCGACAGCGCCGGCACCGGTGACTGGCATGTCGGCGAGGCACCTGACCCACGCATGCAACGGGCCGCGCGGGCACAGGGGTTCGACCTGTCAGGGCGGCGCGCACGCCAACTCGCGCCCCGCGATTTTCATGCGTTCGATCTGATCCTGGCCATGGATGCCCGGAACGCCGCCGATGCAGAACGGATCAGGCCGTCGGCCGGACAGGCCCGCGTCATCCGCTTTCTGGACAAGGCGGGCATTGGTGGCGATGTGCCTGACCCTTACCATGAGGGCAATTTTCATGCGGTCGTCGCCCTGATCGACCGCGCCGCAGGCGCGATCGTCAACGATCTTGAGCAAGGATGATTGCCCCTCTGCTGCCGCTTAACGCGAACAGGCGCTTTCGGCGGCGGCACCAAAGGCGCGGTAGCGACGCCAGAAATCGGAATCGCCCGGCGCGCGAGACATGCGCACATCCTGCGCCATCTGCGGGTCACGGAAGAACCGCGCGGCCCGGCGCTGTTCGGCACGTGTCAGGTGCTGGCGCGCAACCTGGTCGATGCAGCGGCACATGGCGCGCGTGGCGCCCGGCCGGTCAGACCTGTTGCATGCGTTCTCAACCGGCCCTGCCACGGCGACAGCGGGAAGAGTGAACGCCAATGCAGCGGCGGTGGCGGCGGCGATAAGTGAAAGCTTCATGACTGCCTCGGTCCTCTGGTTGCGGGCGGCATTGAAGGGCCGCCTTCTGTACTTGATCCTGCTTTGAAACCGATAGCAAAACGCCGCCGATTCGGCAATCGCTAGGGCTTGCGCCGGCTGCCCCGGACCCTGCCAGATATGCCGATGGCGCACCGGTCCGCGCAAAGCCATTCCCGTTGCGCCCGTGGCCTTGTGTGCTAGATTTCCGGCGCTTCAGGGGGAAACATGGCTGATTGGGACTATATCGTTGTCGGTGCCGGTACGGCGGGTGCGCTGCTGGCCAATCGGCTGAGCAAGCGTCACCGCGTCCTGTTGCTGGAGGCAGGCGGGCGGGACAATTACCTTTGGGTCCATGTACCGGTCGGCTATCTGTATTGCATCGACAACCCCCGCACAGACTGGCGTTTTCGCACGCGTGCCGAACCGGGTCTGGGCGGACGCAGCCTGCTGTATCCGCGCGGCAAGGTTCTGGGGGGCTGTTCGTCGATCAATGGCATGATCTACATGCGCGGGCAGGCGGCCGACTATGATGGCTGGCGCCAGATGGGGCTGACCGGCTGGGGCTGGGACGATGTGCTGCCCCTGTTCCGCCGGCACGAGGATTATGCCGCCGGGCCCGCCGACCCGGCAATGCACGGCACCGGCGGCGAGTGGCGGGTAGAAAACCAGCGCCTGCGATGGGATATCCTGGATGCATGGGCGCAGGCAGCGCAGCAATGCGGGATTCCGGCCAGCGACGATTTCAACACCGGCGACAACGAGGGGGTGGGGTATTTCAAGGTAACCCAGCGCAGTGGCTGGCGCTGGAATTCGGCACGCGCGTTCCTGAATCCGATCAAGCGGCGCAACACCCTGAAGATCGAAACCGACGCGCAGGTGCTGGGGCTGACCTTTGATGGCACGCGCTGCACCGGGGTTCGCTACCGCAAGGGTGGCGCCCAGCACGAGGCCCGCGCGGCAAGTGAAACAGTGTTGTGTGCCGGTGCGATCGGATCGCCACAGTTGCTGCAACTGGCGGGTATCGGCCCGGGCGGTTTTCTGCGGGATATGGGCATTGCACCGCGCCATGACTGCGATACCGGCGAGAATCTGCAAGATCACCTGCAACTGCGGCTAACCTATCGCGTGCAGGGTGCCTTGACGCTGAACACCATGGCGGCGTCGATGCTGGGCAAGGCCCGGATCGGTCTGGAATACCTGCTGAAACGCACCGGCCCGATGTCGATGGCCCCCAGCCAGCTTGGCGCCTTTGCCTGCTCTGGCCCTGATGTTGACCGGGCTGATCTGGAATATCATGTCCAACCGCTCAGCCTGCCGGCCTTTGGCCAGCCGCTTGATCCGTTCCCGGCCATCACGGCGTCGGTCTGTCAGTTGCGTCCGGAAAGCCGAGGGCATGTGCGCCTCAGCGCGCCAGACCCGATGGCCCCGCCGGAAATTGCGCCGAACTACCTCTCTGCCGCGGGCGACCAGATTGTTGCGGCCCGCGCCATCCGGCTGACACGCCGGGTGATGGGGGCACCGGCGCTGGCGCCCTTTGCCCCGCAAGAAGAACGCCCGGGCCCTGCCGCGCAGTCAGATCAGGAACTGGCGCTTGCCGCCGGGCAGATCGGCACCACCATCTTTCACCCGGTGGGCACTTGCCGCATGGGCACGGACCCGCGGGCCGTGGTGGGTGCCGACCTGCGGGTGAACGGTGTTCAGGGGCTGCGGGTGGCCGATGCCTCGGTCATGCCGACCATCACCAGCGGCAACACGAATGCGCCGACATTGATGATCGCCGAAAAATGCGCGGCCCTGATCCTGAACGCGGGCTGACCGGCTGCGGCCTTACCGGCCGCCTGTTGCCGCCTTGGCCCGCTGGGCGTCGCGCAGGGCGGCGCCCATCGGTTTCTCGTCGCGTGCACGCTTTTGCAGGACCTGCGTGCTGCGATGCGGTCCTGCCTGGCGCTCGATCTCCAGATATTGCGGCGCGCGCCCGGTCGAGGGCACACGCGGGCGATCAAGGATATGTCGGCTCATGTCTTGCTCCTCTTTGTCAATACGAAGCGTAGTGTAACACGATTCTGCGTCTGCTTGCAGTCAATGTCGGGTGAGGGGCTTCATCCCGCTTTTGCTGCGTGGCGGCGATAGACCTCGATCATCCAGCCCAGCATGAGCGCGTTCAGCAGATGCCACATGAAATGCGTTCCCAGTGGGAAGGCATCGCAGATGGCGCTGTCCATCGACCGAAAAAGCAATGATATGATCAGGATCCCGGCGCCCAGCGCCAGGCCCCGCGCAGTTGCAGGCGTCCGCCAGGCCAGAAGTGCCGCATAGATCAGGATCAACACCGGCACCGGCGCATAGCCGGCAGATGATCCCAGCCCCGGCACCCGGGCAAACAGCGGTGCCAGGGCTGCGGCAAAGGGCAGGAAGCCAACCATGGCCAGCGCGGCCACCCAGGGCCGCGCACCCATGAAGTCACGGGTGGCGGCAAAGATATACAACAGGATGAAGGCCAGGATCGGCAGCACATCCAGCATGCCGGTCAGCCGGTTGGCATGGGTGTGAAACAGGTAGCTGCCGATCCCGATGATGGCCAGCACCACCACCAGCGCCCGGGCAAGGGGCAGGCGCTGCCCTTGCAGCCGCCAGGCCATGATTGCCGCCGCCAGCACAAAGGCGCCGTTCGTCAGTGCATTCACCGGCTCGGCCCAGTATTCCGGCCCTGACCTTTCGCAATAGGCATCCACCGGCGCAAACCAGTCCATCATCATTCCCCTGGCCGTTTCATGCGTCGCCTGCCCCAATGGTAAAGGCCGTTGAGCGCGCGCGGCAGCGCAGCGCCCGCGCTCCCGCCACCTTGACGTGCCGGCAGGCGCGCCTTAGGCGAGTGAAAACCACAAGAGACAGGTGAACGCCATGCCCAACCCTTCCCTTCTTATCCTGCCAGGCGATGGTATCGGCCCCGAGGTCATGGCCGAGGTGCGCAAGATCATCGACTGGTTCGGCGCGAAACGCGGGCTTGTATTCGATGTCAGCGAGGATCTTGTGGGGGGCGCCGCCTATGATGCGCATGGCACCCCTTTGCATGACGACACGATGGCCAGGGCGCAAGAGGTCGATGCGGTGCTGCTGGGCGCGGTTGGCGGGCCGAAGTATGACACGCTGGATTTCAGCCTGAAACCCGAACGCGGCCTGCTGCGCCTGCGCAAGGAGATGGACCTGTTCGCCAACCTGCGCCCGGCCCAGTGTTTTGATTCGCTGGCCGATTTCAGCAGCCTCAAGCGCGAGGTCGTGGCCGGGCTGGACATCATGATCGTGCGCGAGCTGACCTCTGGCGTCTATTTCGGCGAGCCGCGCGGCATTCATACCGAGGGCAACGAGCGGGTGGGTATCAACACCCAGCGCTATACCGAAAGCGATATCGCCCGCGTCGCCCGCTCGGCCTTTGAACTGGCCCGCCGGCGCGGCAACAAGGTCTGTTCGATGGAAAAGGCCAATGTCATGGAATCGGGTATCCTTTGGCGCGAGGTTGTGCAGGAAGTGCATGACCGCGAGTATCCGGATGTCGAACTGTCGCACATGTATGCCGATGCCGGCGCCATGCAGCTTACCCGCTGGCCAAAGCAGTTCGACGTCATCGTGACCGACAACCTGTTTGGCGACCTTTTGTCGGATCTGGCCGCCATGCTGACCGGCTCGCTGGGCATGCTGCCCTCGGCCAGCCTGGGGGCGCCGATGGCCAACGGACGCCCGAAAGCGATGTACGAACCGGTGCACGGCTCG
Source organism: Pararhodobacter sp. (assembly GCA_020832805.1). GTDB lineage: Bacteria > Pseudomonadota > Alphaproteobacteria > Rhodobacterales > Rhodobacteraceae > Pararhodobacter. The sequence continues at coordinate 11,180 of JAFIED010000254.1, forward strand.
GCCCCCGACATCGCCGGGCAAGGCAAGGCAAACCCCATTGCCTGCATCCTCAGCTTCTCGATGGCGCTGCGCTACAGTTTCGATCAGGGGGCCGAGGCCGACCGTCTGGATGCCGCCGTGCAAAAGGTGCTGTCCGACGGTCTGCGCACGGCCGATCTGATGGGCCCTGATGGTGGCGTGCCGGTGTCGACGGGAGCGATGGGCGACGCCATTGTGGCGGCGCTGGACGCATCGCTGGCCTGAACCAGACGATCGGCGCCACGGTGGGGGCGCTCAGGCAGCGCCCTCGCCGCGGTAGATCGGCAAAAGCTGCGCCAGATGCGCCTGCATGGTGACAGGTGCCATGGCCTGTTGCCAGTAATCGCCGGGCACCACGGCGCCCCTCAGTATGGACTCCACGACGCGGGCGAAGTCGCCCCGGTCGCCGGCACGGAATACCAGCGCCGGGCAGCGCCCCAGTTCCTGTGCCCCACCCAGGTCGGATGTCATCAGCGGGATATGGCGCGCGTGCATTTCGATGGCGACTTGTGGCAGGTTGTCTTCCCACATCACCGGAACGACGCCCAGAGCCACGCCGTCCAGCACCTTGTCCAGCGTATCATGCGTATAGCCGTCCAGGTGCTGAAAACTGGCCAACCGGGGCGCAAGCGCCTGCAACCTGGCCATCAGGCCAGCCGCACCCGTTCTGGCTGCAATCGTCAGCCGCAGGCGTGCCAGCACGGGGGCGGGCAGGGCCGACAAGGCGTCCAGCAGAAAGGGAAAGCCCTTGTCCGCGCGCATGTAGCCCAGATACGCCAGATGCAATGTGCCGTCTTCAGCAAGGAACTGCTGCGCTGGTGTGCTGCTGTGCCAGTGCCGGGCCTCTCGCGTGCCTATATAGGCAGTATGCAACAGGGCCGGGGTGATGCCGTGATGCGCGGCGATCTGGCGCACACGATCAGACACACAAAGGACCGCGTCGCAATGCTGATTGATCAACGCGACCATCTGTTGCCGCCGCTTGGCATAGGCGGTGCCCTGCGCAGGGGAAACGCCGGCGGCAGGCGTGGCTGGCCCGCCTGCTTCCGGCTGGGGGGAAGCCGGGGTGCCACCGCCACGAAGCCGCCGATATCCGTGCCATGCAAGGCGCATGGCAGGCCACAGCGCCCGGCCCAGCTGCCGCCCACCCGGCACGCCACCCAGCAGGCCACGCTGCGATGACAGGGCCAGCGCCAGCCGCGCCACGCGACGGTTGGGCGCCACGGGCAGGCAGGTAACGCAGCGCCGCCCCTCGTCGAAATCCGTGCAGTTGGCGCTTTCCTGATGCCACAGGTTCACCTGCGGGCAGAACGGGTAATAGTTGTGCAGTGACAGCACCAGCCGCGCGCTGGTCTGTTGCTTGATCCGGGCCAGAACAGTGGCTGGCACCCCTTCCATATTGTTGAAGTGGATCACATCATAGGGGCCGGTCTGCCGCAGGAAATCCAAGAAGGTGGCTTCGGTCCGGGCATGGTTGATCTGCGCGGGGCTGCCGAAATCGGCATGGGCGGGCGACAGCAGGCCCGAATTGATGATCTCGTGGCGCAGGTGGCCGGGCACCAGGGCGTCGCGCCCCACCAAGGCCCAGCGGGGCGGACCGGGGCGCAGGGTCTGCGCAAGCCCTGACGACAGCGAGGCGGTTTCGATACCGGGCACATCGGCCAGTGCGTGGATCAGATTGCGTTGATAAACGGATACACCGCCGCCGCGGCGATCAGGGTCCATATGATCGACCCAGTTGTAGAATAGAACTCTCACGCCTGCCTGCCCGGGATGGGTTTCAGGTCTGGCAAGAACAAGGGGGGGGATGACATGCTGGATGGCTGCATCGCACTGGATGCTGGCTGAAAATACCGCATGATTGCCTCTTTACCAGATCGTCAGGCCCCGTTGCCCTGCCGGCTGTCTGGCAGTCCGGGCGGAGGGTTTCAAGATGCCATCAGGTGCTCGTGGTAGTCGATGGCTTCTTCCAGATCCTCGAAATACTTCAATGTGCCATTGCTGAGCACAATGCCGGCGTCACAGAACTTTCTCAGGTCATTGGCGCTGTGGCTGACCAGAATGGCACTGGCGGTTTTCATGCGATCCCGGAAAACAGCGCGGCTTTTCCGCTTGAAGCGTGTGTCTCCAACTGCTGTCACTTCGTCCACCAGATAGGTGTCAAAGGGGATACCCATTGATATGCCGAATGTCAGGCGTGACCTCATCCCGGAAGAATAGGTCCGCATCGGCATGAAGTAATGCTTGCCGATATCGGCAAAGTCCTGCACGAAATCCGACAATTCATCCGTATCCACACCATAGACCCTGGCAAGGAAGCGTGTGTTCTGTTCGCCCGTCAGGTCGCGGTGGAAACTGCCGCCGAAACCCACCGGGAAGGAAATGGTGCCGTCGCTCCAGACCTCGCCCGAATCGGGGCGCATGTTGCCGGCGATGATCTGCATCAGGGTAGATTTTCCCGCACCATTGCCGCCAAGCAGCGCAAGCGACTTGCCGCTGGGCAGGGTGATGTCCAGCCCCTCGAACACGGTTCTGTATTCGCCCTGATACCAGAAGCCCTTGCTGAGGTCATGCAGCCGGATCATGCCCGTTCCCTGCTCCTTTGCCATTACATACTGTCAAAGGTGCGCCTTGCGGCCCCCCGGCTTGTCAGTTCCTGTCACGGATACTGTAATAGATAAGGGCAAAGATCGCCCAACCCAAGAGCAGGAACATCGTGGTCAGCATGACCAGCAACAGGCGCTGGGGGTACTCGGCCCGCTGCGCCAGGGTCGGTCGAACAAAGGTTGCCAGAAAGAAGCCCTGACGCGCAGCATTTGACCGGGCGGCATCAAGCGCTGTCAGGGCAGCGGTATAGGTCTGCTGGGCGAACTGCACATCCATCTGCAACCCCTCGAACTGCGCCAGCAGGCGGGGGTAGTCGGTTTCCAGCACGGTCACGTTCTCGGTTGCGAAAGTGACCCTTTCCTGGGCTATCCTCTCCCTTATCACCTCGATCCGGCGCTGCGCCTGTCTGATGCGCGGGTCGGACTCGTTGGTGATCTGCAGCAGCAGGTCATGTTCGACCAACGCCTCGGCAAGCTGTTGCTGCAGGTTGTTCAGCACGCCCATGCGCCCCTGAATGTCGGCTTGGGGGTCAACGATCTGGGTGCGGGCGCGGAACTCGGCCATTTCCTCACGCGCCGCACGCAGGCGTGTCATGGCTTCTTGCAAGTCACGTTCGGCATTGGCCATGGAGTCACGCCGCGCGGCCTCGTTCAGCGCATTGATCATCAACTCGCTTTCCAGGACGATTGCCTGGGCAATGCGCTGTGCCATTTCCGGGCTTCTTGCCCTGACCTGTACGTCAATCAGGCCCGAGTTGCGATCATAGGTGATGCGCACCACACGGCGCCAGAACCAAAGCAGGTCCTCGATGGTGGCGGTGGGCCAGATGGAGAAGACAGGATCACTGGTCCAGAACTGCGCGTAATGTGTGCGCAGATCGACATGCTGCGCAACACGTTCGACGATTTCCTGGCTCTGGATGAACTCGAACAGGACATCCGTGTTGCCTGTGTTCGCCCCGCCCATCAGGGCGGAAAGGCCGCCCATGATCTCGCTGGCGGAGCCGGTCTCCTCCTGGCGGATGGTAAAGGCCACGCTGGATGCATACTGATCCTCGGCGAAAACATACAGATAGATGATCGTCAGCATGACCGGCAGCACCAGCAGGCCGAACAGCGAAAAGAACAGAAAACGGTGGCGTTTGCGCACATGCGCCTTTCGCGCCACAGGGCGCACCACCACGTCCGGCGCCGCTGGCGGCTTGCCGGGCTTGCCGCTTTTGTCCGAACCGTCTTTGGGTTTGCGGATGGGTTCCACTGGCGTCAACGTGGTGCCTCTCGGGCTGGCGCATGCATTTCAGCGCTGTGGATAACGAAACAAAAGCCGGAATGCCAGAAAACTCGGCCCGGACGGCTTCTTTCCTGTTCAAAGCCTCGTGCGTGCGGAGTGCCGTGAGGCACTGACCCGTGGTCAGCGAGAAGGCGAGCCACGGTTGCTTTCCTGCGCTGCTTCCGTGGCACGGCTGGCCAACGCCATCAGCGCATCATGCGGAAGATCCGTGCGCCGCAACAACCCGTCACGGATGGCGCGGAACAGCAGTGCCAGGTACAGCCGACGCTCGCCGCCGTGGTGACGCACCCGCGCAATCCAGCGCGGGATGTAAAGCGCAGCAACCGGCAGGAAGAATACCCCGGACGCAAGACGATACAGGATCAACAGGTTGCGGTGATAGTAATAGACCTTCCACAGCGGGCGGATGCGGGGATCCTGTGTGGTATAGGTGCTGCTGTCATGTTCGAACCGCAATGAGGGGCAGAAACCGATGCGGTGACCGCTGCGCGTGAGGCGCATGGTGAAGATGGCATCGTCGCCGTAAAGAAACAGCCGCCCTTCCGGAAAGCCGGTCCGTTCGAAGACGCGTACATTCAGAAACAGGCCGACGAATGATGCGCCATCCACCCGGCGCAACCCGGTGACGGCATAGTCATCGGTCCCAAGGTGAAAGGCATCGCGCCCCCCGCCCAGCAACGAACGCATGAACACCCGTTTGTGCCAGAACGGGTTATAGGTGGGCCGGTTCATCTCGCAGATCGTGCCGTCGGGGTGATAGGCGGCCCCGGCGACGGCATCCCACCCTTCAAGGTTCATTGCGTGAAAGGCGGATAGTGCACCCGGTGCAGGGCGCGCGTCGTCGTCCATGACGACCACCCAGTCTGGCGCCATCTCGGCAACCGCGTGGCGCAGGCCGGTTTCGAACCCCCCGGCGCCCCCCAGATTGACCGAACTGCGCAATACCTGCAGGCGCGGGTCATGCTGCGTAGCCAGCCAGTCTTCGGTACCATCGTCAGAGGCATTGTCGACCACCAGAACCGCCGCCAGCTGTGCGGCGGGGGCGTCAAGCAGGCAGCGCAGCGTTTCCTTCAGATGCTCAAGCCGGTTGTGCGACACCACAACCGCCACCAACCGCAGGGCTGATGCGGCCTCGGCCTGCAGCCGCTGGTAGTCTTGCACCGAGGCTTTGTTCATCGTTACGTCACCCAATTCCTGTGGGCGAAAGGTCACAAAACCGGCAGCTTGTCAAATCCAGCGCCGATGTCAGGATCGCCCAGCCCGGTACGCTGGCGACAAATCGCCGAAAAGTTTTGGTGAAAGCCGCTCTTTGGCCATGAATTTGCGCAGGGCCTTGCGCAACTGCCCTGCACCCTTTGCATGGGTGACTGAAAGGGTGCGGCATGCGGCTGATGATCGGCGGTGTGGTCGAAACCGGTATCGAGATTCTCGATACGGGGATCGATAGGTTTGTGACATAAGATATTGCCGGGGGGACGATGCTTTTCGCCACGACGGGGCGCAATGGCGGGTTGTCGGCCTGGCAGATACAGCCCGATGGCACGTTGTCGGCGCATGCGTCCCTGATCTTTCCGGACAACATGACGCGCGCGGTGTCGGAAAGCCTGTCTCTGGTCCAGAACGGCGCTCCATCGGTGCTTTCGGTGGGCAGCAACGATCGTGGCCTGATGGGGTTCGCGATCAACGGTGCCGGCGAAATCGGCGGGCGCCGTCTGCTCGACTGGAGCGAAGCCGCCAGTGCCGCCGCGGAAAGCGGCAATGGGGTGCTGCGCAGTTGGCTTACGCAGAGCGACAGACCCTTGCCGCTGTTTCCCTCAAGCTACCGGCAGGACCAGATTGTCAGCCTGGAAAGTGCGGTCGTTGGCGGGCGCGAATTCGTTCTGGCACTGTGCGCGGCCGAGAATGCGCTGACGAGTTTCCAGCGCAACGGATCGACCGGGCGCCTGGATCAGCGCGATTGGGTGGGCGTGGCGAATGCCGTGCCCCTCGCGGTCCCCACGGCCATGGAACTGGTGCAACTGGCCGGCAGCACCTATGCCGTGGTGGCCGCTGCCGGCGGCTCGTCCCTGTCGGTGGTCGAGATCAGCCGAACAGGTGCCCTGCGGCCTGTCGATCATGTGCTGGATACCGGCGCCACGCGCTTTGCCGCCGTTCAGGCATTGGCCTCTGTGTCTGACGGCGACCGCGCCTTTGTGGCGGCGGGCGGCGCCGATCACGGGGTGACGGTCTTTTCGCTGCTGCCCGATGGCACATTGCTGACCCTGGATACGCTGGGCGATACCGGTGAAACGGCGCTGCACAATGTCTCGGCGCTGGACATGGCGCTGATCGATGGCCGGCTACATGTGTTTGCCGGCTCGCAGCGTGACAGCGGCATCACACATCTTATCATGCCGCTTGATCCGGGCATCGCGCCCTCGCCTGCCGGGCACGGGCCGGCACGCAGCATCACCGGCACGCAGGGCGATGATCTGTTGATTGCGGCAGCAAGCGGCGACTCGCTGTCCGGCGGTGCGGGCAACGACATACTGGTCAGCGGGCCGGGCATTACCGACATGCGTGGCGGGGCGGGCAGCGACCTGTTTGTCATTCGTGGCAATAGCGGTGTCACGCATATCCGTGATTTTCGCGCCGGCACCGACAGGTTGGACCTGTCCGACTGGCCAATGCTGCGCGATGTGTCGCAGTTGGGCTTCACGCCCACCGCCAGCGGTGCCCGCATTACCTATCGCGACCACGAGGTGCGGCTGACCGCCGCCAATGGCAACCGGCTGGCGCTGGAGGATGTGTTTCCCGATGGGCTGCCCTGGGCCGACAGGGTTGCCGTGTCGGTCGTCGATCTGGCGTCCCTGCCGCCGGCGCCTCCGCCACCTGCCGCCCCGGCCACGCCGCCCGCGCCCCGGCCGATTGCCCCAGAAACCCCGCCACCAGTCGATCCGCCGGTCGCTGATCCGCCGATTCCGCCAACGCCCACGCCACCGGCACCGGCGACCCAGCCGGCACCGGTGCCGCCGCCCAGCCCGCCGCCGCCGGATCCCAATGAGGGCCAGCGCATCCATGGCACGCCGGGCAATGACCGTCTGAC
>JAFIED010000260.1 GCA_020832805.1 Pararhodobacter sp.
CGCGAGGCCTGGGGCCAGTTCCTGAAGAACCGTCCCGCTGTCTTCGGGCTGGCGCTGCTGTCGGTGATCGTGGGGCTGGTGCTGTACGGCTACTACATCCATGACGGCGACCCCTATGACATCGTCTGGATGCCGCTGACCCCCCCGGGCGAGGAGCCGGGCATCTGGCTGGGCACCGATTTTCTGGGCCGCGACATGCTGACCGGCCTGCTGAAGGGCGGCGCGCCGACGCTGGCGGTTGGCCTGTCGGCGGCGCTGATCACCGTGGTGATCGGCATCACCATGGGGTCGCTGGCGGGTTATTTCGGCGGCTGGCTGGACGATCTGCTGATGCGGCTGACCGAATTCTTCCAGGTGCTGCCGGCGCTTCTGTTCGCCATGGTGCTGGTGACGCTGTTCTCGCCCTCGCTGTGGACCATCGCCTTTGCCATCGGCATCGTGTCCTGGCCGCAGACCGCGCGCCTGACCCGGGCCGAGTTCCTGCGGATACGCGAGCTGGAATATGTCACCGCCGCGCGGTCGATCGGCGCAGGCAACGGGCGCATCATCTGGCGGGTGATCCTGCCCAACGCGCTGCCGCCGCTGATCGTGTCGGCCACGCTGACCATCGGCGTGGCGATCCTGTTCGAGGCCGGGTTGTCCTTTCTGGGTCTCGGCGATCCCAACACCATGTCCTGGGGGCTGATGATCGGTCAGAACCGCAACTATATCCTCGATGCCTGGTGGCCGGTTACCCTGCCGGGGCTGGCGATCTTTCTGACCGTGTTTGCGGTCTCGCTGGTCGGTGACGGGCTGAACGACGCCTTCAACCCGAAACTGAGGTCACGGTAATGACCGAACCGCTGATGAGCCTGCGCGACCTGCGGGTCGAGTTCGACACCCGCCACGGGCGCGTCACGGCCCTGTCCGGAATCAGCCTGGACGTCATGCCGGGCGAGACGCTGGGCATTGTCGGCGAATCCGGTTGCGGCAAGTCGATCACGGCGCTGGCGATGATGGGGCTGGTGCCCAACCCGCCGGGCCATGTGACCGGCGGCAGCATCACGTTTCAGGGCGAGGATATCACCCGCGCCCGGCCCGGCCGCTTGCGGCGCCTGCGCGGGCGTGACATCGCCATGATCTTTCAGGAGCCGATGACCAGCCTGAACCCGGTCTTTACCGTCGGCGACCAGATCGCCGAGGCGATCCTGCTGCATCAGGATGTCAGCCGCGCGCAGGCGGACAAGCAGGTGGTCGATCTGCTGGCCACCGTGGGCATCCCCGAACCCGCACGCCGGGCAAAAGCCTATCCGCACGAGCTGTCAGGCGGGATGCGCCAGCGGGTGATGATCGCCATGGCGATTTCCTGCCGCCCCAAACTGCTGATCGCGGACGAGCCCACCACGGCGCTGGATGTCACCGTGCAGGCCCAGATCTTTGACCTGATGCGCGATATCCAGCGCGAATTCGGCGTGGCCATCGTGCTGATCACCCATGACATGGGCGCGATCGCCGAAATGACCGACCGCGTGGCGGTGATGTATGCGGGCCGGATCATCGAGCAGGGCACATCCGACCAGATCCTCGACAACCCGCTGCACCCCTACACGCGCGGGCTGATCGGCTGCATTCCGGTACTGGGGCGCGAGGCAGGCGACTCAGCGCGCCTGCCGCCGCTGGCCGAGATACCGGGCATCGTCCCGCCGCTGCATCTGCTGGGCGAGGGTTGCGCCTTTGCCGAACGTTGCACCCTGGCCGATGACCATTGCCGCGCGGTTCGCCCGGCGCTGCAGGAAAAGGGCCACCCGGTCGCCTGCCACCACGCCGGAAAGGCGGTGCCGGCATGAGCACGCCCCCGGTAAATGACCCGCTGATGCGCGTGCGCGGCCTGTCGGTCGATTTTCCGCTGGGCCGCGGGGGCCTGTTCGGCAAGCCGCAGATGCTGCGCGCCGTGCGCGGTGTGGATTTCGACCTGGCGCCGGGCCGCACCCTTGGGCTGGTCGGCGAATCCGGCTCGGGCAAGACGACCACGGCGATGGCGGCGATTCGGCTGGCGCCGGCCTCTGGCGGGCAGGTGATGTTCGACGGCACCGATCTGATGGGTCTGTCACCCGGCCAGATGCGCCAGCACCGCCGTCACCTGCAGGTGATCTTTCAGGACCCCTATTCCAGCCTCAACCCGCGTGACCGTGTCGGCGCCATCGTGCGCGAGCCGCTGGACCTGATGAATGTCGGCGATCCCGCCGGGCGCGCGGCGCGGGTGGAGGAGCTTTTCGCGCTGGTCGGCCTGCGCCGGGACCAGATGGCGCTTTTCCCGCATCAGTTTTCCGGTGGGCAGCGGCAACGCATTTCCATCGCGCGGGCGCTGGCCACCAACCCCCGGCTGATCGTCTGCGATGAACCGGTTTCGGCGCTGGATGTGGCGATTCAGGCGCAGATCCTGAACCTGCTGCGCCGGTTGCAGGGGGAATTCGGCCTCAGTTACCTGTTCATCAGCCACGATCTGGGCGTGGTGCAGTTCATCTGCGATGACATCGCGGTGATGTATCTGGGCGAGATTGTCGAGCTGGCCGACCGGCCGACGCTGTTTTCCCGCCCCCGGCACCCCTATACCTCGGTGCTGCTGGAAGCCGCCCCCTCGCTGGCGCGGCGCAAGTCGCAGGGCTACCGCCGGCAGGGCATCGTCAAGGGCGACCCGCCCTCGCCCCTGAACCTGCCGCCGGGCTGTGCCTTTGCCAGCCGCTGCCCGCAGGCGCAGGCGCGCTGCCGGGCCGAGAAACCGGAACTGCAGGACACCGGTGCGGGCAAGGTAGCCTGCCATTTTCCGTTGTGATGTGCGGTTGCCTGATCCTTCCCGGACGGATCGCCAGTGCCGCATCAGCGCGCAGGCAATCGCCAGACTGTTTCCCGGTGTCAGAGCACTCATCCGGTTTCTGGCGGGTGGCTGCGGGGGCGGGCGAGCGTGAAACCTCCTCTGGTTCGGGCAGCCTGCAACGCACCAAGGACACGACCCGTTTTCCACCTGCGGCGCGGGCGTTTCGCGCGGAACTGGCAGATCCGGCCCCAGGCGGCTTTGGCAGCAAGGTTCAACCGGGGTTCCAGCCGCTGCGCCTGCCCGATATGGTCGTGCAGCATTCCGGTGGCCCCACCCCGCCAGACCATATCAGGAGACCTGACAGCCATGCCCCTGCCAGAACCAAAGCTTGATCTGGTCTGTTCGCTGCGTGTCGATCTGGCCCCGATCCGGGAAATGGGCCGGGGCCGCGCCGGTCAGCGGCGGATCATTCCCATCATCGGCGGCCGCGTCACCGGGCCACGTCTGAACGGGCGGCTGCTGCATCTGGGCGCCGACTGGCAGACGATCTGGGCCGACGGCACCGCCGAACTGGACGCGCGTTATGCGCTGGAAACCGACGACGGCGCGCTGATCGAGGTGGTGAATTACGGCTATCGCCATGGGCCGGTAGCCGTGATCGCGGCCCTGGCGCGGGGCGAGGATGTGGACCCCGCCACCTATACCATGCGCACGCAGGCACGGCTGGAAACGGGTGATGCGCGGTACGCCTGGGTGAACCGGACGCTGTTCATCGGTGTGGGCGGGCGGGAAAAGGACCGCGTGCTGCTGGACCTCTACGCCATCCTGTAGCCGCGTGGGCGTTGTCGCGCGTTCCTGCCCCGCCCTTGCCGGCCGCTCCGGCGCGCAATCGATCCGGCGTCACTGGTCCTCGCGCCATTCCAGCGCCTCGGCCATCTCCTTCAGCGTGGCGATGAAATCGGCGCGGCGCATCGGTCCTATGGCCTGATCCAGCGCCTGCAGATGGGCCATGGCGCGGGCCTCCATCCGGGCCTGCAGTGCGTTGCCGGCGGGGGTTGCGACGCACATGTGGCTGCGCCGGTCACGGCGGGACAGGTGGCGGGTGATCAGCCCTTCGCGTTCCATCCAGTAGACGGCATTGGTGACATTCGACTTGTCCCGGCGCGAGGCCGCGGCGATCTGGGTCTGGGTGATGCGCGGGTTGCGCACGATGAGCGTCAGAATGGTGAAATAGCCCGGACGCAGAGCCTCGTCCCCCAGGCGGCGGCGGAAATCCTGATAGGCGGCCTCGTAGGCGACGCGCAGATGCATGCCCACGAAATCCTGCAGGGGGCCATGATCCAGCGCCTCCAGCGCGGGGGGCTCGTCGTCGTCATAGGTCAAGGGGATGGGGTTGGGCACGCGGCTCTCCTATCGGGCCATGTTCGGCACCACCAGCACGATCCAGGGCAGCGCGATGATCAGGCAGATGCGAACGATATCGGCCGCCACGAAGGGCAGGATGCCGCGATAGACATCACTGATGCGGATATCGCGGATCACCGACTTGATGACAAACAGGTTCAACCCCACCGGCGGCGTGACCAGCGACAGTTCCGCCGCCATGACCACGAAGATGCCGAACCAGACCGGATCGAAGCCCATCTGCACCGCTACCGGAAAGAAGATGGGGATGGTCAGCAGGATCATGGACAGGCTTTCCATGAACATGCCCAGCACCAGATAGATGGCCAGGATGATGAAGATTACCGCGATGGGCCCCAGGCCCAGATCCCGGATCAGCCCGGACAGGGCCGCAGGCAGGCCGATCAGGTTCATGAAGTTGGAAAAGACCAGGGCGCCGATCAGGATCAGGAACAGGCCGGCGGTCATCTGCACGGTTTCCAGCAACGCCTCGGCAAAGCCCCGGGGCGACAATGTGCGCCGCCACAACGCAAAGAACAGCGCCCCGGCTGCGCCCACGCCCCCGGCCTCGGTCGGGGTGAATACACCCTGGTAAAGCCCGCCGATGATGCCCAGGAACAACAGCAGGATCGGCCCCACGCTGCGCAGGTATTGCAGCCGCGTTGCCCAGCCCACACGCGCCGCCGCCGGCGCGCAGCGCGGGTCCAGCCGTGCCATGATGCGGATGGTGACAAGATACAGCACGATGGCCAGCACCCCCGGCAGGATACCCGCCAGGAACAGTTGGCCGATATCGGTGCCGGTGGCGATGCCGTAAAGCACCAGGATCACCGAAGGCGGGATCAGAATGCCCAGCGTCCCGCCAGAGGCAACGGTGGCCGCGGCAAAGCCGTCGCCATACCCGTAACGCCGCATTTCCGGCACCGCGACGCGGGCCATGGTGGCCGCCGTGGCGATCGAGGAACCCGACAGCGCCGAAAACCCCCCGCAAGCCAGGATGGTGGCCGAGGCCAGCCCGCCGGGGCGGTGGCCCACAAAGCCGTGGCACAGCCGGTAAAGGTCTGACGCCATGCGCGCGCGGGTGACCAGCACGCCCATCAGGATGAACATGGGCAGCACCGACAGGTCATAGGACATGGTCGCATTGACCGGCAATTGCCCGATCATGCCCATGGCCGCGCGTTCGGACACGTTCAGCCAGATGCCCGCCAGCCCCACGCCCAGCATGGCCAGCGCGATGGGCACACCCAGTGCCATCAGCGCGAAAATGGCGCCAAAGCTCAGCGCGACGATTTCCCACACGCCCATCAGCTTGCCTCGCCCGGCTCTGCAGTGTCAGGATAGTGCCGGCGCAGGGTTTCCAGCGCACAGATCAGAAAGGCCAGCGCGCTCAGCGCCAGCATCACCGACATGCCCTGCGCGATCAGCCCCTTGGGGATGCGCAGTGACATGGTGACCTCGCCAAAGCTTGCCAGCCGTTCGCCCTGCAGCCAGACCCGCCAGGCGATCAGCGCGATCAGTCCCGCGCCCAGCAGTTGCCCGGCCAGATCGGCCAGCCGCGCAGCCAGCGGCGGGAAGCGGTCGGACAGAACGGTCACGCGGATGTTGCCGCGCTGGCGCACCAGCCAGGGCAGCGCGGTAAAGACCATCAGCCCCATGCCGACCTCGATCAGTTCGAACCCGCCCGAGAGCGGGCGGCGGAAGAAATAGCGCATGATCACGCCGACAAAGATGACGGTCATCACCCCCGCCGCGATAAGCCCGGACAGCCAGGCCAGCGCCAGGCACAGACGGTCGAAAAGGGTGATCAGGGTTTTCATGGGGCGGTCCGTGCACGATAGCGCGGGGCGGGGGGGGGGGGGGGGGGGGGGGGGGGGGGGGGGGGGGGGGGGGGGGGGGGGG
>JAFIED010000261.1 GCA_020832805.1 Pararhodobacter sp.
ACGGGTCGATGACGCCGATCTGGTTCGGCTCGGCGATCAACTCGTTCGGTGTGAAGGAGCTGATGCAGGGCGTCGCCCGCTACGCCCCGCCGCCACAGGTGCTGGGCGCCGATGCCCGCAAGGTAGCGCCCGAGGAACCGGCAGTCACCGGCTTTGTCTTCAAGGTCCAGGCCAACATGGACCCGAAACACCGTGACCGGGTGGCTTTCGTGCGCCTGGCGTCGGGCCATTTCACGCGCGGGATGAAATTGCACCACGTGCGCGCGGGAAAGCCGATGGCAGTAACGAACCCGGTGCTGTTTCTGGCCGCCGACCGCGAACTGGCCGAAGAGGCCTGGGCGGGCGATATCATCGGCATTCCCAACCACGGGCAGTTGCGCATCGGCGACACATTGACCGAGGGCGAGGCGATTCGCTTTACCGGTATCCCGTCCTTTGCACCGGAGCTGTTGCGCACGGCACGGGCGGGCGACCCGATGAAGGCCAAGCATCTGGAAAAGGCGCTGATGCAATTCGCCGAAGAGGGCGCGGCCAAGGTGTTCCGCCCCGCGATGGGGTCGGGTTTCATTGTCGGCGTGGTGGGGGCGCTGCAGTTCGAGGTGCTGGCCAGCCGCATCGAACTGGAATACGGGTTGCCGGTGCGGTTCGAGCCCTCGCAGTTCACCTCGGCGCGCTGGGTGGCCGGGCCCAAGGCTGCGCTGGAAGCCTTTGCAGATGCCAACCGCGGCCATATGGCCAGCGACCACGACGGCGACCCGGTGTATCTGACCAGGCTGCAATGGGATATCGACCGCGTGGCGCGCGATCATCCGGATCTGAAGCTGCCCGCAACCAAGGAAATGATGGTCTGACGCGGCGGCCCATGCCTGTGCCGGCCTGATTCCGCGTGCGGGCCTGGGCTGGCGCGGTTCTCGCTACGGTTTGACCTGCCGGGCAAGTCTGGTGAATCTTGCCTCTTGACCTTCCAGCAACTGGAAGCGGCATATGAGGGTGGTCAACGGCATCAGAACGGCAGACCCCATGGCGCATGCATCCGATATTTCCACGAAAACCCTGACGTTGCAGGTCACGCGCATGAACTGCGCCTCATGCACCGGCCGGGTAGAGCGCGCCGTGTCAGCGGTGCCGGGTGTGACATCGGCATCGGCCAATCTGGCGGCGGGCACGGTGCAGGTTTCGGGCACGGCAGCGCCCGACGCCCTGATGCAGGCATTGTCGGATGCCGGCTATCCTGTGCCCGAGGTCACAACCGATCTTGCCATCGAGGGGATGCACTGCGCCTCGTGCACGGGCCGGGTAGAGCGCGCCCTGGCGCAGCGGCCCGGCGTGCTGTCGGCCAGCGTGAACCTGGCCACCGGCGGGGCGCAGATACGGCACCGGGCGATACCCGGTTTGGCAGATGATCTGGCCCGCGTGGTCAGTCAGGCCGGCTTTCCGTCCCGCCCCCGGGCCGGTGACGAGCCGGCAAGGCGGCAGGCGGCGCAGGCCGCCGAGGGCAAGGCGCTGCGTTGGCGCGTATTGCTGGCGCTGGTGCTGAGCGTGCCGGTTTTCGTGATCGAGATGGGCGGCCACATGGTGCCGGCCTTTCACAACTGGGTGCACCACACCATCGGCATGCAGACCAGCTGGCTGATCCAGTTCGCGCTGACCACGGCGGTGCTGTTCGGCCCCGGTCTGATGTTCTTTCGCCTGGGCCTGCCCGCGCTGATCCGCCGCGCGCCAGACATGAACAGCCTGGTGGCCCTGGGCACCGCGGCGGCCTGGGGTTTTTCCAGTGTATCCACCTTTGCGCCCGGCCTGCTGCCGCCGGGCACGGCGGCGGTCTATTTCGAGGCGGCGGCGGTGATTGTGACCCTGATCCTGCTTGGCCGGTGGCTGGAGGCGCGCGCCAAGGGCCGCACCGGCGCCGCCATTGCGCGGCTGATCGGCCTGCAGGCCAAATCAGCCCGGGTAGAGCGCGATGGCGCGGTTTCCGACCTGCCCGTTGACGCAATCCGGCAGGGCGATACCGTTCATGTGCGTCCGGGCGAAAGGATCGCGGTGGATGGTGTGGTCTTGAGCGGGGCCAGCCATGTCGATGAAAGCATGATTTCGGGCGAACCCCTGCCGGTGGAAAAGGCCAAGGGCGCCGAGGTCACGGGCGGCACCATCAACGGCACGGGGGCGCTGGTGTTTAGGGCCACGCGTGTCGGGGCCGATACGATGCTGGCGCAGATCATCCGCATGGTGGAACAGGCACAGGGCGCCAAGCTGCCGATCCAGGCGCTGGTCGACCGCGTGACACTGTATTTCGTGCCGGCGGTCATGGCGGTGGCTGCGGCCACGCTGGTTGTGTGGTTGTTGCTGGGGCCCGGCCCCGGGCTGGCCGTGGTGGCGGCGGTGTCGGTGCTGATCATCGCCTGCCCCTGTGCCATGGGGCTGGCCACGCCGACCTCGATCATGGTGGGCACCGGGCGCGCGGCCGAGCTCGGCGTGCTGTTTCGCCGGGGCGATGCCTTGCAGGCGATGGAAAACGTTGGCACCGTCGCGTTCGACAAGACCGTCACGCTGACCGAGGGGCTGCCAGAACTGGCGGCGCTGGAGCCTGCGCCGGGGTTCGAAACGGCGCCGCTTTTGCGTCTGGCGGCGGCGGCCGAGGCGCAATCAGAGCATCCCATCGCCCAGGCCATCTTGCGCGCGGCCCGGGCCGAGGGGCTGGAACTGCCCGTGCCCGAGCGGTTTGACAGCATGACCGGCTTTGGCCTTGCTGCCAGAATCGAAGGGCAGTCGGTGCTGATCGGCGCGGCACGGCTGATGACGCGCGAGGGGGTGGAACTGGGCGCCTTGGCAAAGGCGGGCGCGGCACGGGCGGCGCGGGGCGAAAGCGTGCTTTTCATGGCGGTGGATGGCCAGCCGGCGGCAATGATTGCCGTGGCCGACCGGCTGAAGCCTGCTGCCCGTGAAACCGTGGCGGCCCTGCATGCGATGGGGGTGCAGGTGGCCATGATCACCGGCGACGGGCAGGCCACGGCGCAGGCCATCGCGCAAGAGGCCGGCATCGACCAGGTGGTGGCCGAGGTCTTGCCCGACGGCAAGGTACAGGCGCTGGATCGGTTGCGCAGCGCGGGCCGGCGGCTGGCCTTTGTCGGTGACGGGATCAACGACGCACCGGCGCTGGCCTCGGCCGATGTGGGGCTGGCCATCGGCACCGGCACCGATGTTGCCATCGAAAGCGGCGATGTGGTGCTGATTTCCGGCGACCCGCGCGGTGTGGTGAATGCCTTGGCGCTCAGCCGTGCGGTGATGCGCAATATCCGTCAGAACCTGTTCTGGGCCTTTGCCTATAACACCGCGCTGATCCCGGTGGCGGCGGGGGTCTTGTATCCGCTGTTCGGCCTGATGCTGTCGCCGATGCTGGCAGCGGGGGCAATGGCGCTGTCCAGCGTCTTTGTGCTGACCAACGCGTTGCGCCTGCGTGGCCTGCGCCCGGCCATGGCCGAGGGGCCGGCGGGCGGGGCAGGGCGCGCGCAGCCCGTATCACCCAGCGGCGGAAAGGCAGTCCCGGCATGAATATCGGCGAGGCATCGGCGGCATCGGGCCTGCCGGCAAAGACCATCCGTTACTACGAGGAGATTGGCCTGTTGCGCCCGGCGCGCGATGGCAACGGCTATCGCAGCTTTGCCCCGCGTGATGTGCACCGGCTGGCGTTTCTGGCCCGCGCCCGGGCGCTGGGGTTCTCGATCGAGGAATGCCGCACCCTGCTGGCCCTCTACGAGGACGACAGCCGCGCCAGCGCCGATGTCAAGCGCCTGGCCGAACGGCATCTGGAGCGCATCGACCGGCGCATCGCCGAATTGCAGGCGCTGCGCGCGACACTGGCCGGGCTGGTGGCCGGCTGCGCGGGCGACAGGCGGCCGGACTGCCCAATCCTGAAAGACCTGGCAGAGGCCGGGCAGGATGTTGGCCCCAGCTGACAGGGCGCGCGCCGCGCGCCCCGTGCGATCGGCTGACTACCCGTGCGATCGGCTGACTACTCGGCCGCCTCGACCACGATCAACTCGCGCTCGGCTGCGCCCTTGGCGTGGCTCAGGGCCTCCTGATAGGCGGGCGAGTTGTAGCAGTCTACCGCAGCCTCCAGCGAGGGAAAGCGCGCGACGACATGGCGCTTGCGGTCCTTGCCCTCCAGCGTCACATGGCGCGTGGCCCGGGCCAGGAATTCACCCCCATGCGCCGCAATCGCCGGCCCGGCCAGTACCGCATAGCGGCCATAGGCCTCGGCGTCATGCACTTCGACATGGGCAATCCAGAAAGCTGCCGGCATCATTCCCCTCCGATTCTGGCTTCGACCGCTGCGATCGCAGCCTCGGCCCCTGCGATATCCGCGCCGCCGCCCTGTGCCATGTCCGGCCGGCCGCCGCCGCCCTTGCCGCCCAGCGCGGCCCCCGCCGTGCGCACCAGATCGACCGCCGATACCCGGTCGGTCAGATCAGCGGTAACCCCCGCCGCAATGGCGGGTTTCCCCCCTGTATCGGCGATCAGCAGCACCGCGCCGCTGCCAAGGCGCGCCTTGGCCTCGTCGATCATGCTGGGCAGATCCTTGCCGGTGACACCCTGCAGCACCTGGGCGATCAGCTTTATCCCCGCCACCTCGCGCACCTCGGCGGCACCCTGGGTGCCGCCCATGGCCAGCGCACGCTTCAGGTCTGCCACTTCGCCCGCCAGCGCGCGGCGTTCCTCGGCCAGTGCGCGCACGCGGGCCACCACATCGGCGACAGGCGCCTTCAGCAGGGCTGCAACCTCTTGCAGCCGCGCCTCTTGCGCGCGCAGATGCGCCAGCGCGGCCTCGCCGGTCAGCGCCTCGATCCGCCGCACGCCGGCAGAGGAGGCGCTGTCGCCCAGAATCACGCAGGCGCCAATCTCGCCGGTACGCGCCACATGCGTGCCGCCGCACAGTTCGATCGAATAGGTCGCCCCTTCGGCGCCCTTGGCGGTGCCGGGCAGAAAGCCCATCGACACCACGCGCACCTCGTCGCCGTATTTCTCGCCAAACAGGGCCTGCGCGCCCAGGGCGCGGGCATCATCGGGTGCCATGATGCGGGTCTCAACCGGGCTGTCCTGCCGGATGAAGGCGTTCACCTCGGCCTCTACCCGTGCCAGATCGGCGGGGGGCAGGGCGGCACTGTGGCTGAAATCAAAGCGCAGACGGTCCGGCGCGTTCAGCGAGCCGCGCTGCGCCACATGGTCGCCCAGCGCGCGCCGCAGCGCCTCGTGCAACAGATGCGTGGCGGAATGATTGGCACGGATCATGCGGCGGCGGTCATGGGCAACCTCCAGCTTGACTGGCTGGCCGCGTTTCAGCACCCCTTCGATAACGCGGGCCAGATGCACCACGACGCCGGCCCGGCGCTGTGTGTCGGTGATTTCGGCGGTGCCGGTGTCAGAGCGGATGAAACCGGCATCCCCTACCTGGCCGCCGGATTCGGCATAGAAGGGTGTCTGATTGACCACGATCTGCACGCTGCCCTGCGCCGTTTCCACCGGCTTGCCGTCGTCGATCAGCGCCAGGACCTGACCCTCGGCACTCTCGGTCTCGTATCCCAGGAATTCGGTAGCGCCATGCGCCTCGGCCAGTTCGAACCAGATCGCCAGATCAGCGGCATCGCCTGAACCGGACCAGGCGGCGCGCGCCTTGGCCTTTTGTTCGGCCATGGCGGCATCGAACCCTGCGGTATCGACGGCGCGGCCCTTTTCGCGCAGGGCATCCTGCGTCAAATCCAGCGGAAATCCGTAGGTGTCATACAACCGGAATGCGGCCTCACCGGGCAGTGCGGCGCCCTCGGGCAGCTTGTCCAGCTCGGCGTCCAGCAGTTTCAGGCCACGGTCCAGGGTCTGGCGAAAGCGGGTTTCTTCCAACTGCAGGGTTTCGGTGATCAGCGACTGCGCGCGCTGCAATTCAAGGTAATGCCCACCCATCCCTCGCACCAGCGCCGATACCAGCCGGTGCATGACGGGGGCGTCGGTGCCCAGCATATGCGCATGACGCATGGCGCGGCGCATGATGCGGCGCAGCACATAACCGCGCCCCTCGTTCGAGGGCATGACCCCGTCGGCGATAAGAAAAGCTGTCGCGCGCAGATGATCGGCGATCACGCGGTGATGCGTCTTGCCCTTGCCGTCGGGGTCGGTGCCGGTGGCCTGGGCGCTGGCCTCGATCAGGGTGCGCATCAGATCGGTGTCGTAGTTGTCGTGCTTGCCCTGCAACAGCGCGCCGATGCGTTCCAGCCCCATGCCCGTGTCGATCGACTGGTTGGGCAGTTCGGTCAGGCGACCGTCCTCATGCTGTTCGTTCTGCATGAAGACCAGGTTCCATATCTCGATGAAGCGATCACCGTCTTCATCGGGGCTGCCCGGGGGACCGCCCCAGATGTGATCGCCGTGATCGTAGAATATTTCGGTACAGGGGCCGCAGGGGCCGGTGGGGCCCATGCGCCAGAAGTTGTCATCCGTGGCGATGCGGATGATCCGGTCATCCGGCAAGCCCGCCACCTTCTTCCAGATCGAGGCGGCCTCGTCATCGGTGTGATAGACGGTAACCAGCAGCCGGTCCTTGGCGATGCCGAAATCGCGGGTCAACAATTCCCAGGCAAAGGCAATGGCATCGTCCTTGAAATAGTCGCCAAAGCTGAAATTGCCCAGCATTTCGAAAAAGGTATGGTGCCGGGCGGTGTAGCCGACATTGTCGAGGTCATTATGCTTGCCGCCGGCGCGCACGCATTTCTGCGCGGTCGTGGCGCGGGTGTAATCGCGGTGCTCCAGCCCGGTGAAGACGTTCTTGAACTGGACCATGCCCGAATTGGTGAACATCAGCGTCGGGTCGTTGCGCGGGACAAGGGGCGAGCTGTCGACCACCGCGTGCCCCTGACGGCGGAAATAGTCCAGAAAGGTCGAGCGGATATCGTTGAGACTTGCCATGCGTGTCAGACCCGGGCTGGAAGAGCTTTGGCGCTCGGTGTAGCCGCGCGCAGGGTGGCTGTCCACACCCGCGCGCAACATCGATGCCGGCGCGAACGGAACGGGCAGCGGAAGGGCTGTGCCCATCAGCGCGCCCATCAAGGCAACGGGTGGATCGCCGTCGCCGTGGCCTGCATCGGCTGGCCGGCAAGGTCGCGCAGTGCCTGCCCGCTGCGGTTTTCAGGCTTTTGACAGCCTGTCACCCAGGGTGATCACGCCATCAACGACCACGCGGCACAGGATACCGCGCAGGCGCAACGCGCGATTCTCCGGCGCGCGCACCCATTCCTGTGTGGGGGCGCCATAGCGCGCTTTCCATTTCACGCAGGCGTCGTTGAAGATGTCAGAGACTTCCAGCACGGCGCTGCCGGCACGCAGTCGCTGCCCGGCGGGCAGGTTTGCCTCTGACAGGTCCATGTCGACGATGAACGTGTCGCCCGGATGCACGGTGCCGGCCCGGTCGCGCCAGACCAGATCAAGCACCCGGCGCGACAGGATGCATATCTGGATGCCGGGATGAGGCCGCCCGTCTGCCAGGCGCAGCCAGGGGTGGCTGCCCCAGCGTTCACCGGGGATGCCCTGCTCGCGCGTCACGTCGATCCGCGAGACAAAGCGCCTTTCCCCGAAATCCGGGCGCAGGCACAGCATGTCGATTGGCGCATTGTCCCTTGGTGCCGCGGCGATGAATGGCAACGCCCGGTCCAGTTCCTGCCGGGTCGCGGCCTGCGGCGTGCGAAGGTCCGGTTGCCATGCTGTCATGAACAGCGTCCTTTCAGCGCGGGCCGGGCTGTCCAGGCACCGTGTCGATTTGTGGCCTGACGGGCGCCGCCGGCCTGTCCGGCGCTATTCGTCCAGCACAGGCCCGTCATCTGCAGTCATGTGGAAATCCAGGCCATTGGCGGCGCGGATCTTGTCTTCGATCTCCAGCGCGATGCCGAGATTGGCCTTGAGATAGGCCTTGGCGTTCTCGCGCCCCTGGCCGATACGCTCGTCCCCGTAGGAATACCACGCGCCCGATTTCTCGACCACGCCGGCCTTGACCCCGATATCCAGCAATTCGCCGGTTTTCGAGATGCCCTCGCCATACATGATGTCGAACTCGACCTGCTTGAAGGGCGGGGCGACCTTGTTCTTGACCACCTTTACCCGCGTGGTGTTGCCCACAACCTCGTCACGGTCCTTGATGGCGCCGATCCGCCGGATGTCCAGGCGCACCGAGGCATAGAATTTCAGCGCATTGCCGCCCGTCGTGGTTTCGGGCGAGCCGAACATCACGCCGATCTTCATGCGGATCTGGTTGATGAAGATCACCATGCAGTTCGACCGCGAGATCGAACCCGTCAGCTTGCGCATCGCCTGGCTCATCAGGCGTGCGTGCACGCCCACGTTCGAATCACCCATGTCGCCCTGCAATTCGGACTTGGGTGTCAGGGCGGCGACCGAATCGACCACCACCATCGATACCGCGCCCGAACGCACCAGCGTGTCAACGATTTCAAGGGCCTGCTCGCCCGTATCGGGCTGGCTGATCAGCAGGTCGTCCAGATTGACGCCCAGGCGCTTTGCATATTGCGGGTCCAGCGCATGTTCGGCGTCGACAAAGGCGCAGATGCCACCCTTTTTCTGTTCCTCGGCGATCGCATGCAGTGTCAGCGTGGTCTTGCCCGAACTTTCGGGCCCGTACACCTCGATGATGCGGCCCTTGGGCAGGCCGCCGATACCCAACGCGATATCAAGGCCCAGCGACCCGGTCGAGGTCGCCTCGATCTCGGCTACGGGATTGTCGGCGCCCAGGCGCATGATCGACCCCTTGCCGAACTGCCGTTCGATCTGGGCCAATGCGCTGTCCAGTGCCTTCTGCTTGTCGGCGGCGCGTTTGTCGGTCATGTCCAGAAGGCTCGCGGTTGCCATGGTTTCAGCCCCTTATTTCACACCGTCCGACGGGCGGCAATCAGGTGTTTGTTCGCGTCATGTTCCTGGGCAATATGAGCACAAAAATGGAACATTGCAAGCTTTGCGTTGCGTGATGGTCAGTGCTCTTGCCGGTTTCAACTCTGGGCAACTTTGGTTAAGAAACAGTTTCGATTGTCTGGTCAGGTTACTTCATGCTGGTTTTCTGGAAACAACGCCTTGTTATTCTTGCCACGCCAAAGACCGGCTCCACCGCGATCGAAGCCGCACTTGAGTCATTGTCGGTGATGACCCTGACGCGGCCGCCAGAGCTGAAGCATACGCCCGCTTATCGGTATCAGCGCTTTGTGCGGCCCTATCTGCGCGCCGCCGCCGGGGCCGAGTTCACGGCGGTTGCCTTGATGCGTGAACCGCTGGACTGGCTGGGATCGTGGTATCGGTTCCGCCAGCGCGAAGAGATCGCCGACCCGGCCAAATCGACCCGTCACATGGATTTTGCCGGTTTCGTGCGCGGGTATGCCAGCGCCCCCCGGCCGGCCTTTGCCGATGTGGGGGGGCAGGCGAAATTCCTTTCGGGGATGAATGACTCGCCGCTGGGTGTGGACAGGTTGTTCCGGTTTGAAGAGATCGCGCGCTTTGTCAGCTTTCTGGAGGAAAGACTTGATTTTCCTGTCGAGTTACCGCGCATCAATGTTTCGCCGCCCGGAAATCTGGCGCTGCCCGATGCGTTGCGTGCCGAGATGAAGGCCTATCTGGCCCCTGAATATGCGCTCTACAATGCCATCGCCTGACCTGTCCGCCCCGCTGCCCGTGACCCTGGCCGAGATGGCGGCAGAGGTCTTGAACACCGCCGACGCCCGGGAAAAGGTTGCGCGTTCGCGGGGGCATGCCGCGCGCTGGTTCGCCGCGCGCGAGACGGGTCAGTCGCTGCCGATCGGCCGGGCATGCCTGCCGGATCATCCGGCGCGTCCGGCCCGGCCGGAACTGAAGGACCCGCGCGACATGCCGCGCCGGCGCCCCGGCACGCCCGCCGGGCGGATCGCGCTGTTGCATGCCATTGCCCATATCGAGCTGAACGCGGTTGATCTGCATTGGGATATCATTGCCCGCTTTGCGGATGTGCCCATGCCCGCGGGGTTCTATGACGATTGGGTCAGGGCGGCCGACGACGAGTCACGGCATTTTTCGCTGCTTGACGAAGTGCTGGCGCATATGGGCAGTCACTATGGCGCGTTGCCTGCGCATGCCGGCATGTGGCGCGGCGCGCTGGACACGCATCATGACCTGTTGGCCCGGCTGGCCGTCGTTCCTATGGTCCTGGAGGCGCGCGGGCTGGATGTGACGCCCGCCATGATCGAGATGTTTCGCCGGTACGGGCCCCAGGAGGCTGTCGCTGCGCTGGAAACCATCTATGCCGAAGAGGTGGGCCATGTTGCCTATGGCGCAAAATGGTTTCACTTTCTGTGCGGACGGCATGACCATGATCCAAGAGAGACCTTTCATGCCCTGGTGCGCCGCTATTTTCATGCGCCGCTGAAACCGCCGTTCAACGAGGAAAAGCGCGCGGAAGCCGGCATTCCGCCAGATTTCTACTGGCCTCTGGCCGAGCCTGCGACCGATGGGTAACGGCAGCCCCTGACACGGCCAGGCATGCCGGATCGACCGTTTGTCGCGGCTGATGGCCGTTTGTTGTGTGCCGGGCAGCACGCCGGGCGGCTTTCTGCTTGTGGATATCGGCAAGATTCCGCGCAAAATCGCCCCCTTCCGCCAGGCAGCCGTGCCTGGTGGCGCAAAGCGGTTGCGGGTGCACAGGGGGGCCGGTAACAGAAGCTTAACACTTGGGCCGCCGCCTGGTTCCGTCGTGCTGTAGGCAATCGACGGATTTCTGCAGGATCAACCCTTGCAGTCACGCGGGCAGGCCATCAACAGCAGCAAGTGCGCACAGACGCACCAGGGACAGGACCGGGTGACAGATTGAGACAGGCAAGTGATCGTCTGAACGCGGCGCTGGAGCGCTATCTGCCGGAAAAACGGCTTTTCCTGCGGTCGGAAACCAGCACCACGCGTTTCATGCGGTTACCGCCGCTGAATCAGGCCCTGTTGCTGGGTGGCGGCGTCATCTTCCTGTGCTGGAGCCTTTTTGCCACAGCGGTTCTGGTAACCCAGGCCATCGGCAGCGGCGACATGCGCGACATGGCCGCCCGCGAGCAGGCCTATGTCGAGGCGCGGCTTGATCAACTGGTCAGTGAACGCAACCGTGCCGTCACCGAGGCACAGGCCGCGAACGAGCGCTATCTGCAGGCGATGGACCGCGTGGCGGCGATGCAGACGGCGCTTTTGTCCGGTGAACAGCGGCGCGCAGAGCTGGAAACCGGGATCGAGGGGTTGCAGCGTGCCTTGCGCGAACGCATGCGGGAACGCGATCTGGCGCGCGCCCGCCTGGAAGCAGTCGAAAGCACCAGCCTGAGCGAACAGCTCGCCCGCGCAGAGGCGCAGCTGGAGGAAACCCAAAGCACGCTGGACGTGCTGATGGCGGCGCTGACCAACACCGCAGAAGAACGCGAATCCGTGCGCAGCGTAGCCGATGCCACGATCTTGCAGCTTGATCATCTCGCGCTTGAACTGCGCCTGATCGAGGATCGCAATGATCGTATCTTCACCCAGCTAGAACAGGCAGTGGAGGTGTCGATGGTGCCGCTGGAACGCATGTTCAGCGCAGCGGGCCTGTCGCCGCAGCAGTTGCTGAGCCAGGTCCGTGCCGGGCATCAGACGCGCTCGGCGGCACTGACCCCGATCAGCGTTTCCACATCCGGTTCGCTGGCGCCGGACAGTGACGAGATGCGCGCGAATGCCGTGCTGGCCGCGATGGAAGAGATCAATCATTTCCGCATCGCCGCCCAGCGAACCCCCTTTGCCATGCCGGTGAACAGCCGTGCCGTGCGGCATACCTCTGGCTTCGGCAATCGGCGTGACCCGCGCACGGGGCGCACTCGCATGCACAGTGGCGTCGACTGGGCCGGGCCGCAGGGAACGCCGATCATGGCCACTGCCAGCGGCACGGTCACACATGCCGGATGGCAGGGCGGTTACGGCAACACGGTGATCATCCGCCATGAATTCGGTATCGAAACGCTGTACGCCCATCTGCACCGAATTGACGTGAATGTGGGCCAAAGGGTATCGCGCGGCGACCGCATCGGTGGTATGGGCACCACAGGACGGTCAACCGGCGTGCATCTGCACTACGAGATCCGCGTTGGCGGCAGACCTATCAATCCGATGACCTACATAAGGGCCGCGCAAAATGTTTTCTAAAAGCCGCATCCATGACAAGGGGCCAAAGGCCGAACCTGCCCGCGCCCCCGAATCCGCACCGGCTGCGCCTGCGCGTGCGCCAATGGAATTCGGTTCTGGTGCAGGCTTTTCAGCGGGAAATGCGCCTGCCGCAATGTCAAAGGGCAAGTCGGCGGCCTCGGTTCTGGCGGCCGATCTGACCGTGACCGGCAATCTGCGCACCACCGGGGATGTGGTCATCGAGGGGGTGGTGGATGGCGATATTCGCGCCCATCTGCTGACCGTGGGCGAAACGGCGACGATTCGTGGCGAGATTGTCGCCGACGACATCGTGATCAACGGCCGGGTCATCGGTCGTGTACGGGGCCTGAAGGTGCGCCTGACCGCAACCGCGCGTGTCGAGGGTGACATCATTCACAAGACCATCGCCATCGAATCCGGCGCGCATTTCGAAGGCTCGGTTCAGCGTCAGGACGACCCGCTGGGCGGTTCGGCGCCGGCGGCCAGTGGCCAGCCTGCAGGCAAGCCGATGCCGGGCAAGGCACCGCAGGGCATGCCCGGTGGCGCTGACCAGCAAGCGGCTCAGCAGCGTCCCTCTGCACCGCAGCAGGGTGATCCGCGCGCTGCTGCCGCACCCGGCAAGGCGCCCGCCCCGGCAAAACAGGCCGAATAGGGGGCAGGGTCGCGCACCCCAGGGGGCGCTTCAGCCACGTGGCCAGAGAATGCGTTTCTGACCGGTAGCCCGCAAGGCTGCCGGTTTTTCAGTGCGGCGGCGGGGGGCGTGGCAGCGTTCCCAGGGCATCCGGGCGATCCGCCTGCCACCGCCTGCCCGCAGCACCACCAGCGCGCCGACCCCACAAGGGCCACATGGGGCTGCAGGCGGTCACTCAAACAGATAAGGCCGGCAGCGGTTCAGGGTGTCAGGCCAGCCGCTTTCGGTGGCGCCAGGCATCGCGGGCCACCAGCGCCAGATACCCCAGATCGGCTGCCACCAGCACGGCCCAGGGCCGCATCACCGCCAACCCCGCAAAAACCGCCACGCCCAGCAGCACCCATACGGCCTTGTCCCGCGGGATGCGCAGCGTCTTTGGCGACAGGGTGGGCAGGCGCGAAATCATCAGCAGGCCGACGAACCCCACATACAGCGCCACCGGCAGCGCCAGATCACGCAGGTCCGGCCCGCCGGCCAGCATGATGTACAGCGGTAGCAGGCACAGCATGGCGCCGGCGGGCGCCGGCACACCGACGAAATGCGCCCGCCCCGGCGGGGGCGGCGCGTCGCGGCTGACATTGAAACGCGCCAGGCGCAGACAGGCACACAGGATGAAGACCAACACGAACAGCCAGCCCAGGCCAGGAACATTGGCGGTCAGAACGGCCTGATAGATCAAGACACCCGGCGCCACGCCAAAGCAGACAAAATCCGACAACGAGTCAAGCTCTGCGCCGAACGAACTGGCCGCATTCAACTTGCGCGCCACCAGCCCGTCCATGCCGTCCAGCACCGCCGCCAGCACGATCAGGGCCGCGGCGATCTGAAAATGCCCCTCCAGTGCGCTGCGGATCGCCGTCAGCCCCGCGCACAGGCCCAGCAGCGTGATCAGGTTTGGCAGCAGATGCAGCAATGGCAGGTTGCGCCGGTCAGGGGTGGCACCGCGCGCCGGGGAAGGGGGTGTTTCGTCCGGGGCGTCCTGCATGGTTTCAGCGTACCGCGCCCAGGCGCTGTGGTTCAGAGCCAGCCAGATCGGCCAGCACGGTTTCGCCCGCCACCATGGTCTGGCCAAGGGCCACCAGCGGTGCCACATCATCGGGCAGGTAGACATCCAGCCGCGAGCCAAAGCGGATCATCCCGAAACGCGCGCCCGTTTCCATCATATCGCCCGGTTTCACATCGCACACGATCCGGCGTGCCACCAGACCGGCGATCTGCACCACGGCAATCTGGCGACCGTCCTTTAGCGTGATTGCCAGTGCGTTGCGCTCATTGTCTTCGCTGGCCTTGTCCAGCGAGGCATTCAGGAACTTGCCGGGCCGGTACGCCACCGCAGCAATCGTGCCGGCCGCCGGCACCCTGTTCACATGGCAGTCAAAGACATTCATGAAGATGCTGATCCGGGTCAGCGGCGCATCGCCCATGCCCAGTTCCGCCGGCGGCACAGCCGGCATCACATGCGAGACCACGCCATCGGCCGGGCTGACCACCAGCCCGGGTCGCAG
Source organism: Pararhodobacter sp. (assembly GCA_020832805.1). Classification (GTDB taxonomy): domain Bacteria; phylum Pseudomonadota; class Alphaproteobacteria; order Rhodobacterales; family Rhodobacteraceae; genus Pararhodobacter. The sequence goes on from JAFIED010000261.1 coordinate 14,413, forward strand.
CGGTGTCACGCGCGCCGGGTCACGAAAGAAATAGTAGCACCAGATCGTCAGCACCACCCCCAGCCAGCCCAGCGGCTGCCAGATCAGGAACAGCACCAGCGTGACCACCGCAAAGATGCCGATGAACAGGTGCCCCTCGCGGTGAACGGGCTTGATGACGACGGACAGCAGATTGGCAGACATGGCGGGTTCCTTGCGCTTGTGCCGCCGTATAGCGGGTTTGCCATGCCAGACAAAGCCCCTGTTCGCGCGCCGGCTATCGGGTCGGCGGCGATGGCAGCCGCCGGAATGTCAGGTAACGCGGTTGACGCCCTTCGCGCAGGGCCTTGGCCTCGTACCGGGTGCGTTGCCAGTCAGCCCAGGCCCGGGTCTGGTCTGCTGTCAGTTCAAAGCCTGCCTGCGGCACCTCTTGCAACGCCTGGCGCACATAATCGGGAATGTCGGTGGCCAGTCGAAACTCGGCGCCCGCTGCACAGACACGGGCCAGCGGCTGCAGATGTTCCGGCGTGACAAAGCGGCGGCGATGATGGCGTGCCTTTGGCCAGGGGTCCGGATACAGCAGGAACACCTTTTCCAGACAGGCATCGGGCAGCACATCGAACAGATCGCGCGCGTCGCCGGGATGAAGAGCCAGATTGTCCGCCGGGTTCTGCCTGAGCAGGCCCAGAAGCATGGCGACGCCGTTCACGAAGGGCTCGCAGCCGATGAAGCGCACGCCGGGGTATTGCCGGGCCATATGCGCCAGATGTTCGCCCCCGCCAAAGCCGATCTCCAGCCAGATCGGCCCATCACCTGGCAGGGTGGAAAGATCCAGCTTCTGCCGCGCCGGGTTCTCGTCGATACTGACGCCACGCAGGCGCAGGGCGGGCAGTTCCCGGGCCAGCGCGGCCTTCTGGACGGGGCGCAGGGTCTTGCCATGCACGCGACCATAGAAATTGCGCTTGGTGCGCAGTGCCGCAAGGGCAGGGTGCGGCGGCAGGTCAGGGCGAAGGCTGTCGGTCATGCCCGCGCCTTTAGCCCCGTGCGGGGCAAAGGACAACCCTGCGCCGTGTGGTGCCGGCCTTGCAGGGGGCAAGGCGGCCCCGGGCGCAGAGGCCTGCCTTGGGCCGCGTGATGCACGGGGGGCGGCGGGCGCCCCCGCGCTGCAGTCACACTGCCTTGCGCAGCGCATCAGCCAGATCGGTGCGTTCCCAGCTGAAGCCGCCATCGGCTTCTGGCGCGCGGCCGAAATGGCCATAGGCTGCCGTACGCGCATAGATCGGGCGGTCCAGCCCCAGATGGGTCCGAATGCCGCGCGGTGTCAGGTCCATCACCTGGGCAACGGCCTTTTCGATGGCGGCATCATCAGCCTGACCCGTGCCATGTGTATCCACATAGATCGACAAAGGCCTGGCCACGCCGATGGCATAGGAGAGCTGCAGCGTGCAGCGCTTTGCCAGCCCGGCGGCGACCACGTTCTTGGCCAGATAGCGCGCCGCATTGGCGGCAGAACGGTCCACCTTGGTGGGGTCGTTGCCGGAAAAGGCGCCGCCGCCATGCGGCGCTGCGCCGCCATAGGTATCGACGATGATCTTGCGGCCTGTCAGGCCGGCGTCGCCATCCGGCCCACCGATCAGGAACTTGCCGGTCGGGTTCACGTGCCACTCGGTACCGCCATTCAGCCAGCCCTGGGGCAGCACCTCTTCGACATAGGGGCGGATGATCGCGTGTACATCAGCGCTGGTCAGCGAATCATCCAGATGCTGGTGCGACACGACCAGCTGTGTCACCTCGACCGGCCGTCCATCCGCATAGCGGATCGTCAGCTGGCTTTTCGCATCAGGGCCCAGCATGGGCAGTTCGCCGGCCTTGCGGGCCTCGGCCAGCCGCCGCAGGATCGCATGCGAATACAGGATCGGCGCCGGCATCAGTTCCGGCGTCTCATCCACCGCGTAGCCGAACATGATTCCCTGATCCCCTGCGCCCTCGCGGTCGACGCCCTGGGCAATATCGACCGACTGCTCGTGCAGGAAGTTCAGCACATGGCAGGTGTTCCAGTGAAACTTGTCCTGTTCGTAGCCGATGTCCTTGATGCAGTCGCGGGCGATCTGGCTGATCCGGCCCATCACATCCTTCAAGCGTTCGCCGCCAAGCCGCCCATCGCGCGCCGGCAGCCCGATTTCGCCGCCGATCACGACAAGACCGGTGGTGGCAAAGGTCTCGCAGGCGACGCGCGCGTTCTCGTCCTCGTTCAGCAGATAATCCAGTACGGCGTCAGAGATGCGGTCGCACACCTTGTCCGGGTGCCCCTCGGAAACGGATTCCGAGGTGAACATGTAATTCTGTCTTGTCATGTGAAAAGCGCTCCATTGAGTCTCGCCGCCACGCCAGGAAGCCGTTGTAGCGGAGGTTCCATGCCGCTATCGGCTTCCGGCAGGCACGTCAATCCCGCATGCGCCACCGGCGCAGCCCGGCCAGCCCCAGGAACAGGGTGAGCGCCACATACCAGGGCAGATCGCCCATGCGGGCATAGGGGGTGGGCGGCAAGGCGCCGGGCAGATCGGCATCGACCACCCCGGCGCGGTTCATGCCCAGTGACGCCACCACCCGGCCATGCGCATCGATCATTGCCGAAACGCCGGTATTTGCCGCCCGCGCCATCGGCAGGCCCTGTTCGACGGCGCGCAGCCTGGCTTGCGCGAGATGCTGAAAGGGGCCGACATGCGCGCCGAACCAGGCATCATTGGTGATCTGCAGCAGCCAATCCGGGCGGTCGGTGCCGCGCAGGTTGCGCGGAAAGATCGCCTCATAGCAGATCAGCGGCAGCGCCCGCCCGGCAACACCCAGATCCAGCAGTTCCGGCCCCGGACCGGCGCTGTAGCCCGCCAGCACCTGCGCCGCCAGGCCGCCCCAGCCCAGCCTGTCGGAAAATCGGCCCAGAACGGGGGCGTATTCGCCAAAGGGCACCAGATGATGCTTGTCATAAACCGCCACAGGCTCGCCAGATTGATCCAGCACGGCCAGGCTGTTGAAATAGCGCCGGACGCCGTCGGCACCGATTTCGCTGCGCTGGATACCCAGGATCAGCGGCGCCGGATAGGCGGCGTCTGCGGCCGCTGCCAACGCGTTGCCGGGGCGTTCCAGAAAAAAGGGGACGGCGGTTTCGGACCAGATCACCAGGTCAGGCGCGCGCCCGTCCTCGGCCTGTGCCGCGCTGAGGTCCAGATGGCGATAGAAGAAAAGCTCTGCAAATTCCGGATCCCATTTCAGCGGCTGGGTGGCGTTGGGTTGCACCAGCCGCACCCGCAGATCACGGTCATCGGGCGCAGGCGCACCCAGCCGCGCCACACCCCAGCCCCAGCCAAGGCCAAGAACCACCGCCGCCGCGCCGGCACCGGCCAGGGCGGGCAGGGCGCGCCCGTGCCGGGTGACCAGAACCACCGCACCGGCCAGCGCAGCCCCGCACCCCAGCGCCAGCGCGCTGAGCAGATAGGCCCCGCCCAGCGCGGCCAGTTGCATGATCGGCGTGTCGATCCAGATATGGCCGATCTGTGCCCAGGGCAGCCCGGTGAACAGCCAGCCGCGCAACATTTCGGCGCCAAGCAGCGCCGCGCCCGCCAGCCACAGCCGCGCCTGCATGCCGCGTGCCGAGACGCAGGCAAAGGCACCGGCCAGCCCCCAGAACAGGGCCAGCCCGCCCGGCAGCAGGATCAGGGCAAAGGGGGCCATCCAGCCGTGGCGTTCCGGCTCTACCAGGAAGGGTTCGATGATCCAGATCATCGCCAGCCCGAACCCTGCCGCGCCAGCCAGCCACCCCCGCAGAAAGCCTGCCCGGACCGAGGGTGCGCCGGCAATCAGCCAAAGGGCCAGGGCCAGCCCGCACAATGCCACCGGCCACAGCCCCCAGGGGGGTTGGCCCAGCGCCATTGCCAGCCCTCCCAGCACGCCAAGCAGGGCAGGCGCACGCCGAAGGGCGGCAAGGGGCCGTTGCCATATGCGCACCTGTCAGCCTGCCGCCGCGCGCCGCGCCGGCTTTGTCGCTGCCGTTGGGGGTGGCGCATCCGCCCGGGCCGGGCCCGTTGTTTCAGCCGGGATTTCCTGACGGGTGGTCTCTGGCCCTGAATCCGTGTGCAGCCCATTGCGCGGTGGCGTGGCGGCTTGTGGCCCCCCTGCCGCGTCTGCCGCCGTACCTTCGGCTGCACCCGCTGCCGCTTCGGCCGGCCCGGGCATCGGCACTGACCTATCGGTTTCATCGGCACCCGCAGGGTTGGCCGGGCCGGTCAGCAGTTCCAGCTGACGCAGGCGCAGCCGCTTGACCCGCCGCGGGTCGGCTTCCAGAATCTCGATCTCGCAGCCGGCGGGATGGGCGATCACTTCGCCGCGCACCGGCACACGGCCCAGCAGCACAAAGACCAGTCCACCAAGCGTGTCGACATCCTCGTCGCCCTCATCCTGACGCCGCAGCGCAATGCCAAGCGCCTCTTCCAGGGCGTCAAGCTGCGCGCGGGCCTGGATATGCCACTGGCCCGGCGCCTCTTGCTGCCACAGCCCCTCGTCCTCGGTGTCATGCTCGTCGTCGATTTCGCCGACCACCTGTTCCAGCAGGTCCTCGATGGTGACCAGGCCATCAACGCCGCCATATTCGTCGATCACCAGCGCCATATGCGTGCGCTCGGCCTGCATCTTCTGCAACAGCACGGTCAGCGGCATCGAGGGCGGCACGAACAGCATGGGGCGCAACAGCGGCTGCAGCACGATTTCGCCCTGGGTCTGCCCGAAACCGTGCTGCAGGATCAGATCCTTCAGCAGCAGCAGGCCCACCGGCTTGTCCAGGGTTTCGGCATAGACGGGAATGCGCGAGAACCCGCTTTCACGGAATACGGCGATCAGATCATCGCGCGAGATTTCCTGCGGCACCGCCACGATCTCGGCCTTGGGGATGGAAACATCGGCCACGCGCAGTCGGCGCAGGTTTGCCAAGCCGGGCAGCAGGTGCCGCATGCCCGCGTTGATGGGGTTTTCCGGGTCGTTTTCGGGGTCATCGGGGCTAAGCGCCCCCATCAAACGGCTGAACAGGCTTCGCTGGCCGTTACTGTCTGACGAAGGCTCACTGTCTTCCTGCGCGCGCCGCGCAGCCCCAGGGCCTGAAAGAGAATCGTTCATCGGTCCTTTCCGAGTGGCGGGACAAGAATTTCGCCCGGTTGATCCGGCGCGCCGCTTCCCCCGGCATATGGGTCCGGTATGCCCAAGGTTTCAAGTATCGCGGTTTCCGTGCGTTCCATCAAGAGCGCATCGTCATCGTTTTCATGGTCATAGCCCAGCAGGTGCAGCACCGAATGCACCAGCAGATGTGTCACATGGTCGGCCAGCGGCCTGTGCGCCTGTGTCGCCTCGCGCAGGCAGGTCTCCAGCGCCAGGGCAATGTCGCCCAGCGGCTCGGGGTCGTCCGGGCAGCCCGGGTCTGGTGGACAGGGCAGGGTGCCGGCCTTCTCGGCGGCCAGATCGCTGGCGGGCCAGGACAGCACGTTCGTAGGCTTGTCCTGGGCACGGAACTGCGCATTCAGGCCACGGATACGGGCATCGCTGCAGGCCAGCAGGCTGATTTCGAATTCTGCGGGGGCGTGGCCCAGATGTCCAAGCGCGGCATTCGCCGCGCGCGTGGCCAGCGCCTCGATATCCAGCGGCAGATCGCCCCAGCGCGGGTCTTCGGCATTCACCTCGACCGGCATTGTTTCCCCCGCGCCGGAATGCACGCGTCGCTGCGGCGGGGCAAGGCGGGCAGCCTGCGCCCCGCTGCCGGCAGGGCCGGTCTGTGCAGCGCATTCTCCACCGCTCAGCCCTGGCCCTGGCGCTCGTATGCCTCGATGATGCGGGCAACCAACGGGTGGCGCACCACATCGGCCGAGGTGAAATAGGAAAAGCCGATCCCGTCGATTCCCTGCAGTATCCGTTCCGCCGCCACCAGCCCGCTGGGCACGCCGCGCGGCAGGTCCACCTGTGTCCGGTCGCCCGTGATGACCATACGCGATCCCTCGCCCAATCGGGTCAGAAACATCTTCATCTGCATCTCGGTGGCGTTCTGGGCCTCGTCCAGCACCACATAGGCATTGGCCAGCGTGCGCCCGCGCATGAAAGCCAGCGGGGCGATCTCGATGCGCCGCTCTTCCATCAGCTTGGCCAACTGCCGGCCGGGAATGGCATCGTTCAGCGCGTCGTAAAGCGGCTGCATGTAGGGGTCGATCTTTTCCTTCATGTCACCGGGCAGAAAGCCCAGCCGTTCGCCCGCCTCGACGGCAGGACGACTCAGGATGATGCGGTCGACCTTTCCCTCGGCCAGCATGTGCACCGCCACCGCCACCGCGATATAGGTCTTGCCGGTGCCGGCGGGGCCGATGCCGAAATTCAGCGAATGCTCGAACAGGGCGCGCGTATAGGCCTGTTGCGCGGCGGTGCGCGGCACGACGGGTTTCTTGCGGGTGCGAATCTCGATCTGGCCCGTACGGAACATCTCCAGTTGTTCGGCGCCTGCCGGCTGGCCCGCGCCCAGGCGGATTGCCCCGTCGATATCGCCCGCTTCCAGCCCGCGGCCATCGGCCAGGCGCGCGTAAAGCGCAGACAGCACATCCAGGGCGCGGCTGCGGGCGTCCAGTTCGCCCAACAGATGCAGTTCGTTGCCGCGCCGCAGGATCTGCACGGAAAACGCCGCCTCGATCCGGGCAAGGTGCGCATCATGCGCCCCGCACAGATCAATCAGCAGCCGGTTGTCTGGAAACTCGACCCTGCTGATCAGGGTGTCGTCACTTGCGGGGGTCGTGGTCAGCGTTCCGATGCCCAATAAGGTCTCCCGAGCCATGATGCCGTGGCAGGACTGCCCGACCGGCCAATCGTGCCAAGGCTTGGCGCCGCTGGCAAGCACCGTGGCGACAAATTCATCGTCACGTTACCGCATTTGCGGGTTTCTGCCCGATCCGGACGCATCCATCGATGGCGGCAATGCCCGGACCCTGGCAAGCCCCCGTCCGCTGCCCGCCGCCGCCTTGCCGGGCAACAGGGCAAAAAAATACACCATCACGGTGGTTTGCGGCACCATGCCGCTTTGCGCGCGGCGCCTGGCGCGGTAATAAATAGCATGGATATCATCGTGATCACCGCAATCGTGGCAAGCCTCTTTGTGCTTATCGGCCTGGCAGAGCCGATAGCGGCGCGCCTTCGGCTGCCTGCAACTGTGATTCTGGCCATCCTGGGCATTTCGATCGGAACGGGCGCCACCTTTCTGCTGCATACCGACGCCACCGATGCGCTTGATGCGGTCGCCCGCGTGATCGTCAACATGCCGATCCGCTCGAACCTGTTTCTGTATGTCTTTCTGCCGACCCTGATCTTTGCCGTGGCGCTGACCATCGACCTGCGGCGCATGCTGGATGACTGGGTCCCCATCCTGGTTCTGGCCGTGGTTGCCGTGGTCGTTTCCACCCTGGCGGTGGGCTATGCGTTGCACTGGATTCAGCCGGCACTTGGCCTGTCGCTGATGGCCTGTCTGATGATCGGTGCGATCGTGTCCACCACCGACCCGTCCGCCGTGGTCAGCATCTTCCGTTCAACGCCGGCGCCGCAACGGCTCGCGCGCATCGTCGAGGGGGAAAGCCTGCTGAACGATGCGGCCGCGATCGCGCTGTTCGGCCTGTTCTTTGCCTATGTCGCCTTTGGCATCCCCAACCCCCAGCCGATCGACACGCTGCTGCTTTTCCCCTGGCTGGTGCTGGGCGGGGCGGCGGTGGGCTGGGGGGTGGCAAGGCTGGTCATGGCAGGGCTGGCGCGGCTGGCCGACCACCCGCTGGGCCAGATCTCGGTGACCATTGCGCTGCCTTATCTGGTGTTCATCCTGGCCGAGACGGTGTTGCGTACCTCTGGCGTGATTGCCGTGGTTGCCGCGGGGCTGACACTGAACTTCATGGCGCCGGGCCAGTTGTCGCCACCGGCGGTGTCAAAGCTGCGCGATACCTGGGACATGCTGGGCTACTGGGCGAGCGGGTTGATCTTTGTGCTGGCTGCGCTGCTGATCCCGCAACTGCTGGCCAATGTGCGCCCTTTCGATCTGGTCATGGTGGCGGTGACGGTGGTGGCGGCCCTTGTGGCGCGCGCCTTCATCCTGTTCGCACTGATGCCGCTGTTGACGCGCCTGCGCCTGTCGCCGCGTGTCGAGCCGCGCTATCGCACCGCCATCCTGTGGGGGGGCTTGCGCGGTGCTGTCACGCTGGCGCTGGCGCTGGCGGTAACCGAAAGCCTGCGCATCCCCACCGATGTCAAGCGGCAGGTGGGGATCATCGCCACCGGTTTTACCCTGTTCACGCTGATCGTACAGGGCACCACATTGCGCCTTGTGATTTCATGGCTGGGGCTGGACCGGCTGGCAAAGCTTGATCGCGCCTTGTCGGCGCAGGTGGTTGCCGTGGCCCTGCAGACGGTACGCGAGACCGTGTCGGAAACCGCGCGCGACCTTGGCCTGGCGCGAGAAACCGTGCGCAACGAGGCCAAGCGCTTTGCCGAGCGGGTGGATCGTGCCGTGATCCTGGCCGACGAGGCTTTCGAGATACCGGACCGCGAGCGCATCACCCTGGGTCTGGTGGCGCTGGCCGGGCGCGAGCGGGACCTGATCATCGAACAGTTCCGCGAACGCATCCTGCCCCCCCGGCTGGCCAACCGCATGCTGGTCGACGCCGACCGGCTGATCGAGGCCACGCGCAGCGGCGGCCGGCTGGCCTATCTCAGTACAGCCCGGCAACGGTTGCGCGGTGCCCGTGCCCAGCGGATGGAGGAATTCCTGCACAATCGGCTGCGGCTGTCGGCGCCCCTGTCCAACCGCACGGCCGAACGCTTTGAGCGGCTGGTGACCCTGCGCCACATCCTGCGGGACCTGCATGGCTTTATCGATACGCGCATCCGGCGCATTCATGGCAAGCGCGTCGGCGATCTGCTGCATGAACTGCTGGAGCGGCGGCTGGAGGAAACCGAAAAGGCGCTGGACGGGCTGAAGCTGCAGTTCCCCGGTTATGCCGAACAGTTGGAACGGCGGCTGATCCGGCAGATCGTGCTGGCGCAGGAAGAGCGCGAATATGCCGCGCTGGTCGATGACGGGCTGATCGGGCCCGAATTGCGCGCGGCCCTGATGAGCGATATCGCCGAACGGCGCCAGAAACTGATCAAGCGCCCGCCGCTGGATCTGGTGGTGCAGAAAACCGAGCTGGTGCGCCAGTTTCCCCTTTTCGCCGATATGGACGAGACCCAGCGCAAGAAACTGGCCGGTCAGTTGCGCACCGTCTATGCCGGGCCGGGTGATGTGCTGATGCGCAAGGGCGAGATGCCGCGCCGGGTGTGGTTCATTGCCTCGGGGGCGGTCGAACTGACCCGCGCCGGGCAGAAACAGCGGCTTGGCCGCGGCGAGATGTTCGGCCATCTGGCGCTGCTGAAGCGCAGCCCGCGGCGGGGGCAGGTGGTGGCACTGACCCACTGCACCCTGCTGGCGCTGGAAGAGGCGCGTTTCATGAAACTGCTGAGCCGCAACATACCCCTGCGTCAGGAAGTCGTCGACAGCGCCGAGAAACGCGGCATGCCGCTGGACATGGATGCCCTGCCTGACCTGCCGGCCAGGCACGCGCAGAAGCCAGGCGAAGAGGCCTCTGAAAAGCCCTCGGACACGTCACCCGGGAATGCACCAGAAAAAGCCACCGAGAAACCGCAAGAGAAACCGGCTGCAACCGCGTCGGCGACCCGGCAGGACCCGCAACCCGCAACACAAGCACAGGGCTGACAGTCAAGCGCAGGGCTGACGGGGGCAAGCAGGAAACGCCCGACCCGCTTGGGCGGGCCGGGCGTTGAAAGGCGCGGCACAGGCCTGGACCGGATCACGTGATGGACGGCCAACCCTGTGCACACTGTGCTGGCGTCTCAGCCTTCCAGCAAGGCCATGATCCGCGCCGTCAGATCGGGGTCGGTCTGCGCCTGCTGCAGGATGGTGACATATTCATCCAGAGAGATACCCGGCGTTTCCTCGATTGCCGTTGTCATGGCTTCATTCGCTTCGGCGATCACCGCCTCGCGCTCGGCGTCGGTCTCGGCCTGGCTGAGGGTTTCGGTATATTGCTGCTCAAGCTGATCAACCGTGCGCAGGGCCGCGACAAAAGCTTCCAGTCGCTCGTCACCGATGGTCACCGGGGCCGGTGCCTCGGTTTGGGCGGTGGTGGCCACGGGTGCCGCGATCAACAGCATGGCGGCGGCCAGGGCCGGGGCGATGGTGGTCGTCAGTTTTTTGTGGAAGGTCATGAGTACTCCTTGTTTGCCTTCCCTGCGCACGGGCTGGCCGCCACAGGTTGTGCATAACCTGTGGTCTGCGGCGCCAGGCTGCAATCCGGGCCGGCGATACCCCGCCCAGAGGAAAACCGCCCATGGCGCGGGGATCGGGTTGACATCGGGCGGGCCAGTACACAGCGCGGCGGCGCGCCGAAAGGCGCCCCGCAATGGGCCGTGTTTATCCCACCCTGCCGCTGGGCTGCTGTTCAGCCTGCCGCGCGTGACTGACGCTTGCGCTCGTGCGGGTCCAGATACCGCTTGCGCAGCCTGATCGATTTCGGCGTCACCTCGACCAGTTCGTCATCGTCGATATAGGCGATGGCCTGTTCCAGCGACAGGATCGTGGGCGGTGTCAGCCGCACCGCCTCGTCCGTGCCCGAGGCACGCACGTTGGTCAGCTTCTTGCCCTTCAGCGGGTTCACCTCCAGATCGTTGTCGCGCGAATGCTCGCCAATGATCATGCCTTCGTAGATCTGTTCCTGCGCGCCGATGAACATCTTGCCGCGGTCTTCCAGGTTCCACAGCGCATAGGCCACGCTGACGCCGTTCTCCATGCTGATCAGCACGCCCTGCCGGCGCCCCTGGATCGGCCCCTTGTGCGGTGTCCAGCCATGAAACACCCGGTTCAACACCCCCGTGCCGCGCGTGTCGGTCAGAAACTCGCCGTGATAACCGATCAGCCCGCGCGCCGGCACCAGCGCGATGATGCGCGTCTTGCCCACGCCGGCCGGTTTCATTTCGACCAGATCTCCCTTGCGCGGCCCGGTCAGCTTTTCGATGACGGCGCCGGTGAATTCGTCATCCACGTCGATTGTCGCTTCCTCGATGGGCTCCAGCGTCATGCCGCCTTCCTCGCGCATGATCACGCGCGGGCGGGAAATCGACAGCTCGAACCCCTCGCGCCGCATGTTCTCGATCAGCACGCCCATCTGCAATTCGCCCCGGCCGGATACGATGAAGGCCTCGCCGCCCGGTGCATCCTCGACCCGGATCGCCACGTTCATCTCGGCTTCACGCATCAGCCGCTCGCGGATCACGCGGCTTTGAACCTTTGATCCGTCGCGCCCCGCCAACGGGCTGTCATTGATGCCGAAGGTCACGCTGATCGTGGGCGGGTCGATGGGCTGGGCGGGCAAGGGGGCCTCGACCGACGGGTCGCTCAGCGTGTCGGCGACGGTGGCCTTTGACATGCCGGCGATGGTCACGATATCGCCCGCCTCGGCCTCGTCGATCGGTTGCTGCGACAGACCGCGAAAGGCCAGGATCTTGGACACTCGGAACTGTTCGATCCGTTCGCCGGTGCGCGTCAGTGCCTTCAATGTCGCGCCGACCTTCAGCCGACCCGATTCCACCCGGCCCGTCAGGATACGGCCCATGAACGGATCGGCCGCCAGCGTGGTGGCCAGCATCCGGAACGGTTCGTCAGCCTGCGCAACCTGTGCCGGCGCGGGCACATGCTGCAAGATCATGTCGAACAGTGCCGCCATGTCCTGGCGCGGCCCGTCCAGATCGGCATCGGCCCAGCCGGACAGGCCGGAGGCATACAGTGCCGGAAAATCAAGCTGATTGTCATCGGCGCCCAGGTTGGCGAACAGGTCGAACACCTCGTTCAGCACGCGGTCCGGCTCGGCGGCGGGCTTGTCGACCTTGTTCAGCACCACGATGGGGCGCAGCCCCAGGGCCAGCGCCTTGGCGGTCACGAATTTGGTCTGTGGCATTGGCCCCTCGGCGGCATCCACCAGCAGGCACACGCCGTCAACCATGCTCAGGATGCGCTCGACCTCGCCGCCGAAATCGGCGTGGCCCGGCGTGTCGACGATATTGATGCGCACGCCCTTCCATTCGACCGAGGTGGCCTTGGCCAGAATGGTGATGCCGCGTTCGCGCTCGATATCGTTGGAATCCATCGCCCGTTCGGCGACGGCCTGGCCTGTACGGAACGAGCCCGACTGTTTCAGAAGCGCGTCCACCAGCGTTGTCTTGCCGTGATCGACATGCGCGATGATCGCGATATTGCGAAGGTCCATGCCCATTTCCTTGAATGCTGCGCCGCCGCGATAGCCGAAACCGCCCGGCTTGGCCAGTGCTGAAACATCATCGGTCTGCGGCGATTCAGGTGCCGATGTAGCGGTCCCGCCGATGATTGATGCCCAGGATGGCATTCACCACCACCGCGCCAAACAGCGAATACAACACCAACCCCGGGTCGATCAACAGGAAGGCCAGCATGAACAGCAGCGCGTCGAAACCCAGTTGTACCCATCCGGCCTGCCAGCCCAGCCGCTCCTGTGCCATCAACGCCACGATCCCCACGCCGCCCAGGCTGGCGCCGTGACGAAAGATCGCCAGCAGCCCCGCGCCAGTGACGGCCCCGAACAGCAGCGCCGCCGCGCCCGGATGCAGCCGGTCGAAAGCCACGTAATCCGGCAGCACCACGGCAACGCCGGAAAGCAGAGTGACCGCTGCAAAGGTCTTCAGCGTGAAGCGCAGCCCCATGCGCGCAAGGGCCAGACCGTAGAAAGGCAGGTTGATGACAAAGAAGACCGCGGCAAACGGCCAGCCGGTCGCGTAGGCGACCAGCACGGCCAGGCCTGCCGTCTGTCCCGTCATCAGCCCGGCCGAGGTCAGGATCAGCACGCCGAAGGCACAGAGCAGGGCGCCGGCTGCCAGGCCCTGGGCATCGTCAAGGGCGGTATGTCTGGCAGCGCCTGTCATGTCAGTGCGGGGTCACGTCAGAGAAAATATTGATGACCAGGATCCCCGCCACGATCAGCCCGATCCCGGCCAGGGCGGGCGCGTCCAGCCGCTGGCCGAACACGACATAGCCGATGCCGGCGATCAGGCAGATACCCAGCCCCGCCCAGATCGCATAAGCCACGCCGACGGGGATATGCAGCAGCGCCTTGGCCAGCAGATAGAACGACAGACCATAAGCCACCACCACCAGAACCGAAGGCAGCGGCCGGGTGAATTGCTGGCTGGCCTTCAGCGCGGTGGTGCCGATGGTCTCGAACACGATCGCCACGGCAAGATAGACCCAGGGCATGGCATGTCTCCTCAGACCGGCTGGCCCGCACGGATGCGCGCCATCGTGCGCTCGATCTCGCGCAGCCGGTCGGCATTGGGGGGGTGGGTTGCCAGAAACCGGTTGCCGGGGTCAGGGATACGCCGGAACAGATCGGCCCCGCGCAGGGGGTCAAAGCCGGCGCGATGGGCGATCAGGGCGCCCAGCCGGTCGGCTTCCAGTTCGAATGCCTGCGAGTACCGGCGCGAGCGCAGGGTGGCCGAGATGTCGACCAGTTGCTGTGCGGTGGCCTGATCGACCCGCGTGACGCTGGCCAAGAGCCCGCCGATCAGCGCCCCGGTAAAGGCTTCGCGCTGGATGCGGGGGATGTGATCGGCAATGTGATGCGCGGCCTCGTGGCCGAAGACCAGCGCGATCTCATCGGCGCTGCGCATGTCGCGGATCAGCGCTTCGGTGAAGCCGATGATGGGGCGGCCCGCCTCGTCACGCGTGTGAAAGGCATTGGGGGGCTGCCCGGGGCGATCATCGATCACCACGATGAAATTGCAGTCCAGATGGGGGCTGCGCTCGCGGCAGACCTGGTTGGCCACCGGTCGCATGCGGGTGACCACCTCGGCCAGTTCCGGCATGCCCAGCGGCGCGCCCGCAACGGCGGCCGGCGCAGGCCGGGGTGGCGGCGCCACGGTCATCGGCGCGCAGGCGACCAGCGCTGCGGTGGCCAGCAAAAGCAAGGACGCGATGCCCGGAATGCGGGAGAAAACTGCGCTCATTCGCGATGACCCAAGGATTTCCAGTTGCCGAATGCAGGTGCCGGACATCCACCGATGCCCCGCAGACGATCTAGCGCGCCGTGCGAGACAAGACAATCGGCAGCACATCGCATCGATCCGGCGTTGTGGTGATCGCCTTGCTGTCAACCGTCAGGGCAGGGCGACAAGCGCGTGGCAGGCCAGGCGTCTGGCCAAGGGCCCGCAACCCGGACAGCAGCCGCGGGAAAGGAGGGGGGCGCGCCTCGGGGGCATCGAACCCCCTCGGCCCGCCGGGGGCTGCGCCCCCGTAGCGGGCTGCTCACATCGGCGCTGATCCGGCCAATCCTGCTAAACCGGCCGGTGCGGGGCGCGCGCAGGCGTCTTGCCGGTGGGACAACGCAAGACGGCGGCAGGATGCCCTGCCGCCGCCGCGTTGACCAAGCGCCTGCGCCTCTCAGCCGGCCAGGGCCTTGTTCAGATATTCGTCGACCTTTTCCAGATAGCCCATCGTGCTGAGCCATTTCTGGTCCGGCCCCACCAGCACCGCCAGCTCCTTCGTCATGAACCCGTCTTCCACCGCCTGCACCGTCACCTTTTCCAAGGTCTCGGCAAAGCGCAGCAACTCGGCATTGTCATCCAGCTTGGCGCGGTGCTTCAGCCCGCCCGTCCAGGCAAAGATCGACGCGATCGAGTTGGTCGAGGTCTCCTTGCCGGCCTGATGCTGGCGGTAATGCCGCGTGACGGTGCCATGCGCCGCCTCGGCCTCGACCACCTGGCCATCCGGCGTCATCAGCTGGCTGGTCATCAGCCCAAGGCTGCCGAAGCCCTGCGCCACGGTGTCGGACTGCACGTCGCCATCGTAGTTCTTGCAGGCCCAGACATAGCCACCGGACCATTTCATCGCGCAGGCCACCATGTCGTCGATCAGCCGGTGTTCATAGGTGATGCCGGCCTTCTTGAACTGCTCCTCGAATTCTTCCTCGTAGACCTTCTGGAACAGATCCTTGAAGCGGCCGTCATAGGCCTTGAGGATGGTGTTCTTGGTCGACAGATAGACCGGCCAGCCGCGCGCCAGGCCGTAGTTCATGCTGGCGCGGGCAAAGTCGATGATCGAGGCATCGAGGTTGTACATGCCCATCGCCACCCCGGCGCCGGGGGACTGGAAGACCTCCTTCTCGATCACCGTGCCGTCCTCGCCGACGAATTTCATCGTCAGCGTGCCCTTGCCGGGGAACAGGAAAT
>JAFIED010000264.1 GCA_020832805.1 Pararhodobacter sp.
CTGGCGCGCGAAACGCGCCAACCGGATCCTTCGTCATGGGGCATATCCGTTTCTCTGCGAGAACTGTGGCGCGTCAACAACGCCTGGATATGCCACCCAATCACCCCATCACCAACTGTCGGCTATTGCTCCTGGACGGGAGCGGTTGGAGGGTTGCGCTGGCACCACCTCGCCGGCCATGACCTTTTGCCATTCGGGCGCGGTGGGCAGGACCACATGATCGAGCTTGTTGGCATCCTTGTAGGCCTGGTTGCGGTTGGGCTCGATCTGGATCTTGGCCACAAAAGTAATGCCATCGAGATCGGCAAGCCCGCGCAGCACGCGCTTCGCCTTTGCCGCGTCGCTCATATCCTCCGGGTTCAACCCGAGCGCCCTGTCGATCATCGCCCGGAACTGGCTTTTGGAGATTTTCCAGCCGATGGATTGGCCCTGTTCATCGAGCTTGCCGCCCTGCACGGTGAAATTCTGCCAGAACTTGCGCCGTGCGAAGGGCCCCTCTGCGACGGTGAATTCCGCATCCACCATCCGCACGTCGCTACCGGGCTGGTTCGAGGATTTGAGCAGGCCGCGATCATGCTCATTGGCTCCATCCATACCGCCTTTGCGGATGGACATGGTCACTTTGGCAAAGGTGCCATCCGGGATCAGGTCACTGGATTGCTGCGGTGCGACGTCATTCATGTCAAAGGTCATTGCGATTATCCTTTCGGAGTTTGATTGATTTTGGAGAGAAGCGCGCCCAGATCAGGCGGCTCGGTCACGTCGAGGCGGCCGGAGCGGTCCTTGGCCGGCAGACCCCAGGGGTTGGCGGACCGGCAGACAAGGCGACGGGTGCTCCCCTTGTCGGGGTCGTGGTGCCAGGCAGTCGCGCCGTCCGGGCCGGACTCCTGTGCGAAGAGGCCCAGCGTCATCACCTGATCGACAATGCCGGGCAGTTCGCGCGCGGCTTTGCCGCCTTCCATCTGCGGCTGCCAGACGGTCCGGTTCATGTCATCCGTGAGCCGCTCGAGAATGCCCACGAAGATCACCGTGCGCCCCGGTGCATGCTGGAGGTGCTTCAGCAGACCTATGACTTCGCGGGCCAGAAGGCCGAACGCACCGCGCGTGTCAGGCTTGCCTGTGCGCTCCGACAGCGCCTCGGGCCGGGTCTTGGCCCATGCCATCGCCTGACGCGTCAGGTCGGTGATACTGTCGACGAAAACGATCCGCTTGCTGTCGAGTTGTACGGCCAGATCGGGGTAGAGGCCGCGCAAATGCGCATAGTGGGCCTCCGAGAAATGCTCTTCGGGCTGGGCGGCCGGGTTCGCACCGCCGATCGGGCAGGCGATGTCAACCGCATCGTCAAACCGCCGAATGGGCAGACTGTCACCGCGCCAGTCCTGCACGGATTTCAAGCCGGCTTCGAGGTCGAGGCAGATCGTCTCGGCGGGTGGCAGGGTCTTCAGCAGCGAGGTCTTGCCCGCACCGCTCACCCCGAACAGCGCGATGGTCGTCTTGCCTTGTGCCTCCTGCAAGCGGTCGTCAGCGGAACGAATGCGCAAGTTCATTCTGACGCTCCCGCCTCGATGGTGACCTTCAGCGCCCCGACCTTGACTGTCCGCGCGGGTTCAAAACCCTCGCGGATTGCATCCGGCCAAGCGGTGTATTTGCGCTCAGGCACCTTGATCGTGATGTCGACATATTGCGCGGGGTTGTCGTTTGCCGCGCGAATACGCTCGACCATGGCCGCAAGCTTGGCCTGGTCCCAATCCACGCGCTTGGGCAGATCGGCAACAACAGTGTAATCACCATCCACCAGACGCACAGTGCCTGTGTCCTTGCCACAAGCGCGGCGCGCCTCGGCCGCACGGGTGGCATAGCGCACCTCAAGTGCGGCGCTGAATTTGGTCGTGGCCGCTTTCAGCGTCTTGCTGGCATGGTCCAGCTCGCCTTGCAGCGTGGCCAGAAGCTCGACCGGCAGTTGCGCCAACTCACCTGTCGGCAGCTTCAGCATGTCATTGATATCGGGAAAATTCTCAGGATAGGGCATGGATATCTCCGGATTGGGGGGAAGGGTCAGGCAGCCTCGAGCAGCCGCGCAGCAAAGGCGGGCCGAGGCGGTGTGGGTTTGGGGCGTGCAATCGCGATATAGGCAAAGCGATCTGTGGCCATGCGCTGCTGGACCAGATGCACGAGGCCCTGCTCTTCGGCGCGAAACGCCGCACTGGCGAGTGCGCGCAAGGCGAGGCGCTGATCCGCAGGAAGTTTCGAGAGCACCGGGTCGGTATCAACCACCAGGAAGCCTTGATGGTAGATCAGCACCTTGCTTGCCTCCGCCTGTGCAATCCAGGCGCAGAAGCTGATTTCGGAAATGCCGCCTGCGACTGGAGGGCAGGTCGCGCCGTCGGTTTGCGGGGATGGGATCATGCGTGCCATGATCACTGCACCACCCGCAGCGCAGTCGCTTGTGCAGTACTCTCGCAGCGACGCCCGCACTCATAGGCCTCGACATCCTCAAGCCGATACACAACACGCCCGCCGATTTTAACAAACGCTGGCCCCTCGCCAGTCCAGCGCCAACGCTCCAATGTGCGCGGGCTGACATGCCAGCGACGCGCGAGGTTCGCTTGGTTCAGGAATCGATCCGCCATTTTCCTCTCCTTTCTGTTCATGGAGAGGTGATGCCAGATTGCTTGTATGCGTTCGTCCCACAAGTGGGATGCGTTCTGAATTTTCTTAAACGCATGATCCACAACGCAATTCAGCAAAACCGCCGCGCGATGCAGACAAGTGCATACAAGCGCAGACCAGATGCATACCTGTTGCAGACATGGCGCAGACGAATCACCCCACACTCGCGAGGGCGGCGCGAATCAAAAAGCCCGCCAGAGCGGCGGGCGGGCGGGCGAAAGCAGGAAAGGTCAGATCAGAAGCGGGTGCCGTGCCAGATCACGAAATCCGGGTCGAGATAATACCAGCCGCGATGACCGGCTGTCTTCTTGAGCAGGCGCGTCCAGTAGGGTTTGCGGCTGAACAAGCTGCTCAGTCGCTGTGACGCGCTGCCAACGGATTTCAGGATCTGGGTGTAGTGCTGATCCGGCGCGCCGGCGCGCGTTTGAGCGAGCATGAATTCGAGCGCCCTCGCCTGCGGCACTGTGAAGGAAAACTCCACGCCATCATACACGAATAGCCTGAAATCAAACGCTTCTTGTTCGGCATGCGGCACACCCAGAACATTGCATCGCACTTGCTCTGCATGATCCGGGCGCACCAGAAGATCTGCATGCAGAAACAGGATGCCCTCACCACCGCGGAGAGCGAGCATCCTGGTGCCCGGCAAAAAAAGATGTGTGACGCGCCCTTCCCCGTCGCGGACCAGTCGGAATGCGTCACGCAATGTCAGGTCTCCAAGCCCGGAAAAGGATGTCTCTTCGACAGGCACCCAGAAAGGCTCACCCTCCGCTGTCAGTTCCTGTTCAGACACAAGTGCAGGCTGGGCCACCACCCGCACGCAGAGCTTGAGGATGCCCTGCCCCACCAAGGACCTGATATCCGCAGCACTGAGACTCCAGAGATCCGCGAGTTCTGCCAGTTCATACGCATCCCGCATCATCCGCATGCTCGATTCCTTTCGCCTCATGTGTTCACCATATGTTTTTAGGGAATTGACATAGGCGTCGCAATCCTATTCTTTCCATAATATATCAACAGTGGGAGTGGATATGTCTGTGCCTATGCATGAACGCCTGCGTGCGCGGATACGCCAGCTTGGCATGAATGTCGCCGAGGTGGCGCGCGAAGCCGAGGTCAACCGCTCTTTCGTCTACGATATTCTGCGCGGACGCTCGCAGCTTCCCAATCTCGACAAGCTCACCCGGATCGCGGCCGTGGTCAAAGTTGATCTGGAATGGATCCTGTCGGGCAAGGGCCGGGTGGAAGGCGATGACCCGATTACCGATGATTACCATAACGACTTTGTCGCCATCCAGTATGCGTCAGCCCGTCCATCGATGGGCGGAGGGGCAATCGCCGAGGACGAGGAACGGGTCGGCCGGGACTTCCACTTCCGCCGCGCCTGGATCCGCGACCGCCTCAAGGCCGCGCCCTCCCTGCTGCGCGTGATGACCGTCCAGGGCGACAGCATGATCCCCACCCTGCACGACGGCGATGTGATCCTCGTCGACATGAACCAGCGCAGCCCGATCCCGCCCGGCATCTTCGTCCTCCATGACGGCATGGGGCTCGTCGCCAAGCGGCTGGAACACGTGCCCATGAGCGATCCGCCCCGGGTGCGCATCATCTCCGACAACGACCGCTACACCCCCTATGAATGCACCGCCGAGGAGGTCAATATCATTGGGCGCGTGCGCTGGTATGGCCGGGAGATGTGATGCGCACCAGGCTGAACCACGAGGCGCACGGACCTTCCGAAAACAGAAAACGCCCGACGGAATTTCCATCGGGCGCAGTTCTGTGATGATGAGAAGGTGCGTCAAGGGGGCTAGAATTGTCAATCGTCAATTGCTTCCGATCGAGCGCGTCCCATGAAGCCGGCATCGACATCGCAATCCGCCACAGAGGTTCTGGCCGGTCTTGTGGAACGGGTGACCTTCCACAGCGAAGAGTCCGGGTTCTGCGTGCTGCGGGTGAAGGCGCGCGGACACCGGGATCTGGTGACCACCGTTGGGCACGCAGCGATGATTTCGGCCGGCGAATGGATCACGGCCTCGGACGCTTGGATCAACGATCGCACGCACGGGCTACAATTCAAGGCGCTGCCGATTTCAATCGAACAGTATACCTTAGCGTACCACTCTGACTGAGTTATGAGGCCAAGAAAGGCGGCGTCAAGCCAGGGCCATCAGCAAAAGCGTTCCCATGCCCCAGAGCAGCAACTGGAAATGGGTGTTCTGCGCCCCCTCGTGGCAGAGCCAGTAGCAGAAATGATTCCCGGCGATCACAAAGCCGGCCCAGATGGCGGTAAAGCCGAAGGCGCCCACCAGCCCCAGCACCCGCGCCAATTCCAGATCCATCGCCCCCAGCGCCACTGTCAGCATCGCCCCCGTGGCCACCCACAAAAGCGCCGTGACCAGTGTTTCGGCGATCACGATGGTGATGAAGACGGCGCGCTGGATGCCCGCGTGCAGGATCCGTCGCTTGCCCACCTTGTCCAGGACGCCGGGATAGTCGCGTCCGATCCGCGACATCGACAACACCTCGCGTGTAAACTGCGCGTTGATCT
Organism: Pararhodobacter sp.; assembly: GCA_020832805.1. Lineage (GTDB taxonomy): Bacteria > Pseudomonadota > Alphaproteobacteria > Rhodobacterales > Rhodobacteraceae > Pararhodobacter. Next base: position 5,222 of record JAFIED010000264.1, read on the forward strand.
CAGCGTGGCGGAAATTGTCGTGCAGCGCGACGCTCAGCCAGGCAGCGAGAAGCGCGAGACAACCAGCTTGGCAAAGTATGATTGCCGTCTCCATCATATTCTCCCTGCAGGGGCGCCTGCCGGCGATGCAAGCGCCCCCGCTGTAATGTACCGTGACGCCCGTTCAGGCCGCCCAGTAGAAGTCCGCCGGCCACAACTCCTGCTGGATATGGATCTCGGCGCCGTGCAGCCCCGCGCGGGTGTGGTTGTAAAGTCCGCGCCAGAAGGGCTGAATGATCACGCCTTCGTCCTGCAGGATGCCTTGCAGCTGCGCCATGACTTCACGCCGTGCATCGGGGTCGGCCAGGCCAAGCGCCTCGTTGACCAGCGCATCGAACCTGTCATTGGCAAAGCCGGTCTCGTTCCAGGAAGCCCCCGATGTATAGGCGATCGCCAGGGTCGAGATGCCCAGCGGGCGGTGGTTCCAGTTGGTCACGGAAAACGGGTAAGTCGCCCAGTTGTTCCAGAAGGTCGACCCCGGATAGACCGTACGACGCACGGGGATGCCGGCGGCGCGCAGCTGGGCGGCTATGGCATCGGCAGTGCTGGCCCAGAAGCCCGCTTCAAGCGAGATCAGCTCGTGTTCGTACTCGGCCATGCCGGCCTCTTCCAGCAGGGCGCGGGCGCCTGCGGGGTCATGGGCCTGCGGCGGCAGTTCGGCATATTCGGGGTGCACCGGCGCGACATGGTGATTTTCGGCCGTGGTACCGAAGCCTGCCACGGCCAGTTCCAGCACCGCTTCGTTGTCGATGGCCATCTGCAACGCCCGCCGCACGCGCACATCGGCGTAGGGCAGATTGCCGTCGCTGTCCTCTGTCAGTTGGTTGGTGCGGGCCAGAACCGTGGCGGCGGTTACTACCTCGTTGCGCTGCCAGCCGGGCAACTGGTCGAACATCTCGATGTAATCGCCCGCAGTATCATAGGTGGCATCGATCTCGCCGGCTTCGGCCGCCGCGATATAGGAGACCGGGTCCGCGCCAAGGTCGATCAGGTCGATCTGATCCATCCATGCACCGTTGCCGGCATTCCACCATTCGTGATCGTCATTGCGCACCAGCGTGGCATGCACGCCAACGTCATAGCGCTGCGGCAGGTAGGGCCCGGTGCCCACGGGGTTGCTCAGCATGGTTTCGGCGCTGAAGCCTTCCGGCACGATCGCGGCCGGATAATCCGAGAAGCTGGCGATCAGCGAGATGTCAGGCCGGGACAGATGCAGGCGCACCGTCAGCGCGTCAACCACCTCGATGGCATCTGCACGCGCCTGGCCCGTGTCGGCATCGATCAGCGCACCCAGGCGGGAATGCATCGCATTGCCTTCGAGCGTGGTGTCGCAGAACCGTTCGATGTTGCGCGCGACATCTGCCGCCGTAAAGGCATCGCCATTATTCCAGCGCACCCCGTCGCGCACGTTCAGGGTGTAGAGCGTGGCATCGTCGTTGATTTCCCAACCGGCCAGGAGGTAGGGGCTGAAGCTGCCATCGGAGTTGTAGCGCACCAGATATTCCAGCCAGCCGCGGGTAAAGGTGGCAAGCTGGTTGAAATCAAAGGTTCGCGGGTCTTTCAGGGCGACAAGCTGTTGCTGAATGCGCACGGTGCCGCCCTGCCGCGGCGCGACGGTTTCGGCCTGCGCCGAGCGTGGCAGCCCCATCATGGCCCAGGCGGTTGCCGCCGTTGCGCCATAGCTGGTGGCCACAGCTAGAAAATCGCGCCGGCTCAGCCGGTTCGCTGCTGCTTCGGGTCCCTTTTCGCCGAAGAAGGCGGGCATGGGCTTGCCGTTCCACTTGCGGAAAATCATGTGGTTATCTCCTTGTTGTGTTTCTGATCTTGCGTGCGCGCATCGGCTGACGCCGTCTGCCCGGCCGACATGCGAAGACTGTGCAGCCCGTCTGCCGGGGTGGCAGAGGTGCAAATGCTGGAAAGCGTGCGCGGCTGATCATAGGGCCAGGGCGTGCCACGATGCATCACGGCGCGCTGATCCCAAAGCAGCACATCACCGACTTGCCATTGATGCGCATAGACAAAGCGCGGCTGCGTGCAGAAATCCATCAGGTCGTCAAGCAGTGCCTGGCTTTCAGTCTCGTCCAGTCCATCGACCAGCCTTGCGTGGCTGGCGATGTACAGGGCCTCGCGCCCGTTGACCGGGTTGCTCCAGACGGCGTTCCAGCGCGTTTCAGGCCATTTGTTGAACATCTCCAGCTTCGCCAGTTCCGGCGAGATGCGGGCGCGCGAATGCGCATAGTGATGCCGGATGCCGCGACCGCGGATGCGCACTTTCAGGGTCTCGGGCATCTCGGCCCAGGCTGCGCGGGTGCTGGCCAGTTCGGTGGCGCCGCCCTCGGTGGTGACCACCCGCGCGATCAGGATGTTGGTCAGCGCCGGCACGGGCATGAAGGTGCTGTCGCTGTGCCACAGCATGTTTGCCTTCAGGTGCAGGGTGTGCAGGTCCATCGCCTCGGTTACGCTGCCATCGGCGCGCACATTGGTCACGCGCGGTATCTCGAATGCCTCGCCGGGCTTGCGACTGTCGGCGTTGCGGTCCTCGATCGGGCCGAACTGCTTGGCCAGGGCAAGATGGTGGGCGTCATCCAGGCTCTGGTTGCGGAACAGCAAGGCCGAGTGCTCCTCGAACAGCGCGCGCAGATGCGGAAAAAGGCTGTCGCTTTCGGGGTCAGCCAGATCAAGCCCCGTGATCTCGACCCCGAAGGCCGGGGTCAGCGGGCGGGTGGTGAAAGCGCTCATCGGATCAGTCCTTCCGTGCCATGCGTTCGATTTCATCGGCGGGCAGATCACGCACCTGCGGCCATGCCAGCGACTTGCCGCTGTTCATCAGCCCTTTCGGGTCCATCCGCTTTTTCCAGGCCAGATGCCGGTAATCGGCATTCTTCAGCCCGCCTCCCTCGACGTGAAAGGCATGGGCATCATAGACCGGGAAGCCATGCGCCTCGTAGATCGCGTTGATCTCGGCCAGCCGCTCGTCGCTGTGATACCAGATGATCGGCAGGTCGAACGACACCACTTCGCCACCGCGGCGGGCAAATTCATGGTGCTGCCAGACATCCTTGCCCAGATCGGCGGCAACCCGGGCGATGGCCCCGACATCTGCGGCATCGGGGACGCCGATCTGCTGGTAGGTCGCGCTGCGGTCGGATTTCAGCACCTGCAACGTGGTGTGATTGTATGAAAACTCGAACACATGCGGCAGCCCAGCCGCCTTCCGCGCCGGCTCGTCCAGCGCGATGTCAACGGCACCGCCCTGCGCGACCACGATCGCGCGCAGCCGGTCCAGCCCTTCGGCAGGCACCATCGCCACCAGCAGATCTGCCCCGTCGCGCACATGGCCCTTCAGCCGCGGGAAATAGGCACCGATGCGCGCATCGACGACGCTGAGCAGCTTGCAGCCCAGCGCCCGATCACTGGCAAGGGCGTAGCCGGCGGCATAGGCGTCGGTATAGCAGTCGAAGCTGGCAATGCAGCCGATCCACTCCTGCAATGGCACGGTGCGGACCGTGACGTCGGTTATGGCCCCGTTCAGCCCCCATGCATGGTGAATATGCAAGGCGTCGGCGCCGTCGAAGCGATGCAGGCGCGGCGCGGCCTCGACCGACAGCGCGCTGAGGGCGATCAGATTGCCCGGGTCACGCAGCATCCCGTGCGCGACCGAGCCTATGCCGCCCGAGCCTCCGGCCACGAAGCCGCCGATGGTGGCGATATCCTGGGTCGAAGGGAACATGGCCAGCTCCTGCCCGCTGTCGGCAAGGGCCGCATTGATATCTGCCATCAGCGCGCCGGCCTCGGCCCGCACGAAACCCGTGCCGATCTCCAGCACGCGGTTCATGGCCGTGGTGTCGATGATCAACCCGCCATCCAGCGGCACCGACTGGCCGTAGTTGCCGGTGCCGCCGCCGCGCAGTACCAGCGGGGCGTCATGCGCATGGGCCACGGCCAGGCAACGGGCCATCTGGTCGGCATTGGCGGGCCGGGCGACCAGATCACCGAAACAGGCTTTCAGCTTCCGGTTTAGGATCGGGGAGTACCAGAAGAAATCACGCGAGCGCTTCTTTACCAGAACCGGCTCGCGGATCAGCTCGACCCCGTCCAGCGCGGCGGCGATGACATCCCAGTCCAGCGTGTTTCTGCCAGAGATCGAGGTCCGTTCGTTCATGCGATCATATCCATCTTCAAGTCGTTCAGCGCTTGTGCCGGGGGCGGATGCGCCAGCAGATCAGCCGTGGATGCCGTCTCGACGGCGACAAGATCGACCAGCCGGGCGCCATCGACCGTGACCGGCGCCAGGCCCAGCGCCGCGCGGGCGTCCGTAGTGACGGCAGGCAGCCATTGGCCCATCGGCGGGTCAAGATGCGCGGCAAGGCAGGCGAGCGACAGCGCCCAGACCGGGTCATGCCGGCCCAGCGGCATGAAGGCATCGCGCACATTGTCGGTACCGATGACCACGCGCACCCCGCGTTCGCGCAATGCGTGCAGCGGGGCCAACCCGCGCGGCCGGTTCGCTCCGGCACCCCGCCCCTGCAGATACAGATTGGTCGAGGGCAGGACCGCCAGTGCGATACCCGCCCGTGCCATCCGGTCGGCCAGCCGCGCCAGATCGTCGCCTTGCAGCAACGACAGCGCACAGCCATGACCACAAAGGACCGGCCCCTGAAAGCCGGTTTCCAGCGCCACATCGACAATCAGCGACAAACCGTCAAGGCCCGGGTCCAGCCCTTCATCGACGTGGAAGTCCAGCGCCAGCCCGTGCCGGTCGGCTGCAGCAAAGGCGGCGCGGATGCCCGCAAGCCGGTGCGGCTGATCCAGCACGAACGCGCCCAGCACGCCGCGATTGGGGGCGATCGCGCCAGCCAGGACATTGGCCATGCCGGGCTCGGCCAGCTGGTCTATCCCGCACAGTGCGGCGATCTGCAGATCAAGCGGCTGCTCTGGTGCCAGTTCCAGCAGCACCTCCCAGGCCAGCGGCAATACCGGGCCGGGTTGCGACCAGTCCACATGGCTGCGCACCACAGCGCAACCCGCCGCCGCGCATTCTGCCAGACCGCGCGCCATGCGTGCTCGAAGGTCTTTGCGGGTCCAGTGCTGCTTGTCATGCTCTTGCGCGGCGATGGCATGGCGCAGGTTACCACCAATCCGGGTGCCCGTTTCCTCGACCCGGGCAATCGTGTGGCACTTGTCCAGATGGCAGTGCACCTCGGCGAGCTTCGGCAGGATCAGCCGCCCGGCAGCCACCCCTGGGCGCAGCCCGACGGCCCGGCCATCACGCACAACCAGATCACCGGTCAGGGAATCGCCCCGGCGCAGACCGCCAAAGGTATCCTGCCGGGCAACCAGCGCCATTGGCACGGCAACCCCGGGAATGATTGCAGCCTCGCTCATGCCTGCCCCCCTGCGCCCGCCGGATCGAAGCGAGAGAATTGTGTCAGCGCTTCGGCAAGCCCGGCAGCGGCGCTGTCCAGCAGTGCTGCGCCCTTTTGCGCGGTGGCAGCGGCCGCGTTGCCCATGGCGCCGTCCGACTGCAAATCCGTGGCCAGCCAGCCCGGCCGCACTGGCTGCCCGCCCAGACCGATCGCCGGTGTTGCCTGCGTCCAAGCCGCCTGCGCGGTACGAAAATCGCGCGCTTGGGTCATGTCCACCAGTTCGGGGTTGATCGCCAGCATGGCCGAGGTTTCCAGATCACCGCCGTGCAGGTCGTCGGCCAGTGCTGTGGTATCCCACCCCGAAGAGTCGGCAAAACCGAACCACGAGGCATGGGCCGTGATCAGCCCGTGCGCCAGGCGCAACTCGCGCACTGCCACCTCCAGCAACGCCGTGTTGCCGCCATGCCCGTTGAGCAGGAACAGCCGACCGATGCCAGCCCGCGCCACACCGGCACCGATCTGATCCAGCATGTCAAGCAACAGACCCGGCCCCAGCGCCAGCGTGCCCGGCCAGGCGCCGTGTTCGCCACTGCGGGTTATATCCAGTGGCGGCAAAGCCAGCACCGGCGTCCCGGCGGGCAGCACGGCCAGCACACGCGCCAGTACCGCGCCGACCAGCATGCTGTCGACACCGGTTGGCAGATGCGGCCCGTGTTGTTCGGTCGCCCCCAGCGGCAACACCGCCACGGCATCAGCCGGCAGTGTGGAAAAGGCTGCGCTGGGTTGGGCATTCCAATACCCCGGCAACGTCATCGGAAACGCTCCGACGCCAAGCGCGCCAGCGCCCGCCGCTTGACGCGGCTGGAATAAAACCGAAGGATCAACTGCGAAGCCCCTGTATGCCACATGACCAGACACGCCTGCTGCCCAGGTTGAACGGGAAGAAAGCGAGTGGCCCTACAGGATCTGTGCCAGAGATGAAGAAAGGCTAACAAGGCGATGCCCGATCCGCAAGACGAAAAACCCGCGCACTCGCCCGCGTCGCATGGGGCTGCCACTTCCGGGCAGGCTGCATCCGGGTCGGTGGCGGAACCGCCGGCAGAGAAAAGAGCCTTGGCACCGGATGCCATCGCCCCCCCATTCGGCGCCTATTCGCACGGCGTGCTGATGCCGCCGGGCATGCGCATGATCCGCACCTCGGGGCAGCTGGCGCTTTCGGCAGACGGCAAGGTGCCAAAGGGGGCCGAGGCGCAAGCCGCGCTTTGCTTCGACAATATCGCACGGATCCTGGCGGCCGGAGGCATGACCCCGGCGCATATCGTGCACCTGACGGCCTGGGTGACAGCGCGCGAGCACATGTGCGGGTACATGCGCGCACGCGATGCTTTCCTGAGCAATGTGCCCGTGCTGCCCGCGTCGACCCTGCTTGTCGTTTCCGGCTTCTCCTGGCCAGAGTTCGTTATCGAGATTGAAGCGATGGCGTTTGCGCCGTGATGCGGAACACGGCGCAAGCAGCAAACAACCGAGTACGTGCAGCGCCGCTGTTCCGGGGGCGCGCCACACGAGGGTATCGAAAAGCCAGTGCGGATTTCTCATAGACACGAAGGACTTCGTTCCCTGTTGCTTCCACAGTGCTTCCACGGGTGGTTCAAACGCAAACGCCGCCCCGGAGGGCGGCGTTCAAACGTTTGATAATGCGTCGGATTTTGGTTGCGGGGGCTCGCAACCGTCTCAACTTGCTTGTTGACGCAGCTGCATAGCTTGATCTCGCGGAAATGAAACAGGACCAAGTTCTAGCGCTTGCGCCGTGCGGCAGTAGCGTATCCGGCGGGCCAACAATCAAAGCGAACAGTTGATTGGCGGTCAGGTCATTTGTTTAGTCCCAAACGGTCCCGCACATCCTCGAAACCCGGGGCCTCGGCATAGACCCTCTCGAGCTCGCGCCGCGCCTGCGCCTTGCGGCCGACCTGATCGTAGAGCACCGCGCGCTCATAGCGCAACTGGCGCAGGAGGCTGTCGGCACGGTCCTTGCGGCGGCGGAGCGCCAGGGTGAAGACGTCGATGGCGGCGTCGGCGAGGCCGAGCCGGGCGGGCGCGCGGCCGCGGTAGAGCAGGAGCGCCGTGTCCACCGGCGTCTCGTTCGTGATCCCGGCGGTCAGCCGCGCCGCGATCCGGAGCGCCAAGAACGACCTGGCCTATCAGGATCTGGATCAGCATGTTCTGGGCCACCAGCTGTCCCGCGAAGACCTGCGTGTCGTTGTTCTTCGTCACTATCGTCCACTCCCTGCCGTACGTCCGCGACCGGCCTGCAACCCACAGCCGCGATCACGATGCCTTGCGGGCCTAAACGCGCGCAAGGCGAAACCGGAAAGGAAACACCTGCGTTCTCGCCCGAAGTGACGGCCTGTCGACCCGGCATCGCGGCTCATGGTACCCTGCAGGGGTGACCAACGCCGGCTGACCTTGTCGACGCGCCAGGTCATCCCTTCCGAGGAAGTTCGCCCACCTCGAACCCCAGCAGCGGCAGGATGCCGTGTACCTGAAGGCGCTGCTGGATCACCGCGATGTCTTCCAGCGCGGGGCGCGGGTGTTGCGCCAGCCACCAGCGCACCAGCCCGAGATTCATCGCGGTCGAGGCGGCGATCAGCGCCTGCACCGGGGCCTCGGGCGCCAGAGCGCCGGGCCATTCGCGCAGTCGGGCTTCGGCCCAGGACGTGAACAGGGCCGTGACCTCGCCCTCGAAGGCGGCGAGTTCCCCGCTGACCAACAGAGCGGAATAGAGGGCCTCATGCGCTGCGACATGGGCGAACCAGCGCAGCGCATTGGGATGCGGGGTCTTCGGGTCGAAACGCGCCAGGCGCTCGGGTGTGGGTTGCTCCTGCCGTGCCCGCAGGTCGCGCAGAAGCCGCGCGAGTT
>JAFIED010000270.1 GCA_020832805.1 Pararhodobacter sp.
TGGTGGTTGCTGGTGTAGCCATGGGTCAGCAGGACCACGTTCGACCGGTCCGGCGCCAGTTTCCCGTAGGTTTCAAAGGCGATCCGCAGTTCTGCCAGCACCTTTCCGCTGTCAAGCCGGAAATCCCGCGTGACAAAGACCTGATCGAGGACGGCGTGAAGCTTGGGGTCGAGTGTCACGGAGGGCCTCCGCCTTGGTTGGTTGCGTGGTTGTTGCAGCGGTCGGGGCCGAGGGGGGGTCAGAATTCGGGCATACCCGGATGCGAGGCCCCGGCGTTGCGCGCCAGGTTGCCGCCGTCCACCGGGACCAGCGCGCCGGTCATGAAGGACGAGGCATCCGACGCCAGCAGAAGCGCAATCCCCTTGATGTCTTCGTTGACCCCAAGCCGCCCGATGGGGATGCCGCGCAGGAAGTTCTTCTTCAGGCGCGGATCGTCCGCCATCCGCGCCTCGAGGCTGGGGTTGCTGATCTGGCCGCAGACGATCGCATTCACACGCACCCCGCGGCTGCTCCATTCCGTGCTGAGTTCGCGTGTCATGTGCGCGACCGCCGCCATCGCCATGCCATAGGCCATGTGGCTGCGCCCGTTCGCGGTCGTCCCGGAAACCGAACAGATGCTGATGATGCTGCCCTTTCCGGCCGCCAGCATACGCCTGCCCGCCTGCTGGCAGCAGTAGAAGCGCGCGGTTGCGATGTTGTGGATCGTGTATTCCACATCCGCCAGATCGGTGTCCTCGGGCTTGCCCAGTCGGGCCGGCCCGGCCACGTTCACCAGCACATCGATGCGGCCGAACTCGCGGTCGAGCAGGCCGAAAACATCGTCGACATGCCCGATGTCTCCGACATTTCCTGCGAAGGTCCGCACCTTCTGGCCGTCCCGCGCAAGGGTGGTGGCCATTCGCTTCAGCCCTGTCTCGTCGATATCGAACAGCAGCAGATCTGCCCCCGCGTCGGCAAGGACGGTTGCGATCGCACTGCCCAGACTTCCAGCGGCACCTGTTACCAGCGCCACGCGGCCGGTCAGATCAAAAAGCCTCTCGACGCCCATATGAATCTCCCTCGTTTCTCTTTGTGATCCGCGTCGACTGGCACACGGCACCACAGATCCTGACGGGAGAACCCGCAGGTCGCCCCGGGAGCTGGCTTGGGGTGTCTTGCGCCTGCCTCTGCCCTGACCATCATCGCCAGACCCCGATGTCGGACGGCGGCGCATACCGCTCGAGATACGGCGCCAGCGAGGTCTCATGCTCCTTTCCGCCCTCAATGCCGATCTGCAGCGCTGTCACCAGACGAATGATGTGGTTGTAGTAGCTGGTCACCAGCACCAGCTCGATAAGGTTCTCGCGGCGCAGATGCGCGTCGAGGAACGCCCAGGTTGCATCGTCGATCTGGACCTTCAACGTCAGATCCCGCGCCGCCTTGAGCACGGTGCGCTCGAGCTCGGTCAGGTTGCTCGTCTTGCCGTTCGATTCGTCGATGATGGCCAGAATGTCGTCATGGGTCATGCCGATCGACTCGGCGTAGTGGACATGATGAGCGAATTCGTAGCTGCTGGCGGTGACATAGCTCGCCTGGATGATAGCCAGCTCGCGCAAGCGAGGCTCCAGGGTCGACTTGAAGCGCATCCACGCCCCGATCCGGGGCCAGAAGACCCTAAGGGCTTCGGGATGGTTGGCCATGGCCCTGTGGATGTTGTTGGCCGACATCCAGTCGGGGTTATACGGGCTCGGGTCGTCGGGAAGCGGGGCGAGCATCTCCATGTCGATGTACGGAACTCGGACCATTGGCAGTCTCCTCGTGTTAATGGGCTGTCCCTCGATGTCCTGCTGATCGGGATGGCAGGCGGATGAGCAGTGTTGCGATTCGATTTGCAGGTGGTCTCGTCGTAAGTGTTTAATTCTGTGCATTTTTTGGGTTTCCGCAGATCCAGAAGGCCACTGGGCGAGTGTTTGGTCCACGACGTCCTCCTGCTCCAGTTTGGGTCCGGCACAGACCGGCTTCAGACCTGCATAGACAGACTAACAAAGCAGAATTAAAAAGTATACTAGCATAATGTGTTTGACAACTGCCCAACCCATATCGGATGAGGATCATCGGGTTCGCATGAACGAAGAACACCATGGTATCGCTCGACAAGGGTTTGCTCCTGCCTGAGCTGCGACCCTGCGGACCTGCACCGGGGGACTTCTGCCGTGCCTTCCAGACGGCCGAGACCAGCCGCTAACTAACCGAAGTAACTGAAGGAACTATCATGAAGCTGCTCCGCGTGGGCGAACGTGGCCAGGAAAGGCCAGCGATCATTGCAAAGGACGGCAGCCTTCGCGACCTTTCTGGGCTTGTTGACGACATCGCGGGGGCCGTGCTGTCGCCAGAGGGGCTTGCACGGCTGGCGGCCGTTGATGAATCCGGACTGCCCCTGGTGGCTCCGGGTGCGCGAATAGGACCGTGCGTGGGCCGGGTCGGCAAGTTCATCTGCGTCGGGCTGAACTACGCCGACCACGCCGCCGAAAGTGGCATGCCGGTGCCCCCCGAGCCGATCTTGTTCATGAAAGCCACCAGCGCCATCTGCGGGCCGAACGACGCCGTATGTATCCCCAAAGGATCCGAAAAGACCGACTGGGAGGTGGAACTGGGTGTGATCATCGGCTCCAACGCTAGCAACGTTTCTGAGGAGCAAGCGCTTGAGCATGTCGCCGGTTACTGTGTGGTCAACGATCTCTCCGAGCGCAACTGGCAACTGGAACGCGGCGGCCAGTGGGTGAAGGGAAAAAGCGCCGATACCTTCGGCCCGATCGGCCCATGGCTGGTCACGCGCGACGAGGTCCCCGATCCGCGGGCGCTTCGGCTGTGGCTGGAGGTCGACTGCCGTCGTTACCAGGACGGCACGACCGCAACGATGATATTCGGTGTGGCAAAGCTGGTCTCCTACATCTCGCAGTTCATGAGCCTCCAGCCCGGCGACATCATTTCGACCGGAACTCCGCCGGGCGTCGGGATGGGCCAGAATCCACCGACATACCTTCGGCCCGGACAGATCATCCGTCTAGGCATTGAGGGCTTGGGCGAACAAAACCAGATAACGGTTTAAGCCGATGGCGGGTCGTTGGCGTGCATGAGGCAGAATCAGAGTTTTCGTTGTCAGATTGGCTTGCAATCTTGCTCGTGCCAGCCTCGACATCGTTCGACCGACTGCGCAACGACAATCACCGAACCGGAATTGCAGGGCACCGTAGCAAACTGCAAGGCAATGAGATGTCTTGCCATCAACTGACGCAGCTAGCGGCACGCCTTGGTTCCTCGACAGATGAACCCGGTCAAGGCATGCCCACCCGAAAAACACCAGTATCGGAGAAACCCCATGATTCTCGTAGGCCGCCTTCCTTCACCATTCGTTCGCCGAACCGCCGTGTTGCTCGACCTGCTTGGGCAGCCGTTCGAATTGCGACCACTTTCGGCCTTCGACGACAAGGCAGCTCTTCGCGCGATCAACCCGTTGGGCCGGGTTCCGGCTCTGATTGAAGGTGAGCGCACTCTGGTGGACAGCGTCGCCATCGCAATGATGCTGTGTGACCGGTACGACCCCAACGGCCACTTCTTACCAAGAGGTGGTTCCGCTATGGCCGATGCAATGCAGCTGTTATTTCTCGCGAACGGCACTCTGGAGAAGTTCGTGGCCGGCTACTACGAGCGGACTCGCCGCCCGGCGGAGAAGGTACACGAGCCCTGGGTAGAACACTGTTGGGGCCAGGCCAGCGGGGGGCTTGCAGCGTTAGAGCTTAGCGCGCAGGCTTTGGCGGAGTCTGAGGAGGCGCCTACCTACAACCACATCGCCATCGCCACGATGACCAGCTTCTTTCGGCGGCTCGAACCTACCTTCTATATTGTTGACCGTTATCCAAGGCTGGAACGAATCCGCCAGCGCTGCGAAGCCATCGACGTCTTCGCCCGATATCCAGCGACGTGATCCCTGGCAATGAACCATTCGTCCAACTGCATCAAGTAACGAAAAGACACTTATGGTCACAGCTTTGTCGCGCCACAAATCACTGAACTTGGGTTCTTCAGCTGTCTGAATTCCAGAAATAGTTCCGGCAGTAGCGGTTTCTCACGCGCTGTTTGACGTTCCGGACCTTGGTTCCAAACCGCCCTACGGTAATCCCTCCCGTTTTGGCGGGGCGCGACCGTAGAACTCACGCGGCCATTTTGAGCTTCATGGCGGGGGTAACCCCGCCGATGCCCATGTTGGAGCGTTTGTTGTTGTAGGTCCATAGCCATTCGGTTGCGATCTGCTGCACCTCCTTGATGGTTTCAAAGATGTAGAGGTCCAGCCATTCGTGCCGGACCGTTCTGTTATAGCGTTCGACGTAGGCGTTCTGCTGTGGCTTGCCGGGCTGGATGTAGGTCAGGGCGATGCCCTGCTTTTCGGCCCAGGTCATCAGCGTTGAGCTGACCCATTCCGGGCCATTGTCGACTCTGATCACCAAGGGCTTGCCGCGCCACTCGATGATCTGGTTCAGGGATCGGACGACCCGCTATGCTGGCAGCGAGAAGTAGACCTAGATGCCCAGCCCCTCACGGTTGAAATCGTCCAGCACGTTGAGCAGTCGGAACTGTCGCCCGTCGGTCAGGCGGTCCGCCATGAAGTCCATCGACCAGACCAGGTTCGGGGCTTCTGAAACCTCCATTTCGTCCGGCTTCTCCCACTGCAGTCTCCGCCGCGGCTTGATCCGGAGGTTCAGCTCCAGCTCGCAGTATATCCGGTGGACCCGCTTGTGGTTCGGTTACCGGTCACGTCGCTCGAAATAATGACGTGTGCTGTCGTGACAAAACCCTGAAGCCCGGCTCAAGCAGCTCACTGAAACTGCATCAGAAACCGTTCAAGGGCCAGTATACCGGATGACATGGCAGCCTCCGGGACATTCTCGTTGGGATGATGGCTGACGCCGTCGCGACAGGCGGTAAACAGCATCCCCACCGGGCAAAGCCCCGCCATGGCCGAGGTGTCATGCGTTGCCCCCGACGCCATGAACTGTGCTGCCGCGCGGTTTCCTGTCGCAACCGCCTGCGACAGTCGTTCGACGACCTGAGGCGAACAGGGGGTTGCCGGTTGGGCATAGGTGCGCGTGATCTCCAGCCCGAGGCCCCGCCGATTCGCGATGTCGTGAGCTGTTCGGGACAGCGTCACCCCGGCCTTTTCGCGCAGGGCGTCATCGGGCGCGCGGATTTCAATAGTCATCGCCACCTCGCCAGGGACGGCGTTCACCACGCCCGGCCTGACCTGCAAGGCCCCGACCGTCGCCAGCAGGCCCTCGGATTCGCGGGCCAGCGCCTCTGCCGCCAACGTCAGTTCCGCCGCCCCGACCAGAGCATCGCGGCGCAGATGCATGGGCACGGTGCCCGCATGTGCGGCCGTACCGGTCAGCGTGACCATGTGCCGCTCGATCCCGCAGATACCAGTGACGATGCCGATGGCCTGTCCGGCGGCTTCCAGAACGGGGCCCTGCTCCAGGTGGATCTCGACCCAGCCCAGAACCTGCGCCGGGTCGCGCCGTAACCCCGGAAGGGCGTCGGGGTTCAGCCCGAACGCCTCCATCGCGCGGCGCAGGGTGATTCCATCGCGGTCACGCAACTCGAGCGCCGCCATGTCGAAGGTTCCGGCCAGCGCGCGCGGCCCCATCAGCGCGGTGGGAAAGCGCACGCCTTCTTCATCGGCAAAGGCCAGCACCTCGACGGCGAAGGGCAGTTGCACCCTGTCCTGACGCAGCTTCATCAGCGCCAGCACCGGCAGGACCACGCCCATGATCCCGTCATAGGCGCCGCCCTCGCGCACCGAATCCTGATGCGAACCCAGCAGCAGGACGGATGCGCCCTCTGGCCCGTGCTGCCGGCCGATCAGCGTGCCGGCGGCGTCCAGGCCCACCGTCAGCCCGGCCTGTTCCATCAGCTCGGTCAGCACCCCCAGAGCGGCGCGATGTTCGGGGGTGAAGGGAAGGCGCGTCACGCCGGGGCCGGGTTCGGAACAGGCGGCCAGCCGGTCCAGCCAGTGCTGCGCCAGAGCGCCCCGGTCGGCGTCAGCCATGGCCGCGCTCCGGGTCGTTGCGGGTGGGCACCGTGGGCAGCCAGGCCGCGTAATCGCCGCTCTGGCTGCGCCTGTGCAGGTCACGCAAGGCGGCAATCGGGTCTTCGGACCAGTCCACGCGCAGGGTCAGCGGCGGGGCATCGTCGGACACGACCAGCAGTGCGGCCGACTGCAGGCCGCGCGTATCGCCGCCTGCGGCCTCTGCCGCCGCCAGCGCGGCCAGCAGGCGCTCGGCCAGGCTGCCGCGCACGGCAATGAAGGCGTCGCGCAGCGCTTCCAGCACCTGCGGACCGGCCAGCAGGTTGCCCGACACCACCAGCCCCTGAGCGACCAGCGATCCACGCCATTCGGTGTTGTGTGCGCCGGTGTGGCAGGCCGTGCGCCCCGCGCCGTCCAGCACGGCAAGCTGGCGCCAGTCGCGCCCGGCATCCGGGCCGGTGACAGCGGCCAGCGCCTGCCCGGCGGTCTCGCCCGCCATCATCCGCGCCAGCGCATCCTCGCCCCACATGGTCGAGGGCGCAGCCCCCTGCGAGGCCGACATCCCGGCGCGCGAATCGCCCCGCAGGACCCAGCCCCCGACACAGAGCGATCCGGTGGCCGCGGCCCCGCCCAGGGCTCCGGTGTTCAAATCTTGTGCAAGAATCGAGAAGGTCATCAGGTTGTTTCCCCTTGTCCGGTCAATCTATCATGAAAATTTTGACGAATGCAAATTATCATGATAAATTAGCGTGTAAGAAATCACCAACAGCGAGCGCCCGAGATGGCCTTTACAGCACTGACCCGCCGTGGCTTTGGGGTACTGACAGCCGCACTTCTGGCCACGTCGGCGCTGGTCGCGCCCGCCACGGCCCAGACCCCGCCGGGGGTGCTGGTGGTGGGCCAGATTGCCGAGCCCCAGTCGCTGGACCCGCATGCGGTCACGGCGGTCAACGACTTCCGCATCCTGATGAACATCTACGAGGGGCTCGTGCGCTATGCCCCCGGCACGCTCGAGGTCGAGCCCGCGCTGGCCGAAGCCTGGGAAATCTCCGAGGATGGCACGGTCTACACCTTCACCCTGCGCGAGGGCGTGACCTTTCACGACGGCAGCGCGCTGGATGCCGAGGCCGTGGTTTTCAATTTCCAGCGGATGCTGAATGAGGACCACCCCTACCACAACACCGGCCCGTTCCCGCTGTCGTTCTTCTTCGGCGCGGTGCAGGGGGTCGAGGCGCTGGACGCGCGCACCGTGCGCTTCACCCTGAACGAACCCTATGCGCCCTTCCTGTCCACCCTGGCCTATCCGACCGGTCTGATCGTCTCGCCCCCGGCGGTGAGGCAGCATGGCGCCGCCTTCGGGCGCAACCGGGCGGGGACCGGGCCGTTCCGCTTTGCCGAATGGCGCTCGAACGAGCGTGTGGTGGGGACCCGCAACGATGGCTATTGGGGCGAGAACGCGGCGCTGGACGCGGTGGTCTTCCGCCCGATCACCGACGCCAACACCCGCGTCGCCGAGATGCTGTCGGGCGGGATCGACGTGATGGTCGAGGTGCCGCCGGTGGCGTTGTCGCAGTTCACCGGGGCCAACTACACGGTCCACGAACAGGCCGGACCGCATGTCTGGTTCCTGATCCTGAACGCGCTGGAAGGGCCGTTTGCCGATGTCCGCGTCCGGCAGGCGGCGAACTATGCGATTAACCGCGAAGCCATCGTGCGCGACGTGCTCGAGGGCACCGCAACCGTGGCCGCCGGCCCGACGCCACCGGCCTTTGCCTGGGCCTCCAATAGCGATCTCGAGCCCTATCCCTACGATCCCGACCGCGCGCGGGCGCTGCGGGCCGAGGCCGGTGTCGCACCGGGCACGCCGCTGACCTTCTATGTCACCGAAGGCGGCTCGGGGATGCTGGACCCGGTGGCGATGGGCACCGCGATCCAGGCGGATCTGGCTGCCGTGGGCTTTGATGTGCGCATCGAGACCTATGAGTGGAACACCTTCCTGGGCCGCGTGAACCCGGGGTTGCAGGGCAAGGCCGACATGGCCCAGATGGCCTGGATGACCAACGACCCCGACACCCTGCCGTTCCTGGCGCTGCGCACCGCCGCCTGGCCCGAACAGGGTGGCTTCAACTCGGGCTACTATTCCAACCCCGAGGTCGACGCGCTGCTGGAAGCCGCCCGCGTCGCCACCGACCAGGACGAACGCGCGCGGCTCTACCGCGAGATGCAGGTGATCGTGCAGCAGGACGCGCCCTGGGTCTTCGTCGCGAACTGGATGCAGAATGCCGTCACCTCGGACCGGGTCGCGGGCTTCGCACTCGAGCCGTCGTTCTTCCTGCTCCTGGGTGGCGTGAGCAAGAACTGATCCGCAGCCGGGGGGCGCTCGCG
>JAFIED010000271.1 GCA_020832805.1 Pararhodobacter sp.
GGGTGGGGGCGGGGGGGGGGGGGGGCTGGGGGGGCTGTGTCCCCCCCTCGGGCCTGCGGCCCTCACCCCCCGAGAGTATTTCAGGCAAGATGAAAGGGTCACACGAGGGCGGCAAGCAACATGCCGAGCGTGGCGAAGAAACCGACCCCCCAGATGACCGAGCGCCAGGGCACCCAGCCGAAGACATAGGACGGGATGTAGAGGATGCGGACGGCCAGGAACACCCAGCCGCAAGCGGCGGTGAAGTCGTTGGACTGGCCGGACAGCGTGACCACAACAACCGCGATGGTGAACAGGATCAACCCTTCGAAATGGTTGTTGAGCGCGCGCTGCAAACGACCGGCCTTGCCATGCAGCGGGCGGTCCTCGTCGCGTGGCGAGGTGGAGTAGCCAAGGCCCACCTGAAGATTGGCAGAAAGCGAGAACATGGCGTACTGGGCAAATTGCACAAGGCCGACAAGGGCGAGGGCGGTCAGTTCCGGGGTCATGGCAACAGCACTCCGATCAGCATGAGTCCAAGGCCGATGCCGGCAATCAGCCAGCATGTCGTGCGCGCCCAGGGCAAGGCCGAGAGATAGGCCGGCAGATAGGCCACGCGCGCGCCAAGATAGACAACTATCCCGGCCGTGGCCAACCCGCTGCCGCCCGAGGCATGGACGGCCAGCATCAGCGCAAGGAAGGCCGGCGCGGTCTCCAGGAAGTTGCGCAGCGCGCGCCCGGCCCGGGCGGCCAGGGGACCCGGCGAGACAGGGTCATCGCGCGGGCCGATCGTCCAGGCGTTACCTACCGATGCCTTCAACAGCATCGAATGAGCACCGATATGAACGAGCGAAATCAACGCGAAGCCAGCCAGCGCCAGAATGAAGACATCGCCGGTCATTCTACCCCCTGACAGGCGTCACAGGTCCAGCAGCAGGCGCTGCGGGTCTTCCAGCGCCTCCTTGACCCGCACCAGGAAGGTCACGGCACCCTTGCCGTCGACGATGCGGTGATCATAGCTCAAGGCCAGATACATCATGGGGCGCACCACGATCTGCCCTTTCACCACGACCGGCCGATCCTGAATCTTGTGCATGCCCAGAATACCCGACTGCGGCGGGTTCAGAATGGGCGAAGACATCAGCGAGCCATAGACCCCGCCGTTCGAAATGGTGAAGCTGCCGCCCTGCATCTCGGCCATTGACAGCTTGCCATCGCGCGCGCGCAACCCCATTTCGGCAATCTTTTTTTCGATGCCGGCAAAACTCATCTGGTCGGCGTCACGCACCACCGGCACCACCAGGCCCGAAGGGGTACCGACCGCCACGCCCATATGGACATAGTTCTTGTAAACCACGTCGGTGCCGTCGATCTCGGCGTTGACCTCGGGCACTTCCTTCAGCGCGTGGCAGCAGGCCTTAACAAAGAAGGACATGAAGCCCATCTTCACGCCGTGCTTCTTTTCAAAGGCGCCCTTGTATTCGTTGCGCAGCGCCATGACGGCGGACATGTCGACCTCGTTATAGGTGGTCAGCATGGCGGCAGTGTTCTGCGCATCCTTCAGCCGGCGGGCGATGGTCTGGCGCAGGCGGGTCATCTTCACGCGTTCCTCGCGCGCGGCATCCTCGGCTGGCACAGGTGCACGGGGCGCAGACATGGCAGGGGCCGCGGCGGCGGGGGACGCGGGGGTGGGCACGGTCGCCGCAGGCGCCGGGGCCGCCGCCGCTGCGGCGATGGCCTTCTGCACGTCTTCCTTCATGACGCGCCCGTCGCGCCCGGTGCCTTTGACCTGGTCACCTGAAAGCCCGTGTTTGGCCATCAGCTTCCTGGCCGAGGGCGCATCCTCGACATCCCGCCCCGCGGTCGCGGGTGCTGCCTTGCCGTCATTGTCCTGCGCCGGTGCCGCGTCCCTGGCGACAGCACTTCCGATCACCGCCAGCTGTGCGCCGGCAGCAACCGTTTCACCGGCGGCAGCCAGGATTTCGCTCAGAACACCGGCCGCTGGTGCCGGAACCTCGACCGACACCTTGTCGGTCTCCAGTTCGCACAGCATCTCGTCGGCAGCCACGGGTTCGCCCACCTGTTTGAACCAGGTGGCAACCGTGGCCTCGGTCACGCTTTCGCCCAGCGTGGGCACCATGACCGGCACCGTGCCGGTGCTGGCCGGCGCAGACGCGCCTTCGGTTTTCTCCGCCGAGGGTCGGGGTTCGGGTGTTTCCGGCCCGGCGGCACCCGCCTCGGCGATCACGGCAAGAAGCGCGTCAACGCCCACCGTCTCGCCCTCGGCGGCCACGATCTCGGCCAGCTTGCCGCTTGCCGGGGCGGGAACTTCGACCGTAACCTTGTCGGTTTCCAATTCGCACAACATTTCATCGACAGCGATGCTGTCGCCCGGTTTCTTGAACCAGGTCGCCACGGTGGCTTCGGATACGCTTTCGCCCAGGGTGGGCACGCGGACTTCGATACTCATGCGATCACTTCCCTTCGATCGTCAGCGCTTCGTCAACAAGCGCCTCCTGTTGTGCCTTGTGCTTCGACGCCAGCCCCGTCGCCGGCGATGCCGACGCGGCGCGCCCAACGTACCGCGGCCGCTTGTGGGTTGCGTCGATCTGCCCCAGCGTCCATTCCAGCCAGGGATCGATAAAGCTCCAGGCGCCCTGATTTTTCGGCTCCTCCTGGCACCAGACCACCTCGGCCTGCGGGAAGCGGGCCAGTTCGGTGCGCAGCGACTGCGTGGGTACCGGGTAAAGCTGTTCGACACGCAGCAGATAGATGTCGTCCAGCCCGCGCTTGTCGCGCTCTGCCAGCAGGTCGAAATAGACCTTGCCCGAACACAGCACCACGCGCCGGATTTCCGCATCGGGCTTCAGCTGCGTGTCGGAATTGCCCTTTTCGGCATCATCCCACAGGATTCGGTGAAAGGTGGACCCGTCAGTGAAATCCTCGGTGCGGCTGATACACAGCGGATGGCGCAGCAAGGATTTGGGCGTCATCAGGATCAGCGGCTTGCGAAAATCGCGGTGCAACTGTCGGCGCAGGATGTGAAAATAATTCGCCGGGGTCGAGCAGTTGGCGACAATCCAGTTTTCCTCGGCCGAATTCTGCAAGAAGCGTTCCAGACGCGCCGCCGAATGTTCCGGCCCCTGCCCCTCGAACCCGTGTGGCAGCAGGCAGACCAGCCCGGACATGCGCAGCCATTTCGATTCGCCCGAATTGATGAACTGGTCGAACATGATCTGCGCGCCATTGGCGAAATCGCCGAACTGTGCTTCCCACATCACCAGTGCGTTGGGTTCCGACAGCGAGTAGCCATACTCGAAGCCCAGCACCGCATATTCGCTGAGCATCGAGTCGATGACTTCGTACCGCGCCTGCCCCGCCTTGATGTGATTCAGGGGATAATAGCGTTCCTCGGTCTGCTGGTCGATCAGGCCGGAATGGCGCTGGCTGAAGGTGCCGCGCGTGCTGTCCTGGCCGGCCAGCCGCACCGGATACCCCTCGACCAGAAGCGAGCCGAAGGCCAGCGCCTCGGCCGTGGCCCAGTCGAACCCCTGCCCGGTTTCGAACATCTTCTTCTTGGCGTCCAACTGCCGCGCCACGGTCTTGTGAATGCTGAAATCGCCGGGATAGCTGGTCAGAGCAGTGCCGATTTCCTGAAAGGTCTCGGTCGCAACCCAGGTCTGGCCGCGCTGATATTCCTCGACATTCTTTGGCCGCATCGATTTCCAGCGCCCGTCCAGCCAGTCAGCCTTGTTGGGGCGGTATTCCTTGCCGGCCTCGAATTCCTCGTTCAGATAGGACTGAAACGCGGCCTTCATGTCCTCGATCTCGCCTTCAGGGATCAGCCCGTCGGCCACCAGACGTTCGGTGTAAAGCTGTAGCGTCGTCTTGTGCTTCTTGATCAGGTTGTACATCTGAGGGTTGGTGAACATCGGTTCATCCCCCTCGTTATGGCCGAAGCGGCGATAGCAGAAGATGTCGATCACCACATCCTTGCCGAACTGCTGGCGGTACTCGGTGGCGACCTTGGCGGCGTGCACAACCGCTTCGGGGTCATCGCCATTGACATGAAAGATCGGCGCCTCGACCATCAGCGCAATATCGGTCGGTTAGGGTCTGGAACGGCTGAAATGCGGCGCCGTGGTGAAGCCGATCTGGTTGTTGACCACGATATGCATGGTGCCGCCGGTCTTGTGCCCACGCAGGCCGGACAGGCCAAAGCACTCGGCCACAACACCCTGACCCGCAAAGGCGGCGTCGCCATGCAACAGGATCGGCAGCACCGCGCGGCGCTCGGAATCGCCGATCTGGTCCTGCTTGGCGCGCACCTTGCCCAGCACCACCGGGTTCACGGCCTCCAGATGGCTGGGGTTTGCGGTCAGCGACAGATGCACGACATTGCCATCGAACTCGCGGTCGGAACTGGCGCCCAGATGATATTTCACATCGCCTGATCCATCGACCTCTTCCGGCTTGAAGCTGCCCCCCTGAAACTCGTTGAAGATCGCGCGATAAGGCTTGCCCATCACATTGGCCAGAATGTTCAGCCGGCCCCGGTGCGGCATGCCGATGGCGATTTCCTTTACGCCCAATGCGCCGCCACGCTTGATGATCTGCTCCATCGCCGGGATCAGCGCCTCGCCCCCATCAAGACCGAAACGCTTGGTTCCCATATACTTGACATGCAGGAACTTCTCAAAGCCCTCGGCCTCGACAAGCTTGTTCAGAATGGCGCGGCGCCCCTCGCGGGTAAAGGCAATCTCCTTGCCATAGCCTTCGATCCGCTCTTTCAGCCAGGCGGCCTGAACGGGATCGGAAATATGCATGAACTGCAACGCAAAGGTGCCGCAATAAGTACGCTTCAGAATATCCAGAATCTGCCGCAGGTTGGCAACCTGAAGCCCCAGCACATTGTCGATGAAGATGGGCCGGTCCATGTCGGCTTCGGTGAAACCGTAGCTGGCCGGGTCAAGCTCGGCATGTACGGCCGTATCGCGCATCCCCAACGGATCAAGATCGGCAATCAGGTGGCCGCGGATGCGATAGGCGCGGATGATCATCAATGCACGCAGGCTGTCGACAACCGCGCGCTGCACCTGGGCATCCGTTACCTCGACCCCTTTTTTCTGGGCTTCGGCCTTGATCTTGTCGCCGGCGGCGCGCGCCTCTTTCGCCGGGGTGGCCGGCCATTCGCCGGTCAGTGCGGCGGTCAGATCGTCATCAGGCGTCGGTGGCCAGTCACGGCGCGCCCAGCTGGGGCCGTTGGCTGCCTGCGCTGCATCGGCAGGATCCTCGTCCAGCGAGTCAAAGAACGCGGCCCATTGCGCATCGACGCTGGCCTTGTCCTGCACATAGCGCGCATGCATCTGGTCGATATAGGCGGCATTGGCCCCCTGCAGAAAGCTGGAGGCGTGAAACTGGTCGTTGGGGCTGTGTTCGGTCATGGCGTGCCTCAGTCTGAAGGCTGAAAGACGGTGCGGGTCATGAACCCATGGCGGGCGGTCAATGCAGGGGTTTCGGATGGATCAGCAGATGCGTTAGGTGGCTGGCGGGCGGCCAGCAGGGAAAAGGCCCCGCCTGCAGGCAGGTCGAATGGCCCATATTCGATGACCGAGACGGCATCGGCATCAAGATCATCGCGACCGGCAAAGGCGGCCTCGAACAGGCCCTCGACCAGCGTGCCTTCGGCCAGGGCTACCCAGCACTCGATCGCGCGCTGCCCGTCATCGGATGTCAGGCCGGTCATGAACAGCACCGCCCCCGGCCGTGCCATCAATGTGCGCTCGGCAGTCAGCCGAAACCAGCCGGCGCGGTTTGCAGAGCGGCGCGTGGCAAGGGTCTCGTCACCCTGGGGCGGTTCCGCCAGCGGCTCGAACGCATCGGCAAGGCGCATGGCGATATCGCTGCGCTCTTCGTTCGGTGCGATCTGCCAGCCAGCGGCCAGAAGACTGGCACGATACCGTTCAGGGTCGAAATGATCTTCCTGGCAGGCCAGAACAGGCGCGATCGGCAGATTGACCGCCCCTGACTGCCCAAAGGCCGGCGTCGAAAACAGAACAGAAAAAGTCAGGGCCGCTGCCGGCAAAGCCAGCACGGCGGCGACGGCAATCAGCCATCGCCGGCCTGCTGACATGTCCTGATCCGGACGGCCCTGCATGATCAGCCTGCTATGGCCTTCTGAACGGCCTCGCCCAGCGTGGCGGGGCTGTCGGCAACCACGATCCCGGCCTTTTTCATGGCCTCGATCTTGGATTCCGCATCGCCCTTGCCGCCGGCGACAATGGCCCCGGCATGGCCCATGCGGCGGCCCGGGGGGGCGGTGCGCCCGGCGATGAAACCGGCGGTGGGCTTCCAGCGGCCCTTCTTGCGTTGCGCGGCCAGGAATTCGGCGGCCTCTTCCTCGGCCGAACCGCCGATTTCGCCGATCATGATGATCGACTGTGTCTCGTCATCGTCCAGGAACATGTCCAACACGTCGATATGTTCGGTGCCCTTGATGGGGTCGCCGCCGATGCCAACGGCAGTGGACTGGCCCAGGCCCATGTCGGTGGTCTGCTTGACCGCCTCATAGGTCAGCGTGCCTGAGCGTGACACCACGCCCACCGAGCCGCGCTTGTGGATATGGCCCGGCATGATGCCGATCTTGCAGGCATCGGGGGTGATGACACCGGGGCAGTTCGGCCCGATCAGACGGGATGACGAATTGGCCAACGCGCGCTTGACACGCATCATGTCCAGCACCGGGATCCCCTCGGTGATGCACACGATCAGTTCCATCCGGGCATCGATCGCCTCGAGGATGGAATCGGCGGCAAAGGGCGGCGGCACATAGATCACGCTGGCATTGGCGCCGGTCTTTGCCATTGCCTCGTGCACCGAGTTGAAAACAGGCAAGCCCAGATGGTCGGTACCACCCTTGCCGGGCGTCACGCCGCCCACCATCTGCGTGCCATAGGCGATGGCCTGTTCGGAATGGAAAGTGCCTTGGCTACCGGTAAAGCCCTGGCAGATGACCTTGGTATATTTGTCGACGAGAATGGCCACGCTGGCCTCCTTGATGTTCTGCAGGGCGGGGATCGCACCCCGCTATCCTTGTGGGAAAGGCGGGGCAGAAACCCCGCCCCGCGGGTCAACCCTTGACGGCCTTCACGATCTTCTGCGCCGCATCCGACAGGTTGTCGGCGGCGATCACGTCAAGGCCGGAATTGTTGATGATCTCCTTGCCCTTTTCGACATTCGTGCCCTCGAGCCGCACGACCAGCGGCACTTTCAGGCCCACCTCCTTGACGGCTGCGATCACACCTTCGGCGATGATGTCACACCGCATGATGCCGCCGAAGATGTTGACCAGGATGCCTTTCACATTCGGGTCCGAGGTGATGATCTTGAACGCCTCGGTCACCTTTTCCTTGGTGGCGCCGCCGCCGACATCCAGGAAGTTCGCGGGCTCGGCGCCGTACAGCTTGATGATGTCCATCGTCGCCATCGCCAGCCCGGCGCCGTTGACCATGCAGCCGATCTCGCCATCCAGCGCAATATAGTTCAGGTCGAACTTGCTGGCGGCCAGTTCCTTCGGGTCTTCCTCGGTCTCGTCGCGCAGCGCCAGAATGTCGGACTGGCGATACAGAGCATTCGAATCGAAACCCATCTTGGCATCAAGGCATTTCAGATCGCCCTTGTCGGTGACGATCAGCGGGTTGATCTCCACCATCTCGGCGTCTTTTTCGATGAACAGCTTGTACAGCTTGTTCACCAGATCAACGCATTGCTTGACCTGCTTGCCCTGAAGCCCCAGCGCAAAGGCGACACGGCGGCCATGGAAGCCCTGGATGCCGGTGGCCGGGTCAATGGTAAAGGTCAGAATCTTTTCCGGCGTGTGTTCGGCCACCTCTTCGATGTCCATGCCGCCTTCGGTGGAGCAGACGAACCCCACGCTGCTGGTCTGGCGATCAACCAGAAGCGCCAGATACAACTCGCGCTCGATGTCCGAACCGTCCTCGATATAGATGCGGTTGACCTGCTTGCCGGCGGGGCCGGTCTGGTGCGTGACCAGCGTACGGCCCAGCATGGCATGCGCATGCTCGGTGGCTTCCTCGACCGACTTTGCCAGCCGCACGCCGCCCTTTTCGCCGGCTTCAGCCTCCTTGAAGCTGCCCTTGCCACGGCCACCCGCATGGATCTGCGCCTTGACGACCCAAAGCGGCCCGTCCATTTCGCCGGCTGCCGTCTTCGCCTCTTCAGCACGGAACACGACGCGTCCGTCCGAAACCGGTATGCCGTAGCTGCGAAGCAGACCCTTCGCCTGATATTCATGAATGTTCACGTCCACCGTCCTTGTCTGCTGCGATTTTGGGCAGCGTAATGACACGAATGCGGACTGGCAGGAACATGAAATCGCGCTAAGGTTACAGAGTGGCCGGTTTTTGTTTCCTTTGTGATCACTGAATTTTACGGCGTGATCACAAATAATGCGGCAACACCGGCAGAACCGGCGCAACACGAACGGGACAAAAGGCCGCGGAATGACATCAGGCACGGATTCGGCAGCAACGCGGGCTCTGGGGCCGGTCGAATGGGCGGTTGTGATGCTGGCGCGCGAACCCGCGCCGCTGGTCCTGGCGAATATTGCCTGGCACCTTGCGGCCGGTGCAACGCAGGTGTTCCTGTATCTGGATGACCCGCGCGACCCTGTCGCCGCAGTTGCCGCCGCCCTGCCACGTGTCGTGGTGACGCTGTGCGACCGCGCATTCTGGCGTACCCTTGCAGGCCGGCGCCCGGCGCTGCAGACCCGGCGGCAATCCCTGGTGGCGACCCATGCCTACAGAGCCAGACAGACCGGCTGGCTGCTGCATATCGATGCCGACGAATTCGTCTGGCCTGCGGATGGCCTGGCCGCCGATCTGGCAATGGCCCCGGCAGATGCCATCTGGTTGCACCTGCCGGTACTGGAACGCTACTGGCTTTCGCCGGCGCCCCAAACCCTGTTCGAGGGGGCTTTCATGGCACCCCTGCCACCGGGCAAGCCCGCATCCGACGCCGCGCGCGCGCCTTATCTGGCCCGCGGCGTAGCAGGGCATGTGGCGGGCAAGGGCTGTACCCGCTGCGGACTGCCGGCGGAATTGCTTCCTCATGCGCCACGCCTGCACGGGCTAAGACCGCCCGCCGCGACGGCGGATCACAGTCGGATTCTGCACTTCGACGGCGTGACCCCGCTGCACTGGCTGCTGAAGCTTTTGCGCTATGCGGCGCATGCCCCTGCGCAATGGGAGCGCTTTCTGGGTCCGCACCGCCGGGCGCAGCTGCATCATGTACGCGCGCACCAGCATGATCCGGCAGCGCTGCGCGCCTTTCTCGATCTTCTCAAACGTGCCCCATTCCCCATGCATGACCGCCTTGTCCGATTGCCGTTTGATCCCGTTCCCGCCATGCAGGCGGTGCTGGCAGCCCCCCCCAGCCTGGATGTGGAGCATTTTGATGCCTTGCTGCGCGCCGCCGAACCCATGCTTGCACAAGGGTTATAGGCCGGGCTCCCGGGCACGGCCCGCACCTGCATGCCCACAGGGCCACCACGCCGGCAGCCTTTGGACGGCTCGGCACGGCCAGGTCACCGCGGCCGCGCAATGCCGGGCCGGCGCCCCTTGCCGGCGATCAGGCGCAAATACGCGCACAGGCGGGCGGCAGCCAGATCGGGGCACTGGGGCATTCGGATTGCGAGGGCTGCCAGAAACGCCCGCATCCGGCCCCGCGCCATGGAGGGCAGGGCATGGGTCTTGCCTGACCGCGCCATCGTCAGGACGACTCGAGCCGGACGATCATTCCAGGGCCGGCTGCGGCGCGCGCACGCCGCTGACCTGAGCACTGTCCACCAACAGACCGCCTTCCAGCAGCAGCACCGTCTGGCCACCATCACGCCGTGCCTCGCGCACCGGCTGATAGACAGGTACCGGCACCGAATCGGCCAGCGTATCACCCGTGCGCAGTTCCAGATCAAAACTGTAACGCCCCTCTGGCAGGGGCATGCCATCGCCATCAATGCCATGCCAGGTGAAATGCAATGCATCCGTCGGCATGTCACGGCGATCGACGATCGACCCCATCGCATCGCGTACCACCAGGGTTGCGCCATCAGCACCGGCCAAGGGCTCTGGCGCCAGGGTGATGGGGGTGCCGTCGAACCAAGCCGGACCAGCGACCCGCGCCTCCATGCCCACCCAGCCGTCAAGATCCGCCAGCGCTGACCGTTCAATAAGCGAGGACAGCAGTTGATTGGTCATGACCTGCTGTTCGACACCGGAAAAGGTGGCAAGCTGCACCGCAAAATCGGTCGAGGCCATCGGGTTCAGCGGGTCCTGATTCTGCATCTGTACGGTGAGCATGTTCAGGAAAGTCAGATAATCCGCCTGCCCCGCATTCGGAGATACTGCCGAACGCGCTGAGGGGGCGGCATGGCTGGCAGCAGGATGGCCGGCTGGGATGGGGTTCATGCGTGTCTCCTGTTCAATAGCGCAGGTCCAGACGCCCGTCCTGGCGGGTCTGGGCCACAGGGGTTTCGGGGGACGGGGTGCTTTCGGCTGAAGCGCCGGTATCTGCAAGATGCGGTGTGCGGTCAGGGTCAGCTGCGGCCTCGCCACGCCGATCCGTGCCGGCACCAAACTGGAATGACAGGTCACTGTAACCCAGCGCACGCATATCATCGGCCAGCTGGTCAATGTGGCGGCGCAAGAGTTCCAGTACCTCGGGCCGCTCGGCGAGAATGATCAGCGCCATACCCGCCTCGCGCGGTTGCATCGCAATCTCTACGCGCCCCAGCTCTACAGGGGACAAATGCACCGTGATCTGGCCCGATTGCCCGCGCTGGACTGCCTGTGCAATGGTGTCAGCCATCTGCCGTGTCACTGCTTGCGCCCCGGCAGGCATGGCCAATTGCGGGGCCGGCATGGCCTGATCAACGGTCACGGCGCGCGGCAGCATGGCATCATCGCGCCCGGTGGCAAGCACCGCTTCTGCAGGCTTCAACGACCGGGCGGACCCTGCATAAAGCTGTTGGGCGCGCCAGTCGACCGGATCGGCAGCAATGCCGGCATGGGCAGGCAGCGGAAAAGACGTGCTGCCGGTATTGATCACCAACGCTGGTTCGGATGGCGGCGATGCGACATCGGTCCAATGGGCCATCTGGTCCCGCGGCATGATCGTCGCCTGCGGTTGTTGCAGCGGCAATGTCGCCTCGGTGGCAGGCGCCGATGGCGCAGCGCCGACCGGCACAGGCTGAACCGTCGCCGACAACCCGGCCATGGGCCAACCGCCACCGGGGGCCGGTTGCGCAGCCAAAGCTTGCGGCGGCAGTGCCGTGGCGCCGCCCCCCCCTGGCGCGACCCTGACCGGGTCAGCGGGCAAGGCCGTTTCGGTCTCTGCCTTGACGTTCGCGCCCACCATGGCAAGCGGGATCAACCCGGCCGGAACCCCGGCACCGGGCTGGCCAGCGAACTGGGTCAAAGCCGGCGCCACTGGCTGAGGCTGAGGCTGAGGCTGAGGCTGAGGCGCCAATATGTTTGGCTCGGGGATTCCTGCAAGCTGGCGGGCGCCCCCAATATGCGGCAAAAGGGTTTCCGGAGCCGGACCGCGCGGCGGAAACGCTGTTGCCGGCGCGGTCAGACCCTGCCCCGCCTGTCTGGCCGGCACCGCAGAAAGTCGCGGATCGGACGCAGGCAACGGGGTTTGCCGGCCTACCCTGAAGTCAAGACCCCTGCCCCGCTCGTAACCCGCAGGCTGGGCGCCGGGAAATAGGAGGCTTGGTGCCTTTGATCGCATTGTTTGGGTTTGTCCTGCGGCGCTGAGATCGTCCGTATTCGATGCCGGTGTCGCCCCGGGCATCATCAGCGCGGCAAGCGGCAACGCACTGTCCTGACTGCCGTGCAATGCCGCAGGGGCGGGTGCCGGATGCGCCGGCGTGTTCCGGCCAGGGGCAAGATCACCTCCATCATGCCCCACACCCTTTGTCGTCGGGGGCAAAACTGGCTGCGTCATCAGTACCCGCGCATCTGGTGGGCGGTCGTCAGGCAACTGCGGCAATCGCGTCTCGGCTGAGTGCGCGGATAGGCTGACGTCATCCACCATCACCCCAGCCGCGTGGTCAGTCCTGTCTGACGGGGCGCCAGATACGCCACCAAGGGTCTGTGCAGGAAAGCGTGCCTGATAGATCGACGCGCCTTCGGTCGGCCCAAGGGGCGAATAGGCCAGATGCGCTGGCACCGGCCCCATGGCCGAAAGCATGGCAGAGGCGCCTGGCACCACGCGGCTATCAGTGAATGGATTTGCCGAAAGATCATCTGCAGACGGAGTGGCGGCACCTGCACCGTGGTCATGCAGTTCCGGCACGGGTTCTGCGGCGGCGGTGCGCGGTGGCATTGCGTGATCGCGGTGCGCTGCGGAGCCGACTTGCAGCGCGGCACCCTCATCGTCTTCCATCTGCAGCGGATACTCGGGCCAGCCCCCCTGGTCTGGCGCGGCGAATTCAGCGGGCGCCTCATGCAAACGGTCTGCCGCATCCGGCAGCGCGGCCGGCGGTCCGATGTCATCCTCTGGTACCATCGTCGTGGTGCGATCCTGGGCACAGGTTGGCGTTCCGTCCTGCATCGACCGGCACGACGACCCGCCGGGCACCCGCGCTGCCACAACCTGCGCAAACGTCACCACCGGCGCCCGCGCCGACTGGGGCGCGGTTTCCGGTCCCGTGATCGCACGCGCGGCAGAAGGGCTGTCGATGGGCGAAAGAAACAGCATGTCGACCTTCGCTTGATCCTGATACGTCAGGCCTGCCTAGCACACCGTTGGTTACCCGATCTTTACCGCCTGCGGGAAAACTGCACCGCAGCACTGTGATGAATCGGAGAACGCCATGACCAACGTGACCACCGCCCCACCCGCAGTCTTCATGCGCCCTGGCCTGACGGAACACACCACCTCCGTCCGGCGCAGCGCCGAAGCCCTTGAAACCGCGTTTCTGGCAGAGATGCTGAAATCCGCCGGCATCGGAGGGGCTGCGGCAGCACGGAACGAAGCCGAACAGCCTTTCGCCTCCTTCATGGCGGACAGCTATGCCGAATCACTGATGGCGCGGGGGGGTATCGGCCTGGCCACCCATATCGAACGCGCGCTTGCGCTGCGTCAGCCCGGTGCCGGGGAATGAGCCGCGCCGCACGATCGCTTGCGCAGCTGAAAACCCTGCTTGACCAGCAAAGGCAGGCGTTGCTGACGGGCGCAACCACCCCGCTTGATACGCTGACACCGCGCCTGCAGGCCGCCGTGGCACAGGCAGAAAGCGCGTCCACCGGGCCTGCTGCGGCACAACTGGCCGAACCGCTGCAGGCGATCAGCCAGCTGGCAACAGAGAACCAGGCGCTGATCGAAGCCACGATTACCGGCATTCGCGATGCCCAGGCATTGCTGCGCGGCGCGATGGACAGGACCCACAATACCTATTCGGCAGATGGGTCCATCGAAACCCATGCCCTGTCGGTTGCACGGCTGCACAAGCGCACCTGACCCCTGCTTCCGGCGTGCCGGAACCGACAATCCGGACGATGCAGACCGCCGCGCACCCCTTGCGCGGTGGTCAACCGCATGCGCGAGAGCGCGCCGTTGATCCATCCCCCAGCGCGCGCAAGTTGACCTGAATTTTAGGTAGTTCCGCCTGCCAAACTCACGGCGATTAAGGCGCCGTTAGCGTTTCTGGCCCAGCGTGATGTCTGCACCGATCATGGTGGCGCCGATCGCACGAAAGCGCGACAGGCATGTCCAGAAGGGCGCTGCAGAGACCATGCACAATGCATGGCATCAACGGCGCAAAGGCGCCCCGGGAAAGGAAAACTCATGTCTTCGATTCTGACCAACAATTCCGCCATGGTCGCGCTTCAGACGATGCGCAACATCAACACGAACATGGCCAAGACACAGAACGACATTTCGACAGGCAAGTCCGTGGCCACGGCCCGCGACAATGCGGCCGTCTGGGCAATCTCCAAGGTGATGGAGGCCGATGTGAAAGGCTTCCGCGCCATATCCGACACGCTGTCCCTGGGGTCATCCACCATCGCTGTCGCGCGTTCGGCATCCGAACAGATCGCCGACCTGCTGACCGAGGTGCAGTCGAAGATCGTTGCCGCGCAGGAAGAAAACGTCGACCGCACCAAGATTCAGGAAGACATTGTCGCCCTGCGCAATCAGATCAATTCGATTGCCACGGCCGCTCAGTTCAACGGCCTGAACATGCTGTCGAACAGCGATACCGAGGCGGGCTCGGGCCGGGTGAACGTTTTGTCATCGCTTGACCGGGCAGCCGACGGCAGCGTGAGCGCATCGCAGATCACCGTGCGCAAGCAGGATCTGGGCACCGGCGCCAGCGCGATTGCGGCAACCGGGGGCACCTTTGCCGCGGCTGTGGCGACGCAGACGCTGAACGCCACGCAGACCGGCACCATCAACATCGCAACCAACAACTCCGGTTTTGAAGCCGGGACCGCCTATGCGATCAACCTGTTCGGAACGGATACTGACGACAGTTCGTTCACGCAGGCCGACCTGCGCACCTCGGCGGCGGGCGCGGCAACGCAAACCGAAACCGCAGCAAACGAGATCCGTTATGTGGTTCGGGACGGTGATACCGCAGCCGATGTTGCCGCCGGTCTCGCCGCGGCATTCGCCAATCTCGCTGCGGATCGCGGCATCAGTACCGATGTGCTGAACATCACGGCCGACGGGGGCAGCTTGACCCTTGCCTCTGGGGTGACGGATGCAACCGACACCATTCAGGTCAATCTTGTTTCAGTCTCTGGTGCCGGCGCGAACAACACGATCGGCGGTGGGCTGGAAGCCTTGGGAACAGTCGATGTATCCACACAGGCTGGTGCCGAACGCGCCCTGGGGCAGATCGAAGGCATGATCCAGACCGCGATCGAGGCGGCCGCGTCCTTTGGTACCGCGCAGAAGCGGATCGACATCCAGCGCGAATTCGTCGGCAACCTGATCGATTCGCTGCGCTCCGGCATCGGCTCGCTGGTCGATACCGACATGGAAGAGGCCTCGGCCCGTCTGCAGGCGCTTCAGGTGCAGCAGCAGTTGGGTATCCAGGCCCTGTCGGTTGCCAACCAGCAGCCGCAGAACATTCTGGCCCTGTTCCGCTAAGGCGCACGGCGAGGCGCCAGCCCGCGCCTCGCCCCTTGCCCCAGTGTGCTTGTCACCCAGCACCCGGGAATAGACCATGAATGCCGCTGTTTTTGACCATAACGCCTATGGCGCGCAGGCGCGCGCCATCACGACCCCGCGTGATCTGGAGCACCAGGCCATCGCGCGGGTCACCGGACGCATCAGCCGCGCGCTTGCGGCAACCGGCCCCGCAGCCTATCCTGATCTTGTCGCCGCGCTGGACGACAATGCGCGCCTATGGACCAGCTTTGCCATCGATCTGGCACATCCGGACAACGGCTTGCCGGACGCTTTGCGCGCCCAACTGCTGTCGCTTGCCGGTTTCACCATAGAGCATACGGGAAAGATCCTGGCAGGCGATGGCAATGCCGCGCTGTTGGTCGAGATCAACACCGCCGTGATGCGCGGCCTTCGCCAGCAAGGAGCACCGGCATGACCGGGCTCATCCTCAAACTGGGACCGCACGAGCGGGTACTGATCAACGGTGCGGTGATCGAAAACGGCGAGCGCCGCTGTCGTTTTGCGGTGATATCGCCGCAAGCCAACATCCTCCGGCTGCGCGATGCCGTGCACCCGGGCGACGCAAAAACACCGGTCAAGCGCGTGTGCTACATTGCGCAACTGGTTCTGTCTGGTGATGTCCCGGCGGCCGATGCCCGCCAACAGCTGTTGCGCGGGATAGAACAGCTCAGCCAGGTGATGACGGATACAGACAGCCGACAGCACCTGAATCGTGCATCGCAGGCCGTGTTGCGCGATGAACATTATCACGCCCTGCGCGCCCTGCGCGCGCTGTTGCCGCGCGAGGAACGCCTGCTCGCCGCGGCGCGATCATGAGCTTTCAACCCGTTCTGCCACTGGGCGGGTATGCGGGATGGCGGTTTCTGGAAAAAACGCTGGTACGCCAGCAGGCTGGGCATGCAGCGGCGGCGGGCCCGCAGCGTGCAGAGAAACACTTTCGTGAACAGATTGCGGGCGTGAACAGCGCCCGTGACCTGATCGCCGACCGCCAGTTGCTGGTCATTTCCCTGACCGCCTTCGGCTTGCGCGACGATCTGCCGAACCGTGCCTTCATCGAAAGAGTGCTGGAAAGCTCGACAACCGACAGGACAAGCTTTGTCAACCGCCTGGCAGACAGGCGTTATCTGGCGCTGGCCGAAGCGTTCGGGTTTGGCGATGATGCGCCCCCCCGGAACAAGGAGCCGGGCTTTGCCGATCGGATGATCGACCTGTACCGAGACCGGCGCTTCGAAGAGGCCGTTGGCGAACAGGACGAATCAATGCGTCTGGCTCTGGCGCTGCGCCGGGATCTGACGCAAATGGCGCAACGAGAAACGGGCGAGCAGGCACTCTGGCTGACGGTTCTGGGCACGCCCAGCCTGCGCAAGGTCTTTGAAAGCGCCTATCGCCTGCCCAGCGGATTTGGCGCGCTTGATCTTGATCGACAGGTCGACATCATGCGCGAGCGTACCCGCAGAATGTTCAACGATCCCGGTATCGCGCAGTTTTCCGATCCGACCCGTGTGAACGACCTGATACAGCGGTTCTTGCTGTCACAGCAGCTGGATCAGATAGACACTGCCCGCAGCAACTCAACCGCGTTGACACTGCTGCAGGCCGGGCAATCCTCGCTCAGGCAACTTTTGCAACGGTAAAGGAGCTATGCCCGAAAGTTGGTGACGGCCTGATCAGGCGGCTTTGATTTCGTGCTTGATCCCGTCGCGGAATTCAACCCCTTGGATGATTTCGGGCAGTCGGTTTTGGCCGTCGAGTT
>JAFIED010000286.1 GCA_020832805.1 Pararhodobacter sp.
GATTGAACACGCGATCGGGGTGAAACATCCCCCCCAGGTAGCGTCCCACCGCTACCGGTGCGCCACCATGGCTGGCCCAGCAGATGTCGCCGAATTCAGCCGTACTGTGGGTCACTTCACCGGGATTGCCGTTGCGCACCCGCGCGGCACCCGCGGCGCTCAGTGCAGCCTGCGGCAGATCGTCCAATGCCACCGTCAGCGGCAGCAGGCGCGCTTCCAGCTCTGCTGCGGACATCTGCGTGACGGCGTCCAGCGTCAGCCCCACATCGGCATGAAACGGGCCGGACCAGACCCGCCTCAGCGCAAGGACATGGGCCAGGCACCCCAACGCGCGCCCCAGATCCCGCGCGATGGATCGCACATAGCCGCCCTTGCCGCAGATCATGTCCAGTTCGACCGTTTCGGCGTCAGGCCGCGCCACCATCTCCAGCCGATCCACCAGCAGGGGCCGCGCGGCCAAAGCCATCGCCTCGCCCTCGCGCGCAATGTCATAGGCGCGCGCACCCTCCACCTTGACGGCGGAAAACTGCGGCGGCACCTGCATGATCTGCCCGCGAAACGCGCCCAGCGCGGCAACGATCTGTGCATCCGTGGGCCGCAGATCAGCGGTTTCGATGACCCGCCCCTCGGCATCGTCGGTATCCGTCGCCGCGCCCAGCCGAATGGTGAACCGGTAGCCTTTCATCGCCTCGGTGACAAAGGGCACGGTCTTGGTGGCTTCGCCCAGCGCCACAGCCAGCACGCCCGTCGCCGCCGGGTCCAGCGTCCCGGCATGGCCGGCCTTGGCAGCATCCAGCGCCCGGCGCACCTTGCCCACCACGGCGGTCGAGGTCACGCCCGCAGGCTTGTCCACCACCAGCCACCCATGGACCGGCCGCCCCTTGCGTCTGCGTGCCATCGCCTCGCCTCCTTGCGCTTGTTTCAGGGCGCGGCGTCTAGCGGGCGTCGCGTGGCAAGACAAGAGCCGCGCGCTTCGGTCAACAGCAAGCGTCAAGCCCCTTCATTTTGCCTCAAGTACTCCGGGGGGGGTCGCGCGCAGCGCGGCGGGGGGGCAGCGCCCCCCGGTGCCTGCCTCTCAATCCTCGTTTATGTCGCGATCGAAGTGCCTGATCTGCCCGCGCCGAACCCCCAGCCCGATGCGCAGTGACAGCCATGCCAGCAGCGAGAGCACGGCAAAGACCGTCACCGCATTCGCCGGACTGGCTGCGATGAACCCGGCGCCCGGCAGGTCCAGGCCCAGCACCGTGCCGGTCAGCACCGCGCCGATGGCAAAGCCGACAAAGATGTAACCGGGCAGCACCACCTCCAGGATCGCCACCGCCATCCCGCCACCGACCCAGACCCACCAGAGCGCCCACCACATCAGACATTGCCCCCGCCGGCACCGCGCCCGCGCAGCATGCGGAAGGCATCGCCAAAGGCATCCAGCGCCTGGGCCGGCACCACGATGGTCTGCTTGCCCGCGCCTTCGCCAACCTTGGTCAGCGCCTCCACCTGTTTCAGCGCCACCTGATACTGCGCCGCTTCCAGCCCGTTTTCGGCAATCGCTGCCGCGATCACGCCCGTGGCATAGGCTTCGGCATCGGCCAGCACGCGGCGCGCCTTGGCCTCCTGTTCGGCGGCATAAAGGTCACCATCGGCCTTCAGTTCGACCGCGCGCTTCAGCCCCTCGGCCTCGGTCACCTGGGCCCGTCGCGCGCGTTCGGCGTTCAGCTGTTGCAGCATGGCCGCGCGCGTGGCCTCATCCAGATTCACATCCAGCAGTTCCGCCCGCGTGACCACGATGCCCCAGTCATCCACCACATCGGCCAGGCTGTCACGAATCCGCTCGGTCAGCCGGGCGCGGTTGAACTGGACCTCGTCCAGTTCCATCGAACCGATCTCGGAGCGCACGATCCCGGCCACGGTGGTGGCAATCGCCGGGTCGACATCGCGGATGCGATACACCGTCTTTTCCGGTGCCATGATCCGGTAGAACACGCTGGTTTCCACCTGCACCAGCACGTTATCCTTGGTGATGGCGTCCTGCCGGCTGTTGGGCAACTGGCGTTCCAGGATCGACACCTTGTGCGCCACGGTGTCGATAAAGGGCACGATCAGGTTGATCCCGGGGCCCAGTACCTTTTGCAACCTGCCAAAGCGTTCGACCACAAACTTGTCGGCCTGCGGCACGATCCGGACGCCCAGAAAGATCGACAGGATGACGAAAGCGGCCACAAGCAACAGCACGATGTTGCCGCCGTCCAGGGGTAGCTGATCCATGAAAACTCCGTGAAACGATGACTGTAATTGCGCCAGTATGACCAGTTGGCCGGCCCGGCGAAAGGCTTTGCAGACCGCAGGCGGCTTGAAACGTGACCAAGCCCCGGTGTAGGGACAACCAACCCCCTTGCAGCGGAAAGATCGCCCATGGCTTCCTACCAGTTCGTTTACCACATGGATGGCGTGTCAAAGACCTATCCTGGCGGCAAGAAATGCTTTGAAAACATCCGTCTGAACTTTCTGCCCGGCGTCAAGATCGGCGTGGTCGGCGTCAACGGATCGGGCAAATCGACGCTGTTGCGCATCATGGCCGGGATCGACAAGGATTTCACCGGCGAGGCCTGGGCGGCAAAGGGCGCGCGGGTGGGCTACCTGCCGCAAGAGCCGGAACTGGACCCGGCGCTGAGCGTGCGCGGCAATGTGATGGAGGGGGTAAAGGCCAAGCAGGCCAAGCTTGACCGTTACAACGAACTGGCGATGAACTATTCCGACGAGACCGCCGACGAGATGGCAGCCCTGCAGGATCAGATCGACGCCGAGAACCTGTGGGACCTGGACGCGCAGGTCGATGTGGCGATGGAGGCGCTGCGCTGCCCGCCCGATGACGCGCCCGTCGATACCCTTTCGGGCGGCGAAAAGCGGCGCGTGGCGTTGTGCAAGCTGCTGCTGGAAGCGCCGGACATGCTGTTGCTGGACGAACCCACCAACCACCTTGACGCCGAAACCGTGGCCTGGCTGCAGAATCACCTGATCGAATACAAGGGCACCATCCTGATCGTCACCCATGACCGGTATTTCCTGGATGACATCACCAGCTGGATCCTGGAACTGGATCGCGGGCGCGGCATTCCCTATGAGGGCAATTACTCCGCCTGGCTGGAACAAAAGGCCAAGCGCCTGAGCCAGGAAGCGCGCGAGGACAAGGCCAAGCAGAAGACGCTGGAACGCGAACTGGAATGGATCAGGGCCGGCGCCAAGGCCCGGCAGGCGAAATCCAAGGCGCGCATTCAGGCCTATGAACAACTTGCCGGCCAGTCCGAGCGCGAGAAGCTGGGCCGCGCGCAGATCATCATTCCCAACGGGCCCCGCCTGGGCGGCAAGGTGATCGAGGTAACGGGGCTGAAAAAGGCCATGGGTGACAAGCTGCTGGTCGAGGATCTGAGCTTTGCCCTGCCGCCCGGCGGCATTGTCGGCGTGATCGGCCCCAACGGCGCGGGCAAGACCACGCTGTTTCGCATACTGACCGGGCAGGAACAGCCTGACGCCGGCACGGTCGAATACGGCGACACGGTAAAGCTGGCCTATGTCGACCAGTCGCG
>JAFIED010000041.1 GCA_020832805.1 Pararhodobacter sp.
CATTCGGTATCGACCGACCGCAACGACGAAAAGGTCAAGCATCTGCTGCTGCCCATCTGGATGGCAGCGTATCGTTACCATGACAAAAGCTACCGTTTCATCGTCAATGCTCAGACCGGCAAGGTGCAGGGCGAACGGCCATGGTCGGCCTGGAAGATCGCCGGCGCCGTGTTGGCCGCGCTGGTCGTGGCCGGTCTGATCCTGTATTTTGGCGAATTCCACTGATGCGGGCACTGGTGCAACGCGTGACCGAGGCCTCGGTCACGGTGGATGATCAGCTGTGCGGACAGATCGGACCAGGGCTTCTGGTTCTGGTTTGCGCCATGCAGGATGACGATGCCGCGGGCGCGCAGGCGCTGGCCGACAAGATTGCCCGTCTGCGCATCTTTCGCGATGACGCCGGCAAGATGAACCGCGCCCTCGCCGATACGGGTGGTGGGGCGCTGGTGGTCAGCCAGTTCACCCTTGCGGCCGATACCAGCCGGGGCAACAGGCCGGGCTTTTCGGCGGCCGCACCGCCCGAACTGGGGCGCAGGCTGTATCAGACCGTCGCCGACCGGCTGGCCGAACAGGGCATCGCCACCCAACAGGGCGTCTTTGGCGCGGATATGCGCGTGGCGCTGGTCAATGACGGCCCTGTTACCATCTGGCTGGAGACCAGAACACCGCCCCTTGCCCCGCAGAAAGGACACGCCATGGACGAGGCCGATTTCTCGCCCGCAGAATATGACGACCGGCTGACGCGTATTCGTGGCGCCATGGAACGCCGCGGGCTGGATGCGCTGGTGCTGTCCGACCCGTCGAACATGGCCTGGGTCACGGGGTATGACGGCTGGTCCTTTTACGTGCATCAAGCGGTGGTCATCGGCCTGGAGGGGCCGCCGCTGTGGTGGGGCCGCGAGATGGACGCAGCCGGTGCCCGCCGCACCGTCTGGATGAGCGAGGAATACATCGCCGGGTACGAGGACAGCTATGTCCAGAACCCCGACAAGCACCCGATGGAAACACTTGCCGCACGGATCGATGCCATGGGCCTGGCTGCGGGGCGCATCGGGGTGGAGATGGACAACTACTATTACTCGGCCCGCGCCCACGCGGTGCTGGCCGCCGCCTTGCCGGGAACGCTGCAGGATGCCACGGGTCTTGTGAACTGGTGCCGTTCGGTCAAATCCCCGGCAGAGCTGGAGCGCATCCGCCGGGCCGCGGCAATCGTGGGGGCGATGC
This sequence comes from Pararhodobacter sp., assembly GCA_020832805.1. GTDB lineage: Bacteria > Pseudomonadota > Alphaproteobacteria > Rhodobacterales > Rhodobacteraceae > Pararhodobacter. The sequence goes on from JAFIED010000041.1 coordinate 1,225, forward strand.
ATCGGCGCATCCATGACGTGGCCCGTCCCGGCATGCCGAAAAACGAACTGGTGGCCGAGATCCTGCATGCCGGTGTCATGGGGGCCGATGGACATTGGGGTGATTATGCCGCCATCGTGCCCATGACGCCCTCCGGACTGGATGCGACCGCGCCGCATCTGACCTGGGATGACCGGCCGATGCAGCCGGGCGAGACACATTTCTTTGAAATTGCGGGGGTTTACCGGCGCTATCACTGCCCGCTTTCGCGCACGCTGTTCTTTGGCATCCCCCCCAAGAAGTATCGCCGCGCCGAAGAGGCCGTTCAGGCCGCCACGGCCGCCGCCATGGAACGCGCCCGCCCCGGCAACACCTGCGAGGATATCGCGCTGGATTTCAACGCCACGCTGAACGCCCATGGCTTTGAAAAGGACAGCCGCTGCGGCTATTCGATCGGGCTGAGCTATCCACCGGACTGGGGCGAACGGACCATGTCCTTGCGCCGGGGCGACCTGACGGTTCTGCGCCCGGGCATGGTGTTTCACCTGATGCCTGCCCTGTGGCTGGACGACGGCGGGCTGGAGATCACCGAAAGCATCGTGATCACCGAGACAGGCGCCGAGAAACTGTGCGATCTGCCGGGCACGCTGTTCATGAAGAACTAAGCCAGGTCCCGCAGCACGCGCAGCCGGGTTGCGCCGGTTTTCGACGGCCCTGTCCGTTGGCCGGCTGCCTTTGTTTTGTCCCGCCTGGATCACCCTATGCCGGGCGCGCTGGTTTGGGCCCGCCTCTGGCTGCCGGCGACGCCCTTTCGACGCAGTTGTCAGCGCATGACGCTTTGACGGGCGCCCGGATCGTCATGCCCGGCCCGGACGACCCGCCTGTCTGCCCTGGCCGGCCGGTCGCTCGCCAGTGTCGGCATGCCGGAATACACGGTCACCTGGTTTCGCCCCCGCGCCTTGGCCGAAAGCAGGGCAAGATCGGCTTGCCTCAACAGCGGCGTCATGGCAGCCGGAAAAGGATCGCCAGGACAGGGGAAAGCCCCTGCCGGTTGCTGAGGGGCCGGTGAGATGCTGGCACTACCCGTGGCCAGGCCCACTGAAACCGTCACCGAAATGCCTTGCTGCTCTTCCTCCAGCGCAATTGGCGTCGCAGCAACCGCCAGACAAAGCCGTTGCGCGATTTCCTGCGCCACTTCGGGCGCCACGTCCGGCAGCACCACCAGAAACTCCTCGCCACCGATGCGGGCCAGCAGATCGGCCGCCCGCAACGCCCCTCGCAGCCGCGCGCCAACCTCTCTCAGCACCTGATCGCCGGCATTGTGGCCGTGTCTGTCGTTAATGGCCTTGAACCGGTCCAGATCCAGCACCATCACGGCACAGGTCTTTCCGGTCTCGGTCGCATGCTGCACGATACGTTCCAGATGCGCCAGGGCATAGCGTCGGTTGTACAGCCCGGTCAGCGGGTCGATCACCGCCATTTCAAGCCCTTGATGCACAACCTGTCGCAGCCGGTCCGAACGACGCTTGCGCTTGATATGCATATCAAGCCGCAGCGCAATCTCCTGGGGGTCGAACGCTGTTGGCAACAGATCGTTCGCACCGATATCCAGCGCATCGGCCGCCGATTCAGAGGCCGTTTCGGGCAACACCAGTGCGATCGCGCTATGGCGACTGGAAGGACGGGCGCGCAGGTCTGCCACAAGGCGCAAGCTGGCCCCCGTAGCGCACGGGTCCACGGCGATCATGTACAGATCCCGCGGTGGATGAGCGGCATCACGGCCCGCAGTCTCGGCCAGCGCCGCGGCTGGCGAAAGCACCTGCATCAGGTGATGGGTATGCGGCGTAAGATGCGCCCGCCAGCCGATAGCCTGCGCAAGGTCATGCGCAATCAGGCCGATCCGGCCGGGGGCGTGAAAACCCTCCGGCGCCTCGTTGAAGCCCAGCGCACGGCAGGTGTCAGCCCGCAGGCGCAATTCCGTTTCCGCCTCACGCGCGCGCAAAAGGCTGCGAATGCGGGCCAGTAGGATGGCGCTGTTCAACGGCTTTGACAGATAGTCATCAGCGCCAACCGCCAATGCCTCCAGCTTTTTCTGGCGATCACCAGAGGCGGTGATCATGATGATCGGCAGGTGCTGCGTCACCGGATCGGCCCGCAGCCGGCGGCACACCTCGATCCCCGTGATATCTGGCAACATGACATCCAGCAGAATCGCCGCCGGCTGCTCTCGGCGCGCGATCTCCAGCGCCGTGCAGCCGTCAGAAGCCTGCAGACATTGATGAAAGGCTGCCGTCAGCTGTGCCTTGACAATGATCCTGTTGGTGGCGAGATCATCCACAATCAAAATCTTGCCGGACATGCTTACCATTTCCCCGATGATTGCCGGCGCTGGCTCTGACCAATACCGGCAGGGTCTGTTGACCTGCTTACCCGCAGCCTAACGCTGTTTGGTTAACGATTTCTTGCCAAGGATTAACAAGGTACGAAAGGAACCCGGCGGCATGCCTCTTTCACAGCAACAGGCAGAGGCATTCGCGGCACAGGTGCTGCAATGGCTCAGCAGCGATGCCGCCCGGATTGGCGGCTTTCTTGGCGCTTCGGGGCTTGGCCCGGCAGAGTTGCGCCAACTGGCCGGGCAGCCAGAGTTCCTGCTGGCAGTGCTGGACTTCCTGATGGCCGACGAGCCACAGTTGCTGGCATGTTGCGCCGATCTGGATGTCCCACCGCAAAGACCCGCCGAGGCGCGCGCCGCGCTGCCCGGGGGTGATGAATGGCATTGGACATGACCATGATGCCCCCCCTGAAGGACCCGCGCGCCCTTGCTGCGATCCTGTTTGACAAGGACGGCACGCTGTTCGACTTCCAGTCTACCTGGAGTCGTTGGGCCGAGACCCTGCTGATGCGCCTGGCCGAGGGCGACCGGAAACGCCGTTCGGCAATCGCGCAGGCAATCGGGTTTGACGAGGCGGCGGCCCGGTTCCTGCCCGCCAGTCTGGCGATCGCCGGCACCGGGCGCGAGGTAGCCGAACTGATTGTGCCGCATCTGCCTGCCGAACGGCGTGATCTGGTTGCGCTGGAATCCCTGATCGCACGCGAAGCCGAAACGGTGGTGCCCGTGCCGGCCGTCCCCTTGCGGCCCTTGCTGGGGCGGTTGGTGGCATCTGGATACCGGTTGGGCGTCGCCACGAATGATTATGAAACCGTCGCGCATCGCCACTTGTCAGAGGAGATCGACCTCTTTTCGTTTGTCGCCGGTTTCGATTCCGGCCACGGCGCCAAGCCGGACCCGGGCATGCTGCTGGCCTTTGCCGCCCGGATGGGGGTGGCACCCGCTCAGGTGCTGATGGTCGGCGACAGCGCGCATGACCTGATCGCAGGCCGCGCGGCAGGCATGCAGACACTGGCAGTGCTGACCGGCGTTGCCACGGCAACCGATCTGGCCCCGCTGGCCGATGCCGTGCGGCCGGATATCGGCCATCTGCCGGCTCTTCTTGGTCTTGCACCGGCATAGAGGCGCGTTCGGCTTTCCTTAACTCGGCCCGTCTAGCATGCCTTGAATGGTGAAGCGGGGGCGCGATGCACGGGCTGATCAACAAGGCTATCCAGTCTTTTCTGGTCGATACCTATGGCCACGAAGCCTGGGAACAGATTCGGCAGCAGGCGGGCCTGGCCTCGGTGCTTGGCGCCCACGGGTTTGAGGCCATGCAGACCTATGACCCGCGGCTTACCGATGCGATGATCGACAGCGCCGTGCGGGCGCTGGACCGGCCGCGGCCCTCGCTGCTGGAAGATCTGGGAACGTATCTGGTCTCCAACCCGCGCCTGGCCGGGCTGCGCCGATTGCTGCGCTTTGGCGGCGTCAGCTTTACAGACTTCCTGCACTCGCTGGAGGAACTGCCGGGCAGAACACGGCTGGCTGTACCGGAACTGACCCTGCCGGACCTGATAACCGAGGAAACCGGGCCGGGCTGTTTCAACCTGACCTGCCGGTCCTGCCCACCGGGTTTCGGTCATGTGATGCTGGGCGTGCTGCGGGCCCTGGCCGATGATTACGGTGCCTTGACCGTGGCCGAACACGCCGGCGCCACCTGCCTGCCGCCCCATGACCGGGCCAGGCGACGCGAACAGGGGCTTGTCGATGAATGCATCATGATCGAGGTGCATGATCCGGCCTTCCACGCCGGACGCCGCTTTGACCTGGCGGGGGTGGCGGACACATGAATGACATCGACCAGCCCATGCCGTGCGTCACGCTTGACCCAGCCGCCCTGGGACTGTTGATGCCGATGTTCATCTGGCTTGATCCGACCTGCCGCATCAGGGATGCCGGGCCGACATTGCGCAAGATCGTCCGCAAGCCGTTCATCGGGGCCTTCCTGACCAGTATCCTGTTGCCGCGCCGGCCGGCATTGATCCGGAATGCCGATGATCTGACACGCGCAAACCGCATTCGGCTTGCCTTTGCCGACCCGCCCTGGACCGGGTTCAAGGGGGTTGCGGTACCCATCCCAGAGGGCCAGGGCGTGCTGATCAACCTGTCCTTTGGCTATGGCGTGCGCGAGGCGGTGCGCGACCACGGGCTGAGCGATACCGATTTTGCGGCAACTGATCTTGCAATTGAACTGCTGTATCTGGCCGAAGCCAAGAATGCGGTAATGGCCGAACTGGACCAGATGAACCGCCGCTTGCTGGGCGCCAAGCAACAGGCAGAGTTGCAGGCCATGACCGATACATTGACCGGACTGGGTAACCGCCGCGCGCTGGATCAGGCCTTGTCGCGCAGTATTTCGGCGGCGCAACCGTTCGGTCTGGTACTTCTGGATCTGGATCATTTCAAGGCGGTGAACGATACACTCGGCCATGCGGCGGGCGATACGGTGCTGATGCATGTTGCGCAGGCATTGCGTGACAGTGTGCGCAGCGGCGATCTTGTTGCACGAACCGGCGGCGATGAATTCGTGATCCTGTTGCACGGCATTGTCGATTTCGCGCCCATCCGACGGATCGCCATGAACCTGCTGGCGCGGCTTCAGCAACCTGCCCTGTATCGTGGGCAGCCTTGCCGGGTCTCTGCCTCTCTTGGCGCGGTGCTGCAGCACCCCGCATCAGAGGGCAAGACCGCTGACAAACTGTTGGCCGAAGCCGACCGCGCATTGTATCTGTCAAAGAACGCAGGCCGCAGCAAGCTGACCATGATCGATGCCAGCGGGCGGATCACCACCATCCCCGGAGACCTGACCCCGTCTGGTGACTGCATTAACGGCGCATGCGCGGCCGCCGGGCAGAACAATGCCGAACTGCCAGGCCGGGGGGGCGGGGCGCCGGCCCCTTGCACCAATGGCCGCACCGGCTGACCGCTGCCGGTCAATGCCGCACGGCGCCGGGCAAGGGCGCCCTGACCGGCCAGGTTGACGCACCGGCTGCCGTCAGCAGTTCTTGCCATGGCACAGGGGCGCGCGGCGACACAGGCGGCTGTGCACCCTGCCCCTGGCTCGGATGGTTGGGCCACCCCCTGATCAGGGACGCGATGGATCATTTGGGAACCGATGCGCTTGCCTGAGGCTGGCGCAGGCGCGCCCATCCCGTCATGCGATCTGTCGCATCGCCGGCTGGAAAGGGCGCGCATCATCGGGCCGATAGCGTTCGATCATTTCCAGCAGAACAGGGCGCCGCACCGGCTTGGTCAGGTAGTGATCCATGCCGGCGGCCAGCGTATCGGCGCGATCATTGTCCAGCGCGTGCGCCGTGAGCGCCACAATGGCCACCTGCGCCCCGCCTGGCATCTGGCGGATCTTGCGCGTCGCCTCGCGTCCGTCCATTTCCGGCATCGAGATATCCATGAAGATCAGGTCTGGCGCCACGCGGGAAAAAGCCTCGACCGCCTCCACCCCGTTGGCGGCGAAGACCAGGTCAAGATCAAGGCCTGACAGCATTTTCTGAAAAACCAGCCGGTTGGTCTGATTGTCTTCCGCGGTCAGGATGCGCATGGGGCGCCCGCACTCGTCATCGTGAGGCATGGGCAGGCCCTCTGCGACTTTCTCTGTCCTGGCCGGCAGCGGTGCGCCTGCACCTTGCAACTGGCGAATCAGGTCGCGCCGCAAGACCGGCTTTTGCAGCACCGCGCGCAGATGTGCGGCCCCTGCATGGGTCTGCAGATCCGCCGGACTGGAACTGAGCAGGACAACCGGCACCGAGTTTCCCGCCTCATGCAGCCTGAGCGCCAGATCAAGACCGTTCATCCCGGGCATCTGGTGATCCGCCAATACCAGATCGACCGGCCCGTCTTCGCCCTGCCGACAAAGCAGGGTCAACGCCTCCTCGCCGCTGTCGCACAGGGTAACGGCGATCCCCTGCGCTGCCAGTTGCCGGTCCAGAATCGTACGGTTGACCACCTGATCATCGACAACCAGCACATGCTGCACGCAAATCGGATCGGCGGGCAGAACCGCGCCGGCCTCGGCCAGCGGCGCCACGAACGAAAAACCGAAGCATGAGCCCTTGCCCAGTTCCGATTCGACCCAGATTCGCCCGCCCATCAGTTCCACCAGGCGCCGGGTGATCGCCAGCCCCAGCCCCGTACCTTCGAAGCGGCGGTTCGCCTGTTCATCTACCTGGCTGAACTCGCCAAAGACACCATCAAGATGATCAGCCGCGATACCTATCCCCGTATCCTCGACAGTGACGGTCAACTGATGCGCGTTCGCGCCCGTTTCCATACCGACAACGCGTATCAGCACATGCCCTGCCTCGGTGAATTTCACCGCGTTGCCGATGAGGTTCATCAGCACCTGACGTACCCGCCCCGGATCGGCCATGAAGCGGGTCGGCAGGAACAGGTCGTAATCCAGCATCATGTTGATCGCGCGTTTGCGGGCACCGGCCTGCAAAAGGATCATGACCTCATGAATACATCTTTCAAGATCAAAAGGTTCCGGCCTCAACTTCAGCTTGTCGGCTTCGATCTTGGAGAAATCCAGCACGTCACTGATGATCGACAGCAACGCCTCGCCCGAGGTGCGGATGGTTTCCGCATAGAGGCGCTGTTCGTCGTTCAGGGTGGTTTCGACCAGCAGTTCGGCCATGCCGACAACACCGTTCATCGGCGTGCGAATCTCATGGCTCATGTTGGCCAGGAAGGTCGATTTCGCCCGGCTGGCGGCCTCGGCTCGCAAACGGGCTTCCTGCAGTTCCGCAGCGTGGCGCACGCTTTCCGTGATGTCGCGCGCCAGAACCACAAGATCGCCGCCCGCCGTGCCACGCACCATGAGCCGGACAAATGTGCCATCCTGCATCTCGATCACGGGGCGCGATGCCGCATCGGTCTGCAGGTCGCGCATGAGCTGCGCCACCCAGTCGGCAGGCGTCAGGTCACCCAGCGCGACCCGCCCCTCCCACGCCAGAAGTTCCAGCATCCGGGTATAGCGTATGCCCGGGCGCGCCTCGTCCAGCCCGTTGAAACTTTTCAGAAATGCCTGGTTTGCCGCGACCAGTCGTTCGCTGCTGTCGAAGACGGCAAATCCGTCATGAATGGTGTTGACCGAGTCCCACAAACGCCTTTCGGCAATGACCACGGATTGACGCGCGGCATTCAAGATGTCCTGCGACCTGACAACGGAATCGGTCTGGGGCGCCGATCCCTCGGGTGCTGTGTCACCGGGTGACGCCTGCGTTGCATTGGCAAGCTGCCGTGCCAGCGCGGCGCACTGGCTTCGCAAGGCATCGGCCTCGCGGCGTGCCTGCTCGGCCAGACGCTCGGCCACCAGCCTGGCGCGTCGCTCCTGGGCAAGCTTGTCAAAAAGCGTCATGAACTGGCACATCCTTGCACGTGGCAGGTGCCCAGAATTGCCAGCAAGAGTGAATTATCCCTTAAGCCGCGCCGACCCGGCATGGCGTCACGCCAACCGGGCCGGCACTGACCAACCGGGCCGGATCAGATCCGTTCAAGCGCCAGGGCAATGCCCTGCCCGCCGCCGATGCACATGGTGACCAGGGCGCGCTTGCCGCCGATCCGCTCCAGCTCATACAGCGCCTTGACGGTGATGATCACACCCGTGGCGCCCACGGGGTGGCCCAGCGCGATGGCCCCGCCGTTGGGGTTTACCTTGGCAGCATCCAGCCCCAGCCCCTTGTTCACCGCCAGCGCCTGGGCTGCAAAGGCTTCGTTCGATTCGATCACATCGAAATCCTGAACCGACAGGCCCGTACGCGCGCACAAAAGTTGCACCGCCGGCACCGGACCAATGCCCATCACCTCTGGGCGCACCCCGGCCACGGCATAGCCGGTCAGCCGCGCCCAGGGCTTGAGCCCCGCCTTTTCGGCCGCCGAGGCCCGGGCCAGCACGACCGCGGCCGCACCATCATTGATGCCGCTGGCGTTGCCGGCCGTGACCGATCCATCCTTGCGGAACGCCGGGCGCAGCCCCGCCAGCGCCTCGGCCGAGGTCTTCTTGGGGTGCTCGTCGGTGTCAAAGGCGACCTCGCCCTTGCGGGGCTTCAGCATGAAGGGCGCGATCTGATCCTTGAAGCGGCCCTCGGCGATGGCGCGGGCGGCGCGCGTCTGGCTTTCCAGGGCAAAGGCGTCCTGCTCTTCGCGGCTGACCGTGTGCTCAGCGGCGACATTCTCGGCCGTCACCCCCATGTGGCCGGTGCCAAAGGGGCAGGTCAGCGCGCCCAGCATAATGTCCTGCACCACCGCATCGCCCATCTTCTGACCAAAGCGTGCCGCGGGAATGATATAGGGCATGCGGCTCATGCTTTCGGCACCGCCTGCCAGGGCGAAATCGGCATCCCCCAGCATCAGCGCCTGCGCCGCAGACACAACGGCCTGCGCCCCGGACCCGCACAGCCGGTTCACATTCATGGCCGGCGTGGTATCGGGGATGCCCGCCTGCATCGCCGCCACGCGCGACAGATAGGCATCGCGCGGCTCGGTATTGCCGACATGGCCGAACACAACCGATCCGATCTGCCCGCCCTCGACGCCCGCACGGTCCATCGCCGCCTTCGTCACATGCGTGGCAATGTCCGAAAGCGGGGTGCCGGCCAGACTGCCGCCGAACGTGCCGATGGCGGTCCGTGCGCCCCCCAGAATGACGATATCTTCCATCTTGTTGCCCCTTTGCATGACTTCTGACCCTGTATACCCCTGCCCCGCGTCCGATGAAAGCACCGCCCATCCAGGCCCGACGCTGCGTCGTGGCACACCTGGCCGGACGCCCGGCACCGAAGCGGCAAGGCAATCATCACCGGCATCGGCCGAAAACGGGTTGATGGCGTCACGTTACTCGTGGCGCCTTTTCGCCTTGCGCCGGGCGCGCTCTCGCGCTGCCCTGGCGCCAGCACCGCGCCTGACCGGCGCACGGCCACGCCCGCGCCGCGCGGGGCGCGCCAGCGCCTCGCCCTCGACTTCCAGCATTTCCAGCAACACCCCGCCGGTCAGCGCCTCGGCCTCGGTCAGCTTTACCCGCACCCGCTGCCCCAATCCCAGCACCTGGCCCGAGTGTTCGCCGGTCAGTGTTTGCGCTTCCTGATCGTGGTGGAAAAACTCGTCCCCCAGCGACCGGATCGGTACCAGGCCGTCGGCGCCGGTTTCGTCCAGTCGCACGAACAGGCCGAACCGCGCCACGCCGGCAATCCGGCCTTCGAATTCGGCGCCCACGCGGTCGGTCAGCCAGGCTGCCAGATACCGGTCAACCGTGTCCCGTTCGGCGGTCATCGAGCGCCGCTCGGCCTGCGAAATCAACTGGGCGGTTTCAGCCAGCAGGTCTGTCTCTTCCGGCCTCAGCCCATCCTGGCGCGCATCCGGCCCCCAGCGGTGTGCGCCGATCAACGCGCGATGCACCACCAGATCGGCATAGCGCCGGATGGGCGAGGTGAAATGCGCGTAATGCCGCAGGGCCAGGCCAAAATGACCCAGGTTTTCAGGGCTATAGTAGGCCTGCGTCATCGACCGCAGCGTTGCCATGTTGATCAGTTCGTCAAAGGCACTGCCCGCGGCCTGCGCCAACAGCGCGTTCAGATGCCGTGTCTGCAGCACCTGCCCCTTCGCCAGCGTGAAACCCGAATTCACCGCCACCTCACGCAGCGCCTCCAGCTTGTCGGGCGGGGGCTCCTCGTGGACGCGGAACAACAGGGGCGAACAGCGGGCGATCAGCTCCTCGGCTGCGGCCACATTGGCCTGCACCATGAATTCCTCGATCAGCCGATGGGCATCCAGCCGGGTGCGAAAGGCCACCGACAGCACCTGACCGGCATCCGACAGCACAATCTGGCGCTCGGGCAGATCAAGGTCCAGCGGCTGGCGCAGCGCGCGCGCCTGTATCGTGGCCTGCCATGCCGCATAAAGCGCGTCCAGCATGCCCGCCAATGGTGCGGTGGCATCGTCATGGCGCCCCTCGAATGCCGCCTGCGCCTGTGCATAACTGAGCGAGGCATGCGAGCGCATCATCCCCCGCGCAAAGCGATGGCAGCGCCGCATCCCCTGCGCATCGAACACCATGCGCAGCGCCAGCACCGGCCTGTCGGCCCCCTCGTGCAACGAGCACAGATCGGCCGACAACCGCTCGGGCAGCATCGGCACCACGCGGTCAGGGAAATAGGTCGAATTGCCGCGCTTGCGCGCTTCGCGGTCCAGTTCAGAGCCCGGACGCACATAATGCGCCACATCGGCAATCGCCACCCAGACAACAAAGCCGCCCGGATTGGCCGGATCGTCATCGGGCGCGGCACATACCGCATCATCGTGATCGCGCGCATCCGAGGGGTCGATTGTGACCAACGGCAGTTCGCGCAAATCCTCCCGCCCCGCCATCCCGGCGGGCTCTATCGTCGCGGCTTCCTCCAGCACGGAATCGGGGAAATGGTCCGGGATACCGTGCTGATGGATGGCAATCAGCGACACCGATTTCGGCGCCGACGGATCGCCCAGCACCGCCACCACCCGCGCGCGGGGCAGGCCCATGCGGGGCGGCTCGGTCTGTTCGGCCTCGACCAGCTCGCCCTCCTGCGCGCCGTTCATGTCGGCCGCCGGAATACGCCATTCCAGATCAGAACCGCGGTCGATGGCCATCAGGCGCCCGCCCTCGGCACCCTTGCGGAAAATTCCCAGAATCCGCCGCGGCCCGCTTTCAAGCCGGCGGATGACGCGCGCCTGATAGTCATGGTCCTCGGCCCGCACGGCCGTCAGTTTGGCCAGTATCCGGTCACCGGCGCCCAGCGCCGGGCCGCCTTCGCGCGTGACGACCAGAATGCGCGGCACTGGCTCGCCCTCGGGCCAGTCGCGCGGGCGGGCGAACAGGTCGCCGCCGGCATCGGGCGGCAACACATCAAGCAACCCGACCGGTGGCAAGGCCGCACGGCGCCCGCCGCGGCGGCGCGGGGCGATCATGCCCTCGTCGGCCATTTCGGCCAGCAGAGCCCGCAATTCGCGCCGCGCGCCCCCTTTCAGCCCGAAGGCGCGCGCAATCTCGCGCAGCCCGGTCGCCTCGGGGTTCTCGGCCATCCAGTCGCGCAATTCGTCCTTGTCAGGTATCCGGTCCATTCCTGCGCGCTACCACGCCCATGCGGCGGCGTCACCGGCTTTCTGTCCGCCCCCTTGCCCATCATCTTGCCAAAAAT
>JAFIED010000013.1 GCA_020832805.1 Pararhodobacter sp.
GTGCTTGCCCAGGACCGAGCGCAGCGTGGTCTGCGCCAGTTCGCTGGTGGCCTGCATGAAATTCTCGACCTGGATGGTGGCGCGTTCTGCCTCCATGAAGCGGAAGTAGATCACCGCATTGACCCGGACCGAGACATTGTCGCGGCTGATCACGTCCTGGCTGGGCACGTCCAGCACCTTGACCCGCATGTCCACGCGGACAACCTGCTGGATGCCAGGGATCACGATGATCAGCCCGGGGCCCTTGACCCCGGTAAAGCGGCCGAGCGTGAAGACCACCGCGCGTTCGTATTCGCGCAGGATCCTGATGGCCGAGGCCAGCAGCGCCAGAACGAAGACGACCAGCACGCCGTAGAACCCGAAATCGTAGAGAAACTCCATCTCATCCTCCTGCCCCGCAGGGCCATGTTTCAGTTGACGGATGCGTGGCGTTCGACCTGCACCACCAGCCCCTTGATCGCGGTGACGCGCACCACCTCCTGCGGGTTCAGCGCCGCCGGGCCGCTGGCCTGCCAGCGTTCTCCCTGTGCCCAGACATGGCCGCGGCCCCGCTGCCACTCCAGCACCGTGGCAGGGGCGCCGATCAGTCCCTCGGCGCCGCCGACGACCCTTGCGCCGAAGGACCGGGCAGCAAGGCGTGCGATGATCAGGGTCGAGACCAGCCCGGCCACCGCCACGCCTGCGATGATCGGCACCGAGACCACGAAGCCCGGCGCGTCGGTGTCGATCAGGATCACCGCGCCCAGCACCAGCGCTGCGGTGCCGCCGATCCCCAGGACGCCGAACGAGGGCGCAAAGGCTTCGGCCACGATCAGCGCCAGGCCCAGCAGGATCAGCCCGATCCCGGCATAGCTGATCGGCAGCAGGGCCAGCGCGTAAAGGCCCAGGATCAGGCTGATCCCGCCGATCGTGCCCGCAACCAGAACCCCAGGGTTCAGGAACTCGAGGATGATGCCATACACGCCGACCAGCATCAGGATCAGCGCCACATTCGGGTTGGTGATCACGCTCAGGAAGGCGGTGCGCCAGTCCGGGGTGACCACCTCATGCGCCAGACCGGCTGTGGCCAGTGTCAGGGGGCCGGCGGCCATCATCACGACGCGGCCATCGGCCTGGCTCAACAGCCCCTCCAGATCGGCGGCGACAAAGTCGATCACCCCTTCGGCCGCGGCGGCACCGGCGCTGAGGCTTTCGCCCCGCCGCACGGCCGCCTCGGCCCAGTCGGCATTCCGGCCGCGCAGTTCCGCCAACCCGCGGATATAGGCGACGGCATCGTTGATGACCTTGGCCTCCATCGCAGTTCCGGTGGGCCGAGGCGGGGCGGCGGGCACTTCTGCGGGCGCGGCGTCGCCGTCTTCACCCCGCGACGGGCCGAGAGGCAGAGGCGCGCGCGGCTCGTCCTGTCTGTCACCCGGCGTTGCACCTGGAGCGGTCAGGGACACCGGGGTCGCGGCCCCCAGGTTGGTGGCCGGGGCCATCGCCGCGATATGGCTGGCGTAAAGGATATAGGTCCCCGCGCTGGCCGCCCGCCCGCCCTGCGGGGCCACCCATGCGGCCCCCGGCACCGGCGAGGCCAGGATGGCCTGGATGATCTCGCGCATGGATGTGTCCAGACCGCCCGGCGTGTCCAGCTTCAGCACCACCAGCGGGCTGCCCCGCGCGGCGGCAGCGTCAAGATTGCGGCGGATGTAATCCGACATGGCGGGCGACACGGGCCCTTGGGCGGTCAGCACGATCACTGGCGGCGGGGCGGGGCGGTCCTGTGCGGCAAGCCCCACGGCGCCTGCCAGCAGGATCAGGGCCAGCATGACACGGCGCAACAGCAGCACGGTAGGGTGACGGCGCCACCATGTCATCCGCCTGTGACGGCCGCGTCCTGCGCCTGGCGCCTGTCCTGCGTTCATCATGTCTATACCTACCCTATCGGCCGGGTTTTGGCCAGTTGCGCGCGATACCGGCGCGGGGGCATGCCTTCGTTTTCGGCGCGCTGGTGGGCGGCGGCGTCCTGGCTGGGCGGCCAATCGCCCGATTCGGGGTCTGCGCGCAGGGTCCGGCCTTCCGGATCGGACGTGCGACTGGCGCGCGCATAGATCTGCCGTATCTCGCTGTCCGACACCCGGTCGGCGGCCATCACCAGACGGATCATCGGATCGGACAGCATGTCCTCAATGAAGAAATCCACCAGGCCCCGACCGGTCAGCTTGTCACGGGCGAGGGCATTATCCAGCGCAGACAGCGCAACGGTCAGCGTGCGGTTCATCCCGGGATGCGAAAGGCGCGGATGAAGCCGGACCAGCACCGAGGCTTTCCAGCTTTCGGGGTGCAGATGTTCGGGCGGCGCGTCGATCTCGGTCTCGAGGTCATACGCCCCGGCCGGAAGCAGCTCGTCCAGACCGGGGATCCGGAAGGGTTCGGCAAAGACCACTGTCGTCTTGCTGATCGGGCCCTGCATCACATTCCTTTCATGGAAGTTTGCCGGCCCGAAACCGGAAAGCCGGCCACGGGCAAGCCCTGTCACGCCCCAGGGCCGTCAACGCTGCAATGGCGTTTTCGCGCCGGGTATAGTCACCCAGCCAGACGCCCCCGCTGGTAGCGACCCAGATCCCGTTGCGTTCATGGATTTGCCCGTTCCCCAAGGGTGGCTCATTCACGGCCATGGGCAGGGCCGGTCCGCTCCGCGCGGGCGGCAGACGACCAGCATGTTTTCCGAAAGGCATGCTTGACATGGGCTTTCCCGCACTTGGAATGGATCAGCTGGAAGGCAGGTCCAGCGCGGTCAGACAGGCCGCCGCCAGCGTACGGTCAGGCCCGGTTCTGCCCGGCATCGTCGCCCAGCCTGTGGCCATCAACGCATCCCTCCGGGCCGTGCCGGAAGCCTGACGGATGGTGGCCAAATGGGCCATGCGCTCCGGGTCGGCAAAGGATCTCTCGACGCAGATCGGAATCATCGTCGCCATGACCCTTTCCGTGGCCATGCCTTGCGCCATGCGATCGGCCTGTCCAACTGTCATCCAGCCCAATGCGGCGAAGCCTGCGACTGCGACGATCGCGCCGCCAAGCGCCGCGCCGGCAAGGCCAGGGACAAGCCATTCGGGGGTGTTCATGGTCTTTCCTTTCGCGGAACCTTGTCCGCATCAGAGTGAAGGCGCGTCCCTGTGTCCCGAGCGGGGTCATGGGTGCGGGCCTGTTGGAGTTCCGCATCGGTAACCGGACGCAATTCGGTTCGTCCCGGCGCGTGCGGGTTCGGCCTGACCTCAAGGAAAGCGGACACGCGGCGCCAGGCGTCGAAGGTCAGTCCCTGCAGGCGCTCTTCCTCGACGATCAGATCGTAGCCGCCCGCTGGAAGCAGGTCGTCGGATCCTCCGAGCGCAAAGGCTTTGGAAAAGGTCACTCTGGTCCGGGTCGTCCGACTTTCCATCGCAGGGCTCCTTGTGACATGCACGTCCCTGCGCCGAAGGGGCAGCGGCGTGCCGCGGCTGAATACGTGCGTCGGATTGAGACCAGACACTACAGGACAGGTTCCAACGCAAAACTGATCTAGGTTAGAGAAGAGTCACGGCAGGCGCCTTGACGCAAGCTTCATCGGCCTCGGCTGGTGTCAGGAAGCCGCATGCGGGTTTCGCCCAGGTCCGGTCAGCGTCACTGTCAGCGGCATCTGCCCTGCGGCGTCAGCCGCCAACGCGGACCCCTGAAATATTGCCCAGAATGCCGAAGGTGCTGAGCAGCCACAGGATCACGGCGATCACGACGACGACGTTGAGGATGGATTTGATCTTCCGGTCCATCGGGATGTAGGTGTTCACCAGCCACAGCAGCACACCGACGACGATGAGCGTGATGATCAGATTGATCAGGGGCATTGTGTATTTCCTTGTGCCTGTGAAGCTGCCTGACCCATTGCGGTGGCAGACCCCGTCGCCCGCCCGCAACGACGGCCAGAAATTGAATTGAACCCTCTCTCTAGCCTTCCCGGGACGCGCCGAAACTGATCCGGGTTAGTGACCCGGCGGCGTCACCGAAGGCGGAGGACTGCAATCTGCAGTTCGGTCCTGCCCGCCGGTCGCGCTCCTGATCTGTATCAGGGTCAAAGTTGGCTCGGTGGTGTAGAAGGGGCTGCAAAGGTGACGGATCAACCTGATCCCCGCCTATGGCACGGCTGCAGGATTGCCGCTCGCCCCCGAAAAGTCGTCAGAAAAGGATGACCGCCATGTCCAGAACGGATTTTCTTCGTGAGGGCGGAACGCCGTTCGACGGGTTCCTATACGCGGCGGTCGGTGAAGATCGTGGCGGAAACACCGTCAGCGTTTTGTCGACCCTGGCCCGCCTTGGCCTCGACCCTTGGGACGAGGCTGCCGATCTGGCAGACCTGCCGCGTGCCGATGCCCGCAGCCGTCTTGAACGGCATCTGGCCGGTTTCGGCGATGTCCCGGCGCTGCGGCAGGACGAGGGGACTATCATTCTGCGGCTGGTGGAACTGCTGCCAGCAGCATCGGGTCGGACTGAAAGACAGGTTGGCAAACAGGGCCGCACCCTTCCGTCAACCTTCGGAGCGCTGGGTGCGGGTCCGTTGATCGCCGTGCTGCTCGTGATCCTGTTTCTTGCGCAGGGCTTCTTTTTCGGTGCGGTCAGTCCGGGGAATTGAGCGCATGATTCAGCCGACAAAGCCGGGGGCGGAGCCGGATCATGGGAAGGACGAACATCTTTGGCGCTTGGAAGAGGCGTTGTGGACCAGCGGCCGTGACAGTGCCCGCAGCGTGACCGCCGCTGGTGCGATCCTGATCCTGCCCTATCCGGACGGCATCCTGCAGGGGAACGTTGCCATGGCCCATCTGCCCGTCAACACCGGCTGGCGCCTGGTCGAAATGGACCGACGGACAGTGACCCGGCGGGGCGGTGTCGCCGTGCTGGCCTACCGCGTCCGCACGGAAAAGGCCGATGTGCCGATCCATCAGGCGCTATGCGCCTCGACCTGGGTGAGGGATGGCGCATCCTGGCACAGGATCGCGCACCAACAAACACCAGTCGCATGACCGCAGCCGCAAGAGGAACGAC
>JAFIED010000024.1 GCA_020832805.1 Pararhodobacter sp.
ATCGTGGGGGATGCGAAACAGGTCGCCGAGGAGATCCTCGCGCAGCTTGCACCCGAGGCCGGCGATGCGGGGCGCGCAGAGCGCCGCGCCGAGATCGCGCAGCGCAAGTCCGCCTGGGCGCAGGCGCTGTCGTCGATGGACCATGAAGACGACGACCCCGGCACCAACTGGAACGAACGCGCCCGCGCCGACAAACCGGACTGGATGAGCCCGCGCATGGCCTGGCGTGCCATTCAATCCGCGCTGCCCGAGGACGCGATCATCAGCACCGATATCGGCAACAACTGCGCCATCGGCAACGCCTATCCCAGCTTTCCGGGCGGGCGGAAATATCTGGCGCCGGGCCTGTTCGGCCCCTGCGGCTACGGCCTGCCCGCCATCGTGGGCGCCAAGATCGGCTGCCCGGATGTGCCGGTGGTGGGGTTTGCCGGCGACGGTGCCTTTGGCATCGCGGTCACCGAACTTACGGCCATTGGCCGGCCGGAGTGGCCGGCGATCACCATGGTGGTGTTCCGCAACTATCAATGGGGTGCGGAAAAGCGCAATTCGACCCTGTGGTATGACGACAATTTCGTGGGTACGGAGCTGGATGAACAGGTCAGCTATGCGGGGATCGCACAGGCCTGCGGCTTGCAGGGCGTGCAGGCGCGCACGATGGAGGAACTGACCACCGCGCTGAAGAAGGCGGTCGACGATCAGATGATCCATGGCAAGACCACGTTGATCGAGGCGATGATCAACCAGGAACTGGGCGAACCATTCCGCCGCGATGCGATGAAAAAACCGGTGTCGTTGGCCGGGATCGACCCCGCTGACATGCGGCCGCAAACGGCGGCGTGACCCTTTCGGTGACCTTGCCCTTTGATCTGGGATTCTGGGCCATCGCTTGGCTGGCGGTGGCCTTTCCGGTTGCGGCGTTCATCAGGGGCTATACCGGGTTCGGCTTTGGTGCACTGATCGTGACGGCGGGGGCGGTGGTGATGAACCCCTTGCCGCTGGTCGCCGTTGCCATTTTCAGCGACCTGGCGATGACCGCGCAGATCTGGCGCAGCCTGCGGCGGGATATCGATTGGCGCACCGTGCTTGTGCTGTTTGCGGGCGCGGCGCCTGCACTGCCTCTGGCATTATGGGCCCTGACCGCGCTGTCAGAGGATGTCGCGCGTGCAGTTGTCGCTGGTTTCGTGATGCTGTTGGCCTTGGCACTTCTCATGGGCTGGACGCTTTCGCGCCCGGCGGGCACCGCGCTGCGCCTGGGCACGGGCGTCTTTTCAGGCATGGCGAATGCCGGCGGGCTGGGCGGGTTGCCGGTTGTGGTGCTGCTTTCGGCGCAGGGCACCCGGCCGCGCCGATTTCGCGCAACCTTGCTGGCCTATTTCATCTTTCTGGGCGCGTGGACGTTGCCGGTCTTGTGGTGGAACGGTCTGGTAACGCGCGATACATTGATTGTAACGGCGTTGGCGCTGCCGCTTTTCCTGGTCGGCAACTGGCTGGGCAGCAAGCGCTTCATGGCGTCCGAGCCGACTGATTTCAGGCGCCTGGTCAACCTGTTGCTGGTGCTCTTGGCCAGTGTTGGGCTGGTGCGCGCCCTGTGGTAGCCCTGAGGTAGCTGGTGCGTGCCTGCCATTGCCAAGCCCCGCGCAGCCCGGTTATCTGCGCGCATGACAGGGCGAGCCGGATCGCCTGCAATCTGCACAGACATGCTGTCCGGGCGCAATTGGGCCGGGCATTGATGCGAGGCGCCCCGCGTGAGATCTCCTGCTCAGCCAGTTCCCAGCCCCCCGGCAGCCGAGGCGCAGCCAGTCAAGGCCGCGCTGTGGATGTGCGGCGCCATTGCCTCGTTCACACTGATGGCCGTTGCGGGCCGGGCGGTCATGGAAGAGCTTTCCACATTCGAGCTGATGTTCTGGCGCTCGCTCATGGGGTTCGGCATCATGCTGCCCATCGTCATGCTGAGTGCGCGCGGCTTGGCGCAAGTGCGCAGTCGTCAGCCGCGTTTGCACCTTGGGCGCAACGTGTTTCACTTTGCCGGGCAGAACCTGTGGTTCTATGGCGTGGCGGCGATTCCCCTGGCGCAACTGGTGGCCCTGGAATTCACCATGCCGATCTGGGTTGTGCTGCTGGCGCCGCTGGTATTGGGTGAAACACTTTCACGGCGTCGGCTGGGGCTGGCCGCGCTGGGCTTTGCCGGCGTCCTGATCGTGGCGCAACCCGGCGTGGCCCCATTGGGGCCAGGGCATCTGGCCGGGATACTGGCCGCTGTCGGCTTTGCGCTGAACGTCATGCTGACCAAGAAGATCATGCGCCATGACGGGGTGTTATGTGTGCTGTTCTGGATGACGCTGCTGCAAACGCTGTTCGGTCTCGTGCTGTCTTTCATCGGCGGCTTTACCCTGCCGTCAGCCGCCATCGTGCCATGGCTGCTGGTTGCCGGGGTTACCGGGCTGACCGCGCATTACTCGTTGACCTCGGCGCTGGGCGTGGCGCCGGCCTCGGTGGTGGCGCCGATGGAATTTGCCAGATTGCCGATCATCGCCTTGGTGGCGGTCTGGTTGTATGCCGAGGCACTGGACCCGTTTGTGTTCCTCGGTGCGGCCGTCATTTTCGTTGCGAATTATCTCAACCTGAAGTCGGTTGGCGACCGGGCCTGACAGCCCCGGCTGCCTGGCCATGGCTGTTGGCGATAACATTGGTTGGAAAATTGAACCAATTCGGCGGAATTCCAGGCTTGCAGGCTTCTCAGAACGCATCTGCTATGCTTTAACGGCGGCATCAACCTGTTCGCGGGTTGGGCGAAAGAAAAAACCACTGGGAGGAATAGTATGGATCGTCGCTCTTTCCTGAAGACATCTGCTGTTGGCGGTGCTGCCGCCGCTGCGGGCACGTTGGCTGCGCCTGCGGTGGCGCAAGGCCGCACGCCACTGGTGATCGTCTCTACATGGCCGCGGGACTTTCCGGGCCTTGGCACCTCTGCCCAGCGTCTGGCAACCCTCATCGAGGAAGCGACAGATGGTGCCATCGCGGTGGAATACTATGCCGCTGGCGAGCGCGTCGGTGCCTTTGACGTGTTTGACGAAGTGTCTTCGGGCAACTCGCAGGCCTTTCACGCCGCCGACTATTACTGGCTGGGCACGCACCCGGTCTTTGCCTATGTCTGCTCGGTGCCCATGGGTTTGACCGCGCTGGAACAGAACGCCTTCATCCATTACATGGGCGGCCAGGAAATCTGGGACGAGGTTGCCGACGAGTACGGCCTGAAGGGCTGGCTGGCCGGCAACACCGGGTGCCAGCCGGGCGGCTGGTTCAACCGCGAGATCAACTCGCCGGAAGACCTGCGCGGGCTGCGCATGCGCATCCCGGGCATCGGCGGCTCGATGATGTCCAAACTGGGCGTTTCGGTGGTGTCTCTGCCCGGCGGTCAGATCTATGAAGCGCTGGTTTCCGGCGCCATCGACGCCACCGAATGGGTTGGCCCGTGGAACGACTTCTATCTGAACCTGCACCAGGCGGCGCGGTTCTACTACAACCCGGGCGCACAGGAACCGGGCCCGGCGCTGTCGTTGACCTTCAACAAATCCTGGCTGACCAGCCTGCCCAGCTGGCAGCAGCGCGCCATCCAGGCATGCTGTCACATGGAAAACGACCGGATGATGGCGGAATACAACGCCAACAACGGCCGCTATCTGGACCGGCTGATCCAGGATCACGGCATCCAGATGCGCGAGTTCTCGGAAGACACCTATGATGCCTTCGGTCAGGCATCGGAAGAAGTGTTCGACGAGATTCGCCAGCATTCCGATGCGGCGAACCGCATGCACGAGGCCTTTGTGCAGGCGCGTGCCGAGGTCGGTCGCTGGCTGTCGATTTCCGAGCAGGAATTCGCGTTCCAGCGTAACCGGGTGCTGGGTATCGAGTAAGCTTTCTACTGCAGAAATTCGGGTGGGGCGGTGCCGGCATGGCTGCCGCCCCATTCCCGCAACAAGGCGCGACAAAGCGCATTCCGACAGGGGCTGAACCATGCAGCACGCGACGCCTGCCACCGGCGCCGGGCCGCTGTTTCTCAGGCTTTTTGCCTGGGGCACGGTCACGGTGACCTTTGCCTTTCTGATTGAAAATTATCTGGTCCACTGGCAGCGCCTGCCCGGCGCCATGGCTTTTGTCCAGGGTGATGCCGGTGGCTGGCTGGCGGCAGTTTTCTACGTCATTGCGGCGGCGTTGGCGGTGGCCATGGTCATGCGATCAAGGGGCGAGCCGTTGCGGCCGGACAGCGCGCGCATCACGGCGCTGACCAATTTTCTGGTCCGTGCCTGTTTCTTTGCCGTGCTGTTCGTGGGGCTGGGGGACACGGCAATATCCTGGCTGCGCGCCGAGGGGTTGCACAGGGTGCTGTTCAGCGATGAGTTCGCCACCCAGATGGGGCAGCCGCGCGCCCGCGGGCCGATGATCCACATGCCGCTTGTCGTCCTGGGTTTTGTGGTGGCGCTGTTCACGCGCACGCTGGGTTTCATGTGGCTGGCGCTGCTGGTGGTGGTTGTCCAGTTGCTGATGGTCATCGGCCGCTTCATCTTTTCCTACGAACAGCCCTTCATGGCCGATCTGGTGCGGCTGTGGTACGCCGCGCTGTTCCTTTTCGCATCGGCCCATACGCTGGTCAGCGAGGGGCATGTGCGGGTCGATGTGTTCTATTCCTCGATGTCACGGCGGGCCAAGGCACTGGTCAACGGTATCGGTTCGGTGGTGCTGGGCATGACGATGTGCTGGACGATCCTGATCCTGGGGTCGGCGACCAACGCCTCTACCCTGATCGGTCCTTTCATCCGCTTCGAACAGGGCCAGCAGACCTATGGCGCGATGACAAAGTATCTGCTGGCGGTGTTTCTTGCTGTCTTTACCGTGACGATGCTGCTGCAATTTGCCTCCTACATGCTGAAGGCCGCCGCCGAGTGGCGCGGTGAACCCGACCCCGATGCGCCCGAAGAAGGCGCCGCGGCAGACCTGAAACCCGTAGCGGGGTAAGCATTCATGGAACTTGTCTTTCTGGCGATTCTCGTTCTGATGATGATGTTCACGCTGGGCGTGGGTTTCCCGGTGGCCTTTGCCTTGCCGGGTTCGGCCATCGTGACCATCGGGCTGGCGGCCGGCAGCGGATGGCTGTTCATGGGGGATGCCAGCGCCTTTTTCCTCAGCGGTTCTGCGGTGGAATGGCTCAGCGCCGGCGTGACGAACTTTCGCGGCATCTACTGGGAGGCCGACCGCGACACGCTGATTGCCATTCCCTTGTTCATTTTCATGGGCATCATGCTGCAGCGGTCAAAGATCGCCGAGGAATTGCTGGTGACCATGGCCAAGCTGTTCGGGCGGTTGCCGGGGGGGCTGGGCATTTCGGTGGTCGTTGTGGGCGCGCTGCTGGCCGCGACAACCGGGGTGGTGGGCGCCACGGTGGTGGCGATGGGCCTGATCAGCCTGCCCGCCATGATGCGCAACAACTACTCGCAACCGCTGGCAACCGGCACCATCCTGGCGTCCGGCACGCTGGGGCAGATCATTCCCCCCTCCATCGTGCTGATCATCCTGGCTGACCAGTTGTCATCGGCGACCGACCTGGCGGGGCAGTTGCGCCTGGCCGAATACCGCGAGGCCACGGGCCAGTTCGCCATGCCATCTGAACTGGCGGTCGTGCCGACATCGGCGGGCGACATGTTCATGGGGGCGCTTTTCCCGGGCCTCGTGCTGGTGGGCATGTATATCCTGTTCATCCTGATCTATGCGCTGCTGCGGCCACAAAGTGCGCCCTCGGTGCAGGTGGCGGGTGCGCGTGATCTCTCTTTCTGGCGCGAGGTCCTCTTTGCGACCGTGCCGCCGCTGTTGCTGATCTTTCTGGTTCTGGGATCGATCATTCTGGGCGTGGCCACCGTGACCCAGGCGGGTGCGGTCGGTGCGGCCGGGGCAACCGTCATGGCCGGGTACAAGCTGCACAGCGGGCCGCGCCGTTTCTGGCCGGCCGTCCTGGCGCTGGCCTCGCTGGTGGTGATCTGGCAGCTTCATGCCAATTTCAACCTGAACATCCGGCAGCTTGACCGCTCTGGCGATCATCTTGCGGTCTATATCGCCATGGCCGGGGTTGTGGTGCTGCTGTTCGCGCTGGGCTGGAGCGCGGCGCGCACCTTGCGCATCGATGACACGCTGCGTGCGGTGATGCTGGAAACCGCCAAGACATCGGCGCTGGTCTTCATCATTCTGCTGGGCGCGGCAATGCTGATCTCGGCGTTTCGCGCCTTTGGTGGCGAACATCTGGTCAAGGACTACCTGACAGGCCTGCCGGGCGGATTCTGGGGTCAGTTCATCATCGTGATGATCGTGATCTTCCTGCTGGGCTTTTTCCTGGATTTTATCGAGATTGCCATCGTGGTGGTTCCCATCGTGGCGCCGATCCTGCTGATGAACCCCGAGGCCAACGTGTCTGCCGTCTGGCTGGGGGTGATGATCGGTCTGAATATCCAGACATCGTTCCTGACACCGCCATTCGGGTTTGCGCTGTTCTACCTGCGTGGCGTTGCCGACAGGGCGGTCAAGACCGTCAACATGTACAAGGGGGTGATCCCCTTCATCCTGATGCAACTTGGCGCGCTGGTTATCGTGGGGTATTTCCCGCAACTGGTTAATTATCTGCCGGCACGCGTATCGCTGTTGTCCGAAAACGCCCCGCCGCCACGAAACCCGCGCCTGCAATACTGCGTGGAAGAGGTCCTGGCAGAGTCGATCCCGGCGCAGCAAGCCACGGTGCGCCGCATGATTGGCGATCTGCGCGCTGTGGATACCGGTTTCCTGCCATCGGAACGGGCGCAGGCACTGGCGGCTGCGCTGGATGGTTATGAAAGCAGTTTTTCCCTGCTGGCGGTGTTCGGTGAAACCCAGCAGGATATCGCAGACGCCACGCCGGCCTATCGCCCGCTTCACCGTCAGGTGCGTGAGGTCAGGCGTGAACGGGAAAGGCTTGAACGCCTGATCGACGGATTGGAACGACAGTTGCGCAGTTACCGGGGCGACACTGCCGAAGCCGTTGCGGGCACCGAACGGATCAACACAAGGATTGCCCAGTTGCGCGCAGAGATCGAGGTGACCTCTGCCCGGATTCCAGACGGCTGGGACGCGATGCAGGATACGTTCCAGGCACTCAACCGCGCCGAACAGGACGCAAGGCGTGATTTCCGCAACGCGTCCGAGCAGTCGTATACGGTTCTGCGGGACATGGTTGCAGAGATCGGCGCGGCAGAGGAATTCGCCGCTCTGGTGCCCGAGATCGAGGCGCTGGTGGCCGATGTGGGGCAGGCTGACCCTGGAACGCTTGCCGATGCGGTGCAGCAGATCGAACGGCAGGCGGCCGGGCTTGCGGGCAGTGCAGTGCTGGGCGGCGCCTTGCGCAGCTTGCGTGAAGGGCTGTCAGGGCGGCGGGCCTCGCCTGCCCGCGCAGCCGAAGCCGCCGAGGAACTGGTGGAAATCGCCCGGCAGGAGGCGGCCTGGCGTGCAGCGGCGCAGGGCACGCTGTCAGCCAGGCTGCAGGCATTGGAGGCCGAAACCCGCTATACCCTTGGTCTGCGCGAGCAAGACCGGCTGGAGCGGGCAACGGCCCTGCAGGTTGCAGGGTGCCTGGCCAGCCATCGTGACGTGTCGCTCAGTTTCTGAGGTGCAGACGGATCAAGCGCCACGCCCGGCTCTGGCAAGGGCCGGGCGTTTGGCATGTGCAATGCCGGTTTACCTTGGCCGCCCGGCCTTCTATCTTCGCGCCAGCATGACAGGAGGGTACACGCATGGCGCGCAGACATGACGCATACCGCGAAGATGTCGCGGGACGGGCGAATGTAGAAGATACGCCCGAACTTGTTGCCTATTACGCGGATCTGGAGCGTTTTGACGCGGGGGCCCTGTGGACGGTCGCCAACAAGATCGAACCCTGGGAGCCGGTATCGCAATCGGTGCCGGTGCTGTGGCGTTTTACAGATCTGCGCGAGCATGTCCTGCGCTCGGTCGATCTGGTGACACCGGAAAAGGCGGGGCGGCGGGTAATCTATCTGAACAACCCGGGACGGCAGGATGTGGCCGCAGCTGTCGGCTGGATTTATGCCGGCTTGCAGGTGATGCACCCCGGCGAGCGCGCCAGCGCGCACCGGCATTCGGCCAGCGCCATCCGTTTCATCATGGAGGGGGCAGGCGCCTATACCATCGTCGATGGTCACAAGATGACCCTGGGCCGCAACGATTTCGTGCTGACCCCCAACGGCACCTGGCACGAACATGCCGTGGCCGAGGATGGCAGCCCCTGCATCTGGCAGGATGGGCTGGATATTCCGCTGGTCAACGCGCTGGAGGCCAATTTCTACGAGGTTCACCCCGACCTGCAGCAGGCGGTGGCCTTCGAGGTCAACGACATGACCAAGACCTGGGGCAACCCCGGCCTGACCCCCGCCGGCGAGACCTGGTCAAAGGGATATTCGCCCCTGTTCAAATATGAATGGGAGCCCACCTACGAGGCGTTGACGAAACGC
>JAFIED010000033.1 GCA_020832805.1 Pararhodobacter sp.
GCCTGAAGGGGAGGTTGGGGTTCCCCAAGGCGCGGAAACAAGGGCGAAGCCCGCCGCGCAATCGTCGGCGCGCCCCGAGGCGCCGGCGATATGGCAGCGCATGTGCGCAGCGGCGCTGTTGGACGCGGGCCTTGCCATAAACCACCAAAGCGGCACTGTCGCTTCGCCGCCGCGCGCGCCGATGCTTGCGCTGTGTGGCGCCCGGGCGGAACAAGGCAACGGAGGCTCGTGCAGGTACGGCCCCATGGCATCACAACCGCGACAGCGCGCGGTCGAGCCAGCCGACGATCCCCGTGGCCTCGTCCGTCACCGGCTCCAGATACGGGGCGAGGATGCTGGTTTCCTGCAGCGTGTCCTTGGGGCGGGGGGGCAGATACTTGTTGACGGGTCTGGTGCCCTGTTCGGGCATCAGGTCGAACCCGCCGCGTTCGGCCACAAGGCGCGACACGTCGCTGTCGGCATCCCCCAGATCGCCGAAATGCCGCGCCCCCTCCGGGCAGGTGCGCACGCAAGAGGGCACGCGGTCTTCCTCGGGTATGTTGTCGTTATAGATCCGGTCGACGCAGAGGGTGCATTTCTTCATCACCTTTTCCGCCCCGTCCATTTCCCGCGCGCCATAGGGGCAGGCCCAGGCGCACAGCCCGCAGCCGATGCAGGCATCCTCGTTCACCAGAACGATGCCGTCTTCCTGCCGCTTGTAGCTGGCGCCGGTGGGG
This sequence comes from Pararhodobacter sp., assembly GCA_020832805.1. Lineage (GTDB taxonomy): Bacteria > Pseudomonadota > Alphaproteobacteria > Rhodobacterales > Rhodobacteraceae > Pararhodobacter. The sequence goes on from JAFIED010000033.1 coordinate 717, forward strand.
CAGACGGTGACGCAGGGCGCATCGTCGCAATGCAGGCAGGATTTCGGAAAATGCACCAGTTGCGGGGGTGCATCCTTTGGCGTCACCTCGAAACTGTGGACACGGTTCAGGAAGGTGCCCACCGGATCGGCGCCATAGGCATCCATGTCGGCCAGGGGCGCGCCGTAATGTTCGGTGTTCCATTCCTTGCAGGAAATCACGCAGGCATGGCAACCGACGCAGGTATCCAGGTCGATGACAAGGCCGAGCTTTTTCTCGGTATGGCTGGGCAGGGTCGTCATGGCTTTTCCGGGATGTTTCGGGGGCCGCGCCCGACGGGGGATTTCTGGGCCGGGATGGCGGGTTGGGAGACCTCGTCGCCGGGGTCAGTGCGTTCGATGCGCACGCGCAGGTCATACCAGGCGGCCTGGCCTGTCACCGGGTCGGAATTGGCCCAGCGCAGCCCGTCGCCGCGCGGGGGCAGCAATTCGTGGATCAGGTGGTTGAGCAGAAAGCCCTTCGTCGCCTCGGGCGCCTTTTCATCCAGCGCCCATGCGCCGCGCCGCTTGCCGATGGCGTTCCATGTCCAGACGGTGTGGTCGTTCAGCGCGTCCATCCGCGCCACGGGGATACGGATGCGCCCGTGCGCCGAAATCAGCCAGGCCCAGTCGCCGGGGGCAAAGCCGTGTTCCGCCCAGACCTTGGCCGAAACGAACAGCGGGTTCATGCCGTGGATCTGGCGCAGCCAGGCGTTCTGCGTGCCCCAGGAATGATACATCGCCATCGGCCGTTGCGTCAGCGCGTGCAGCGGGTAATCGGCCAGGTCCACCAGGCCTTCCTCGAACGGCGCATACCAGATCGGCAGCGGATCGAGCGTGTCGCGGATGCGGGTGCGCAGGTGGTCAGGCGGCTGGCGGTCGCCATAGCCTTCGGCGGCCAGCTGAAACTTGCGCAGCGGTTCGACATACAGGTTGAACCGATAGGGCTGCGGCGCGTCGAAAAGCCCGCGCGCCACCGCCCAATCCTGATAGGCCGCGTTCCAGGGTTTGAAGAACTGCGCCTCGGGTGCGATATGGTCGATCCAGAAACCGCCATTGTCGATATAGCGCTGCAACTGGTCGGGGTTGGGGGCGCCGCGCCCCTTGCCGGTGCCATCGGCGCCGCGCCAGCCCGCCAGCGGCCCGACGCCGGGGCGGCGTTCGTGGTTGACGATGTAATCGGCGTAATCGCGAAACTTCGGTCCGCCATCCTCGGCCACCATGCCCGGCAGGCCCAGCCTGTGCCCCAGATCGAGCAGCACCGACTGAAACCCGCGCACGCCCGCATGGCCGGGGCGATCCGGTTCCACCACCGGCCAGCGGATCGAATCCGCCAGCCCGTCGGCCTCGCAGATCGGGCGGTCGAGCAGGCTGATGCAGTCGTGACGTTCCAGATAAGTGGTGTCGGGCAGGATCAGGTCGGCATAGGCGACCATTTCCGACGAATAGGCATCGGAATAGATGATGCGCGGGATGACGTATTCGCCATCGGCGCCCTTGTCCGTCAGCATGTCGATGACGGCGGATGTGTTCATCGACGAATTCCACGCCATGTTCGCCATATACAGAAACAGCGTGTCGATGCGGTAGGGATCGCCCGCATGGGCGTTGGAAATCACCATATGCATCAGCCCGTGGGCCGACATCGGGTTTTCCCAGGTGAAGGCCTTGTCGATGCGTTTCGCGCTGCCGTCGTCGTTCACCAGCAGATGTTCCGGGCCCAGCGGATAGCCCAGATGCGGCCCGTCCAGCGGCTGGCCCGGCGTCACCTTGCCATGCGGGCGGGGGTGGGCCTCGGGCGGTTTGGGGTAGGGCGGCTTGAAGCGGAACCCGCCGGGGGTTTCGACGCTGCCCAAAAGGATTTGCAGCATGTGCAGCGCGCGCGCGGTCTGAAAGCCGTTGGAATGGGCCGAAATCCCGCGCATCGCGTGAAACGCCACCGGACGGCCCACCATTTTCTCATGCCGTTCGCCGCGCCAGTCGGTCCAGGGCTGATCGAGGATGATTTCTTCCTCGAAGGCCACGCGCGCGATCTCGGCGGCGATGGCGCGGATGCGCGCGGCGGGGATGCCGCAGCGCTCTGCCACGGCTTCGGGGGCGAAATCGTCGGCCAGATAGCGTTCGGCCAGATGGCGGAACACTGGCAGATGCGTGATGCCGTCAACCTCGACCCCATGCGCCAGATCGGGCTGCACGCCGGGGGTGTCGATCGGCGCGGCCCGGCCCGTGGCGCGGTCGCGCACCAGCAGCCGGCCTTCGGCGTCGCGCAGCAGAAGGCCCTTTTCGGCCCCCTCGGCCGCGTTCACCAGCACCGGCGCGTTGGTATAGCGGATCAGGTAATCCAGATCGACGCGCCCGGCCTTCAGCAGCACATGCACCATCGACAGGATGAACAGCCCGTCGGTGCCGGGCGTGATGCCCACCCATTCATCGGCCACCGCGTTATAGCCCGACCGCACCGGGTTCACCCCGATCACCCGCGCGCCGCGCGCCTTCAGCCGGCCAAGGCCCATCTTGATGGGGTTGCTGTCATGGTCCTCGGCCACGCCGAAGATCATGAACAGCTTCGTGCGCTCCCAATCCGGTTGGCCGAATTCCCAGAAGGCGCCGCCCATCGTGTAGATGCCCGCCGCCGCCATGTTGACGCTGCAAAACCGGCCATGGGCGGCTTAATTCGGTGTGCCGAAGGCCTGCGCCCACCAGCCGGTAAAGCTTTGCGACTGGTCGCGCCCGGTGAAGAAGGCCAGTTTCTCGGGCGCCGTTTCGCGCAGGGGGGCCAGCCAGCCCCGCGCGGTTTCCAGCGCTTCCTCCCAGCTGATCTCCTCGAACTCGCCCGATCCGCGCGGGCCCACGCGGCGCAGCGGCGCGCGCAGGCGGGCGGGCGATGTGTGCTGCATGATCCCCGCGCTGCCCTTGGCGCACAGGACCCCCTTGTTCACCGGGTGATCGCGGTTGCCTTCGATATAGGACACGCGCCCGTCGGTCAGGTGCACATTGATGCCGCAGCGGCAGGCGCACATGTAGCAGGTGGTCTTGCGTATCTCGTCCGAGACCTTTGGCGACAGCTTCAGCCTTGGCTGTTCGGTCATGCGGGTGCGAACCTCCCTCTCGCGTTCGAGGTGCACACAACAGGATCAGCGCGCCGCTGTCCAGAGCCCGACGCGTTGCTGTTCCGCCAGACGGACGGGCCGCCGGTGCACCAACGATGCCCACGGGCCGGCCGTCGCCGGCCCGGAATGGTCAGCGCGGCTGCATCCGGATCGCGCCGTCAAGGCGGATCGTCTCGCCGTTCAGCATCTGGTTGGCGGCGATATGCAGCACCAGCGCCGCGTATTCCGAAGGCTCGCCCAGCCGCGAGGGGTAGGGAATGGATTTGCCCAGTGCATCCTGCGTCTCTTGTGGCAGGCCCCGCAGCATGGGCGTTGCAAAGATGCCGGGCGCGATGGTGCAGACACGGATGCCGAAGGGCGCCAGTTCGCGCGCGGCCGGCAGGGTCAGCGCGGCGATGCCGCCCTTCGAGGCCGCATAGGCCGCCTGGCCCACCTGGCCCTCGAAGGCCGCGACCGAAGCGGTGTTGACGATCACGCCGCGTTCGTCGCCTTCCAGCGCGTCGGCCTTGCACAATTCGGCGGCAAACAGCCGCATCAGGTTGAAACTGCCGATCAGGTTGATCTCGATCACCCGGCGAAAGATGTTCAGGTCCAGCGGCCCGTCGCGCCCGACCATGCGGCCGGGGGTGGCGACACCGGCACAGTTGACCAGAACCCGCGCCGTGCCATGCGCCGCGGTCGCCTGCGCCAGCGCGGCCTCGATGGCGGCGGCGTCGGTCACGTCGGCGGCGCAGGCCAGCCCGCCGATATCGGCCGCGACGGCCTTCGCGGCCTCGGGGTTGGCGTCGATCAGCGTCACCTTCGCGCCCGCGCCGGCCAGCGCCCGCGCCGTTGCCTCGCCCAGACCCGAGCCGCCGCCCGTCACGATTGCCGCCTTGCCGTCGAGATCCATCATTGCCCCCTTGATCCGGTCGCCTTTTGCCCTGACTAGCAAAGCGCGCGGGGATGCGCAATTTGCTTTGCATGTGAAGATGGCTGTTTTCGCACACATGGGGGCGGCGCTTTGAATACAGCGCGGCGCCCGGCGGGGCCTTGCCGATGGCGCCGGCGCAGGGGTGTTGGCGGTGGACATTCCCGGGGCTTTGGGTTTGTCTTTGCCCAGGCGCTCCGCGCGACAGCAAAGAGCGCCCCGCGCGAAAGGAACCCGACGTGACCATGCCCGCCCCGATCTTTCCTGCCTGCCCGAAGCGCGCGCGGCGCACCGCGGCACCGGGTCTGCGCTGATGGCCGCGCCGGTCGCCAGCCTTGCGGCGATTTCCGCGCGGCCGCTGTCGGGCCCGGGCGCGGCGCGGCCCGCGTCGGGCCGGGCGGCCTATCGGGCGCAGCGCGCGGTCGTGCTGCGCCAGTCGGATGGCGACAGCCTGGGCCATCTTGGCCATCTTGCCGTTCTTGCCCTGTGTCACGAGGCGGTCGGGGGCTGGCTGTCGGAAAACGGCCTGCTGCGCCGCGCACCGCGCGAAGCTGTGGGGCATGTCACCGAGAGCGGCTGCAAGCTGCATGCCGATCTGACCTGCACCGATGCGCTGATCGCAGGGCTTCGGGTCGCGCGGCTGGGCCTGTCATCGGTGCGCTATGAGGTGGCGCTGTTTCGCGATGCCGAAGATCATCCGGCCGCCGAAGCGTTTTTCGTGCAGGTGCATGTGGATGCCGAAAGCCGCAGGCCGATGCCCCTGCCGGCAGCGTTGCGCGCGGGGCTGGGCGCCATACAGGGCTGAGCCCCTAAGGGGCGGCCATGCGGGACTGCGCAGCGCACACCGCAACCACACCACGAAACGACAAAAATCGCCCTTGGGCGCTTTTGATGCCTACGATTTCCGCAATCTGGTCTCAGGGCGGGGAAGTCCCTGATTTTATTGGAGCGGGCGATGAGATTCGAACTCACGACCCCAACCTTGGCAAGGTTGTGCTCTACCCCTGAGCTACGCCCGCACTCCGTGGAAGGGCAGATACAACCGCCGCCGACCGGCTGCAACAGCAAAATTCCCCCCGGCCGGCGGAATTCGGGTCACTCCAGTTCCACCAGCAGATCCTTGGCGTCGATCTGCGCGCCGGGCTGGACAAGGACGGCCTTGATCACGCCGCTGCGTTCGGCATGCAGCGCGGTTTCCATCTTCATCGCCTCGATCGTCAGGATCAGGTCGCCGGCATTCACCTTCGCCCCGGCCTGCACCGCGACCGAGGCGACCACCCCCGGCATCGGCGCCCCGATATGGGCGGGGTTGCCCTCGGCTGCCTTCGGCTTGGCCCCGGCCTGAGCCTTGACCAGCCGGTTGGGCACGCGCACGGTGCGGGGCTGGCCGTTCAATTCGAAAAAGACCTTGACCTCGCCGTCCTCGCCCGTCTCGCCCACGGCCTGAAGCCGGATTTCCAGAGTCTTGCCGGGGTCGATCTCGGCGGTGATTTCCTCGCCGGGTTCCATGCCGTAGAAAAAGGTGCGGGTCGGCAGGGTGCGCACCGGGCCATAGGTGGCATGGCGCTGCATGTAGTCGGTAAAGACCTTGGGATACATCAGGTATCCGTTCAGGTCCTCGTCATCCACCGGCTGGCCGTCAAGCTGGGTGGAGAGCTGCGCGCGCGTCTCTTCCAGATCGACCGGGGCAAGCCGCGCGCCGGGCCGGCCGGTATCGGGCTGCTCTCCCTTGAGCACCTTGCGCAGCAGCGCCTCGGGCCAGCCGCCGGTGGGCTGGCCCAGGTTGCCGCGCAGCATGTCGATCACGCTGTCGGGAAAGCTGATCTCGACCGCCGGATCCTCGACCTGCGCGCGGCCAAGGCCCTGCGCCACCATGACCAGCGCCATGTCGCCGACGACCTTGGACGACGGCGTCACCTTGACGATATCGCCGAACATCAGGTTCGCCTCGGCATAGGCGCGCGCGACTTCGGGCCAGCGGTCTTCCAGCCCCATGGCGCGGGCCTGCGCCTTGAGGTTTGTGAACTGCCCGCCGGGCATCTCGTGCAGATAGACTTCGGAGCTTGGCGCCTGCTGGCCGGTCTCGAAGGCGGTGTAATGGGCGCGCACCTGTTCCCAGTAATCCGAAATCGCCCGGATCGCGTCGATGTCGAGCCCGGTGTCGCGGTCGGTGTGGCGCAGCGCCTCGACGATGGAGCCAAGCGTCGGCTGGCTGGTGTTTCCGGAAAGCGCGTCCATCGCGGCATCGGCGGCGTCCACGCCGGCCTCTGCCGCCGCAAGGATCGTGGCGCCCCCCAGCCCGCTGGTGTCGTGGGTATGGAAATGGATGGGCAGGCCGACCTCGTCCTTCAGCGCCCGGATCAGGATGCGCGCAGAGGCCGGTTTCAGCAGCCCGGCCATGTCCTTCAGCCCCAGCACATGCGCGCCCGCATCGCGCAGTTCCTGGCCCATGCGGACATAATATTTCAGGTCGTATTTCGCGCGCCCGGGGTCGAGGATGTCGCCGGTATAGCAGATCGTGCCCTCGCACAGCTTGCCCGATTCGATCACGGCATCCATCGCGACGCGCATGTTCTCGACCCAGTTCAGGCTGTCGAAGACCCGGAACACATCGACCCCGGTGCGCGCGGCCTGACGCACGAAGGCGCGCACCACATTGTCGGGGTAGTTGGTGTAACCCACCCCGTTGGAGCCGCGCAGCAGCATCTGCGTCATCACGTTGGGCAGGCGTTCGCGGATATCGCGCAGCCGCTGCCAGGGGCATTCCTGCAAGAAACGATAGGCCACGTCAAAGGTGGCGCCCCCCCAGCATTCCACGCTGAACAGGCCCGGCAGGTTCGCGGCATAGGCCGGGGTCACGCGGATCATGTCGAGGCTGCGCATCCGCGTGGCCAGCAGGCTCTGGTGGCCGTCGCGCATGGTCGTGTCGGTGATCAGCAGCCGCTTCTGGTTCGCCATCCATTCGGCCACG
>JAFIED010000085.1 GCA_020832805.1 Pararhodobacter sp.
GCCCGCACCCGCGCGCGGAGGGGCGCTGCCCCTCCGGGCAACCTCCCCGGGGTATTTGGGGCAAGAGGACAGGCCGAGCCGCAGACAGGGCGCGACGATCTCGACGATTTCGACGATTTCGACCCGGCGGTTCCTGGCGCGGCCTTCCTCGGTGCGGTTGGTGGCCACCGGCGCCGTCATCCCCGCGCCCGAAGCGGTGAGCCGGGCGCGGGCTATGCCGTGCTGGCCGGCAAGCGCCTCCAGCACCGATTGCGCGCGGCGTTGCGAAAGGTTCAGATTGTAGTCGAACCCGCCGACCGTGTCGGTATGGCCGACGATCACCACCCGCAGCCTCGGGTTGCCTTGCAGCACCGCGGCCAGTTCGGCGATCTGCGGTGCGGCCTGTGGCCGCAGGCTGGCACTGTCGAAATCAAAGGTGATGCCGTAGATGGCAACGCGCCCATCCTGCGCGAAGGCGTCGTCGAATTCGCCTGCCTCGATCAGGCGCGGCGCTTCTATCAGGCCGGTCTGCATCGGCGCGCCCTCGACCACCACCACTGCCGTCACCGGGCGCAGCTGATCCTCGCCCGGAAACCGCATGTGCACGGTGGATAGGGCGATGTGCGCGACCCCCTCGGCATCACGGCGCTGATAGAGCGTGTAGTTCAGCGTCATCGCGTCGGTGTTCATCTGGTTCCAGGGCACGCCGGCGAAGGCGTGGTCCACCATCCGCAGCATCAAATCCGACCGGCCAGCCTGCCCGGTGCACTCTTGCGCGCTTCGGCAATGAAAGGCGATCTCGAACCCCTCTGCCTGCAACGCCTGCTGATGGTTGCGCGCCACTTCCAGCGTCGAGCGCCCTGGCGGGCCGACATGGCGCAGCCAGGCAATGCGCCCTTCCAGCGGCAGGGTGAATTCCGGCGGGTTGGGCGGCCAGGAGCGGAAGGCCACCTGATCGACCAGGCGGATCTCGTCGAATTCGACGCGTTGATCGTAGTCGATGACCGAGCCGGCGAAACGGCCCACCAGCGGGTGATCGGAGGCACCGTGGATATCGGCAGCGGGGGCGCCGGACTGGGCAAACGCCGCCGGCGATGCCGCAAGGGTCTGCAGGAACAAGGCAAGAGCGGCAAAAACGGGGCGGCGCATGGCCAGGTACTCCTTGAACGGGAGGGCACCGTTTCATCCTGCCATGGAAACGTCGCCAGGCAAGCGCCAAGATCGCGATCGAAACCGGGGCCGCCCCCCGTGACAACCCCCTTGCACAGCCCTATAACGCGCCCGAAACGCCGCCCGCAGCAGCAGATGGACCGACACGCATGATCCAGGTTTTCGGCCACAAGGCCCCCGATACCGATTCCACCGGCTCGCCCCTGATCTGGGCCTGGTACCTGAGCGAAGTGAAGGGCACCCCCGCCCATGCCGTCCTGCTGGGCCAGCCCAATACCGAGGCCGCCTTCGTGCTGAGGCGCTGGGGGTTCGAGCAGCCCGAGATCATCGCGGATGTGGAACCCGGCGCCCCGGTGGTGATCGTCGATACCAACAACCCCGCCGAACTGCCGAAATCGATCAACCAGGCCGATATCCGCGCCATCATCGACCATCACAAGCTGACCGGCGGGATCGAGACGAAATCGCCCATCGAGATCACCATCCGCCCGCTGGCCTGCACCGCCACCCTGATGCATGACCTGATGGGCGATGATGCCGCGCGCATGCCGGACCGGATCAAGGCGTTGATGCTGTCCTGCATCCTGTCGGACACGCTGGAATTCCGCTCGCCCACCACGACCGACCATGACCGTGATCTGGCCCTGAGGCTGGCGCGCGAACTGGGCATCGGCATCGCCGATTACGCGGCCGAGATGTTCGCTGCGAAATCCGATGTCTCGGCCTTTTCCGACGCCGAACTGCTGCGCATGGACAGCAAGGAATACAAGGTCGGCGATGTGGGCCTGCGCGTGTCGGTGCTGGAAACCACCGCGCCGAAGGTGGTGCTGGACCGCAAGGAAAGCCTGATGGCCAGCATGCCCGCCGTCGCCGCCGAGGATGGTGCCGATGAGGTGCTGTTGTTTGTCATCGACATCCTGCGCGAGGAGGCCACGCTTTTCGTACCCAATGACACCGTGAAGCGGATTGCCGAGAAAAGCTTTGGCGTCACGGTCAGCGGCGACAGCGTGGTTCTGCCCGGCGTGATGAGCCGCAAGAAGCAGATCATTCCCGTGCTGGCGGCCTGAGCAGAGCCGGGGAAAGGAACATGACCCGTATCATCAGTGCGCTGGCCGATCTTGCCGGGCAATATGACGTTCTCTATTGCGATCTGTGGGGCTGCCTGCATGACGGGCGGCGGCTTTATCCCGCCGCCGTGGCCGCCCTGCAGCAGTTCAGGGCGGGCGGCGGGGCCGTGGTCCTGATGACCAACGCGCCCCGCACCCATGGCGCCGTGGCGCGCCGGCTGGCACAGATGGACCTGCCGCGCAATGCCTGGGACCTGATCGTGGCCTCGGGCGACGCCACGCAGGAGGCCATGCTGATGGGGGTGGCAGGGCGCAGGTTGTGGCATATCGGGCCGGGCAAGGACGAGGACCTGTTCAGTGAGATACCGCCCGAACTGGCCGATCAGCCCCCGATCGAGCGCGTTCCCTTTGACGAGGCCGAGGGGATCATCTGCACCGGCCCCTATGACGAGGCCAGCGACACGCCCGAAGACTATCGCGGCCGCTTCCTGTCTGCGCATGTGCGCGGACTGACCATGCTGAACGCCAACCCCGATCTGGTGGTTGATTTCGGCGAGAAACGCATTTTCTGCGCGGGCGCCTTGGCGCAGGTCTATGCCGAGATTGGCGGCACCGTCCTGTCATTCGGCAAACCGCACCCGTCGATCTATGATCTGGCGCGGCGCAAGCTGGGCGCCATGGGGCTGCGCCCGGAGAATGACCGCGTGCTGGCCGTTGGCGACGGTATCCTGACCGATATCGCCGGGGCCCAGGGCGAGGGGATCGATGCGATCTTTGTGACCGGCGGGCTGGAAGCCGACCGCTTTGGCGCCGATGTGGAAAACCCGGAGCCAGGCGCGCTGACCGACTGGCTGGCCACCCAGGACCGCGCCCCGCAATATGCCATCGGCCGGTTGCGGTAAGGCAGGTTGCGCCAAGGCGAAAGCGGGGCGGGATCATCGCATTCCAGCAGCGCGCGGCGCAGGCCGCGGCAGGTCGGCACAGGGCGCGCTTGCGGCACAGGACAGGCCGCAACCCACCGCGCGCACCAGCATGCCGGGACCAACCGCACTGTCAGTCCGTATCGTCGTCCACGGGCACCGACAGCAGACCTTCGAATCGCCGCTTCTGGGCAGGGTTCCAGAAAACCTGAAGCACCGAGCCATCCTCGCCCGGTGTCTCACCCTCGACCAAGCCTTCGGCAAAGAGATAGGCACGCGCGCGCCCCTCGGCATGGTCCAGCGCGATGCTTTCGCGGCGGCGCGCGGCATCCAGCAACGCGGCGACCGCCTCCAGCGCGGGTGCCAGCCCGGCGCCGGTCAGCGCCGATACCGCAAAGACCCCCTCGCGCCGCCCGGCCACAATCAGCGCGGGGTCATCGGGTGGCAGCAGGTCGGTCTTGTTCCACAACTCGATACGCGGCACCCCCTCGGCCACGCCGAGATCGCCCAGGATCGATTCGACATCAGCGGCCTGGGCCTCGGTCTCGGGATGGGCGATGTCGCGCACATGCACGATCAGATCGGCCTCCAGAACCTCTTCCAGTGTGGCGCGAAAGGCCGCCACCAGTTGCGTCGGCAGATCAGAGATGAACCCCACCGTATCGGACAGGATCACCTCTGGCCCGCCCGGCAGGCGCACGGCGCGCATGGTGGGGTCCAGCGTGGCGAACAGCATGTCCCTGGCCATGACCTGCGCACCGGTCAGGCGGTTGAAAAGCGTTGATTTTCCGGCGTTTGTATAGCCAACCAACGCCACCACGGGGTACGGCACGCGCCGACGCGCGGCGCGGTGCAATTCACGCGTCCGGGCGACCTTTTCCAACTGTCGCTTCAATCGCACCATCTGGGTGTCGATGGCGCGGCGGTCGGCCTCGATCTGGGTTTCACCGGGGCCACCGACAAAACCCAGCCCGCCGCGCTGACGCTCCAGATGGGTCCAGGCCCGCACCAGACGGGTGCGCTGATAACTCAGCGCGGCCAGTTCCACCTGCAGGACACCTTCACGCGTGCGGGCGCGGTCGGCAAAGATTTCAAGGATCAACCCGGTCCGATCCAACAGCTTGACGCCCCAGGCCTTTTCCAGATTGCGCTGTTGAACCGGGCTGACAGGGCCGTCAACCAGCACCAGCGCAATGTCCTCGGCCTCGATCAGCGTTTTCAATTCCTCAAGCTTGCCAGAGCCGAACAGCGTGCCTGGATGCGCGCGCGCCAGACGCACCACCTGCCCCCCGGCCAATGCAATGCCCGGCAGGGCACGGGCCAGCGCCATCGCCTCTTCCAGCGCGGCATCGGCACTGCGGGCAGCCTGCGCGCCCTTGATGTCCGGGTGCAGCACCAGCGCACGGGTCGGCATCGAACGCGTGCTGCCGCCGGGATCATCCACAGGCACCGTCACGTCGTCTGACCCTGACCGCCACCCGCCCAGCCTGGATCAGGCTGGCAACCGGTGGCGGCGCCGCAATCAGTCTTCGCCATTATACAGATTGATCGGCTGACCCGGCATGACCGTGGAAATGGCGTGCTTGTAAACCAACTGGCTCTGCCCTTCGCGGCGCAACAGCACGCAGAAATTGTCAAACCAGGTAATCACACCCAGAAGCTTGACGCCATTGATCAGAAAGATCGTCACCGGGACCTTGTTCTTGCGGACATGGTTCAGGAATGCGTCCTGAAGGTTCTGTTTATCACCGGCCATGATGGTATCGCCTTTTGTTATGGTCTTGTTCTGGTACGCGCCGTCATCAGGTGCGCGGCCCTCCCCCGAACCAATCATTATGAAGTGCCGCGTTGGGGGCTTCCAGCCCGAATCGGCATATCCACGTGGTTTTACCGGTCTTTTGGCGCCACTGGCAACGCCCTGCGGGGCGAATGAAGGGGCCAGGGCGCCGCGGCCGATGCCATGAGCCGCACAACTGCCGGTCAGTCGCGGCTGAACTGCGCCGCCAGCAGTGCCAGCACCGCCAGAATCTCAAGCCGCCCCAGAATCATGCCAAGGCCCAGAACCGCGCGCGCCGGGTCGTTCAGCAATGCCCAGTGCAGCGCGCTGTCGCCCGCGTGCTGGGCCAGTTGGCCGGTCGAGGTCAGCGCGGCGGCGGCAAAGATGATCGCGGTCTCAAAGCTCATGCCCAGTATCAGCAGCAGCGCCACCAGAACAAAGACCGTGGCGGCAAAGGCCATCACATAAAGCCACGCCAGCCGCGCACCGCGCCCCACCAGAAAGCGCATCCGCGCCCCGCCACCCTGCACGCGCGAGGGATAAAGCAGGCGTTGCATTTCCTCGGCCCCCATGCGGCTTAGCGCATAAAGCCGCAGCAGCTTTACCCCGCCCGCCGTCGTGGCCACCCCGCCCCCCATCAGCGCCAGC
>JAFIED010000095.1 GCA_020832805.1 Pararhodobacter sp.
AAGGTGATCGAGGCCTATCTGGGCACCGGGTCGATTTCCAAGACGGCTTCGGCAACAGGAGAGCGGGTATGAGTGCGCTGCTGGAAGTCCGCAATCTGGAAACCTATTACGGCCCGATCATGGCCATTCGCGGCGTTTCTCTGCAGGTGCACCAGGGGCAGGTTGTCACGGTCCTGGGCGCCAATGGCGCCGGCAAGACCACGCTGCTGAAAACCATCTCTGGCATCATGGACCCCGAAAAGGGGCGCATCGTGTTCGATGGCGAAGAGATCCAGGGCCGTGAGCCGCATCAGATCGTGCGGCGTGGCATCGTACAGGTGCCCGAGGGGCGCGAGGTGTTTCCGCTTCTGACTGTCGATGAAAACCTGTCGCTGGGCGCCTACACGCTCAGTGACAGGGCCCAGATCGCGCGGTCGCGCGAGATGGTGTTCAACTACTTTCCCATCCTGAAAGAGCGCCGCCAGCAGGAAGCCGGCACGCTTTCCGGCGGGCAGCAGCAGATGCTGGCGATCGGCCGCGGCCTGATGCTGATGCCCAGGATCATGCTGCTGGACGAACCCAGCCTGGGCCTGTCGCCCCTGCTGACACAGGAAATCTTCGATATCCTGAAACGCCTGAACAAGAACGAGGGCGTGACCATGCTGGTGGTCGAACAGAATGCCGCGGTGGCGCTGGATCTGGCCGATCAGGGCTATGTCATGGAACTGGGCCGCATCGTGATGTCCGATACGGCCGAACGCCTGGCGGCGTCAGAGGACATCCAGAGCTTTTATCTTGGCCACGCCAACGAGGGCGCACGCGGTGAACGGCGCTGGAAAAAGCGCAAGACATGGCGTTAACGGGAGGGACGGCCATGCAGGAAAAGATCGTCAAGGGCGTGCGTGTCAATGCAACGCCGGGAACTCGCCCCGTTCATATCGACGGGCACAAGACCTTGCCGGCGCTATTGCGCGCCCGATGCCAGGCCAATGGCGATGCCACCGCGCATCGTGAAAAGGACCTGGGCATCTGGCAAAGCTATTCGTGGAACGACTATCTGAACAGCGCGCGCCTGATCGGCATGGGCCTGCGCCATCTGGGGCTGCAGAAGGGCGATGTGATCTCCATCCTTTCGGAAGACAACAAGGAATGGATGTATATCGACATGGCCGCCCAGTGCATGGGGGCGGTTTCTTCGGGTGTCTATACGACCGACAGCGCGCGGCAGCTTTCCTATCTGGTCAACGATTCGCAAACCCGCTTTCTGTTCGTCGAAAACGACGAGCAGCTGGACAAGTTTCTGGAGGTCGAAGACAGCATGCCGTCGCTGGTCAAGGTGATCATCCTTGACCCCGAAGGGCTGCATGAATTCAGCCACCCCAAATGCATGATGATGTCCGAGCTTTACGGGCTTGGCGGCACGCATGATGACGAGGATTTCTTCAACCGGACCATCGACGCGGTACAGCCTGATGACCTGGCGGTGCTGATCTATACCTCGGGCACCACGGGCGACCCCAAGGGGGTGATGCTGACGCATGAAAACATCCTGGCCGGCATGGAGGCCAGCCTGTACGGCCTGCCCTTTGAACGCGGGGCAGAGCAATTGTGCTTTCTGCCGCTGTGCCACATCCTGGAAAGGATCGTATCACTGTATACGCCGCTGATGGTGTGTTCGACAGTGAACTTTGCCGAAAGCCCGGAAACCGTGTTCGACAACCTGCGCGAAGTGTCGCCGCACGGGTTCGTGGCGGTGCCGCGCGTGTGGGAAAAGATCTATTCCCGGGTTCTGGTCATGGCGCAGGAAGCCACCTTTGGCGGGCGTCTGGCCTTTGCAACGGCGGTCAAGGCCGGACAGGCGCGTGCGGGCTATGTGCTGGCCGGCAAGCCTGTGCCGGCGGGCACGGCGGCCTGGTACTGGCTGTGGGACATGCTGGTGCTGTCCAACCTGCGCCGCATGCTGGGCATGGATCGGCTGAAGCAGGGCCTGACCGGCGCCGCGCCGATCTCGCCTGAACTGTTGCGCTGGTATCATGCCATCGGTGTGCCACTTTTCGAAGGCTTCGGCATGTCCGAAACATCGGGCGTGGCCACCATCAACCTGCCGGATGGTAATGCGGTTGGCTCTGTCGGTCGGTCGATCCCCGGTGTGCAGGTGCGCATCGGTGACAGCGACGAAATTCAGGTCAAGGGCCTGAACGTCTTTACCGGCTATCTGAACAAGCCGGACAAGACCGCCGAGACCTTTACCGAGGATGGCTGGCTGAAGACCGGCGATATCGGGCGGCTGGACGATGGCTTTCTGACCATCACGGGCCGCATGAAGGACATCATCATCACCGCCGGCGGCAAGAACATCACCCCGGCCGAGATCGAAAGCCGGCTGAAGTTCAGCCATTATGTCAGCGATGCCGTGGTGATTGGCGACAAGCGGAAGTACCTGACCTGCCTGATCATGATCGACCAGGAAAATGTCGAGAAATTCGCGCAGGATCACAAGGTGCCGTTTTCGGATTTCCGCAGCCTGTGCCGCGCACCAGAGGTGGTGGACCTGATCAAGCGCGAGGTCGATGCCGTGAACAAGGAATTTGCGCGTGTCGAGCAGATCAAGGATTTTCGCCTGATCGATGTCCTGCTGACCGCCGAAGACGAAGAACTGACAGCCACGATGAAACTGAAACGCGCAACGGTGGAAAAGCGCCATTCAGCGCTGATTGATGCTATGTACTGAGTCGGAGCCCAAGGGCCCGGAAAGGGAGGAAACCATGAAACAACTCAAGACCCTGGTGGCCGCTGCGGCGGTCATGGCACTGGCGGGGGGTGCACAGGCACAGACCCGTGGTGTCAGCGATACCGAAATCGTCATCGGTGGCGCACATGACCTTTCGGGCGTGTTCGCTGCAATCTCGACACCGGCGGTGAATGGCGCAAACCTCTATTTCGATGCGCTGAATGCCGAAGGCGGCGTGCATGGGCGGACCATCCGCTATATCGTCGAGGATCACGGTTACCAGTTGCCGCGCGCCACGCAGGCCTTCAACAAGCTGATCGAGCGTGACCGCGTGTTTTTCATGCTGTCGAACCTGGGCACGCCGCATAACGTGACGCATTACCCGCTGATGGAACGCCGGCAGGTGCCCAACCTGTTCCCGCTGACCGCCGCGCGCCAGGTGCTGCCTGAACCGCCGGGCATGAATTTTGCGCTGATCGGCACCTATCATCAGGAAATGATCGAAGGCCTGCGCTATCTTCAGGCCGAACGCGGCATCGAGCGTGTGTGCTCGATGTACCTGCCCACGGATTTCGGCGAGGAAATCTTTGAAGGCACCCGTGACGGCGCCGAGCTGCTGGGCCTGGAACTGGTCGACCAGACCACGCACAGCCCCAACGAGCAGGATTTCGTCGGCGCCCTGACGCGGTTGCGGTCGGCCGGTTGCGACGCTGTCACGCTGGCGCTGGGTATCCGGGCCACGATCACGGTCTATGTGACTGCGCAGCGCCTGGGCTGGACGGATGCGGTGTTCATGGTCAGCTCGGCCGGGTTCCACGAGGCCGTGGCCGGTGTGCCGGGTGGTGCCACCGAGGGGCTTTTTGCGGCGGCCAGCTGGGTTGACCTGCAGGCCCGCCAGGACGAGCCGGCGATCGCAGATTTTGTCGAACGCTACCGTGCCCGCTACAACGAGCAGCCGGGCGGCTTTGGCATGCTTGGCTATGCCTCGGCCCGCATCATCCATCAGGCGCTGGAGGCTGCCGGCCGCGACCTGACGCTGGAAAGCTTCATGGAAGGCATGTACTCGATCGATTTCTTCGATGACCTGCTGGATGTGCAGATCAGCTTCTCGCCAGACGATCATCGCGGCTCGAACATCATCACCATTTCGACGGTCGAAGATGGGGTCTGGCAGCTGGTAGAGCGGCTCTGATCGCCACCATCGCGCGCTTATGACAAGACAAAGGGGCCGGTATTCCGGCCCCTTTTGCATGGCGGCGCCGTTCGCCGGTCAGTCGGTTTCTCTGGACGTCTGCAGGAGTATTCGATGCACCACAGCCTCTGGCCCGCCAGTTTCGCGGATACGCTGCGCCGCCGTGGAAAAGGGTTCCTCCACCACTGCCATGTGATGGGCATTGGCGTGGATGATCCGGTCAGGCCCGCTGACCAGCGCCACATGCCCGGGCCAGAAGGCCAGATCGCCCGGACGGGCGGTTTCGGCGCGCACCGGTTTACCCGGCATTCTGCGTTGCAGGTCGCTGTCGGCGGCACAGGGCAGGCCGCAGGCAAGGAATGCGGCCTGCACCAGCCCCGAACAATCGATGCCTGCCCAGCTGTTGCCGCCCCACAGATAGGGCGCGCCCAGAAAGCCGCGCGCGACGGCGACCGGGTCTGTGGCATGATGACCCCTTGGCCGCAGGTGGCGCATCGGCACCCAGCCAGCAGGGCTGCGCGCCATTGCGCCGACCTGTTCCGTGACAGCCAGCCGTGCGCCCATGTACAGCGCCGCGCGCGCCGCCGATTTGATATCGGGGTCGGGGTAAAGGTGGCTGGCCGGGACAGCCAGATGGTGCGTCCAGTCACCGTCTGGCGCCAGTGCCGCCGCGTCGATCCAGCCGCAATAGCCATCGACCTCGTGCCGGCCGAACACCCCGTCCCCCTGCCACAGCAGCGCCAGAAAGGGTGCCCCGGTCAGCAACTGCCTGTCACGCGCCCCGCCGGGGGCTGCGCGCAGGTCAACCAGCGGTGTGGCGATCCGATAGCGCCGCCCCTCGGTAAAGACCCGTGCCTGATGCTGACCGCGCAGACTGACATGCGCCACCTCGCCCCAGGCAGGCAGGAAACGCCGGTCGGTCATCCGGCCGCGCCATCCAGCCCCAGCACGCCGGGCAGGGCCGCCAGCAGCGCCCGCGCGCCTTGCCCGACACCACCGCGCGGGCGTCCCGGCGCATCCTTTGCCTGCCAGCCATAGATGTCGAAATGGGCAAAGCGCGGCGCGGCCTTGACGAAACGGCGCAGGAACAGGGCTGCGGTGATCGAACCGGCCATCCCGCCAGAGGGCGCATTGTCCAGATCAGCGATGCCGGGTTCGATCATCGCTTCATAGGGATCGTGGAACGGCAGGCGCCACAGCGGGTCGGCCTGTGCCTTTGCGGCCTGCGCCAGCGCGGCGGCAACGGCATCGTCATCGGTGTAGAAGGGTACGATATCCGGCCCCAGTGCCACGCGCGCCGCGCCGGTCAGCGTGGCCATGCAGATCAGCGCATCGGGCGTTTCCTCATCGGCCAGAGACAGCGCGTCGGCCAGCACCAGCCGCCCTTCGGCGTCGGTGTTGTTGACCTCGACCGTCAGGCCATTGCGCGCCAGCAACACATCGCCAGGCCGGAAAGAGGCGCCCGAGACCGCATTCTCTACCGCCGGCACCAGCACCCGCAGACGTACCTTCCAGCCCAGCGCCATGATCATCAGGGCCAGGCCCAGCACCGTGGCCGCACCGCCCATGTCCTTTTTCATCAGGCCCATGGACCCGCCGGGTTTCAGGTTCAGCCCGCCGGTATCAAAGCACACACCCTTGCCCACCAGCGTCAGCCGGGGCCCAACCGTGCCCCAACGCATGTCAAGCAGGCGCGGAACGCGGTCAGACGCCCGGCCGACGGCATGGATCAGCGGAAAGTTCTCGTGCAGCAGGTCATCGCCATAGGTGACCGAGACTTGCGCGCCGAATTCCTCGGCCAGGGCCAGTGCCGTGGTTTCCAGCTCTTCCGGCCCCATATGGCTGGCCGGGGTGTTGATCAGGTCGCGCGTCAGCCATTCCCCCGCGGCGATGATCTCCAGCTTCCGGGCATCGACCCCGGCAGGCGCCTTCAGCCGGGCGACGGGCTTTGTCTCGCCTTGCTTGCGAAAGCGGGTAAAGCGGTAGCCGGCCAGCAGCCAGCCCAGCGCCTGCTCGTGCAGAAAGTCCGGGGCATGGTCGCCGGCAATGTGATAGGTGCCCGGCGGCAGGCGGGTCGCCGCGGCGCCCAGCGAAAAGCGCGCGCGCCGGCGCGCGGTGGCACCACCCATCCCGGCCACAACCAGCGCGACAGCGCCGCCCTCGCCCGGCACCGGCACCAGTTCGCCCGAACCTGCGGCAAAATTCATGGCCTTCAGCCAGTTCCGGATCCGCTCGGGCTGATCGGCCATCCAGCTTTCCAGCGCTTCGGCGGTGACCGGGTGGACAGGAACAGAGGGGGTGTTGGACTGCGCGAAGCTGGCAGAGCCGTTCAGCATGATCTGGGTTTCCGCACTATTGGTGTCGGTGCCAGCATAGGCCAGTTTGCGGGGCATTGGAAACAGCAGGTTGCGGGCAAGCCGCCGCTTTGCGCCCTGCCCCGGGGGATTGGCGCCGGTATTGTCAGTCTCTGACCAGCATCGCCATGAAGAACCCGTCCAGCCCGCCCGCCACGCAGGTGTCATCCGGCCGGGTGCGCCAGCCGCCGCCCGGCGCCGGTGTTCCCAGCGGCAGTGGTTGCGTCTGTGCCAGGCGTAGCCCGGGGTTTCGGGCCAAGGCCGCGGCCAGTTGGGCCTCGCCCTCTTCGGGCAGCAGGGAACAGGTGCAGTAGACCATGCGCCCGCCGGGGCGCAGCAGCGCCGCGGCACGGTCGATCAACTGCGCCTGCAGGGCCGCCAGCGATTCCAGATCAGCGGGTTTGCGCAACAGCGGCAATTCGGGGTGGCGCCGGATGGTGCCCGTGGCGGTGCAGGGCGCATCCAGCAGAATGGCATCAACCGGTTCGGCCGGTTCCCAGGTCAACGCATCGGCGCAGATGACCGTGGCGCGCAGCCCGGTTCGTGCCAGATTGGCGTGCACCCGTTCCAGCCGGGTTGATGAGCGGTCAAGCGCGGTCACGCGCGCCCCGGCTGCGGCCAGTTGCATGGTCTTGCCTCCGGGTGCGGCGCACAGGTCCAGCACAGGCTCGCCCGGTCGGGGTGCCAGCAAGGCAACGGGCAAGGCAGCGGCGGCATCCTGTACCCACCATCGCCCCTCGGCATGGCCGGGCAGGGCAGAGACCTTTACGCCTGCGCCCAGCCGCACCGTGCCGCCGGGCAATTCCTGTACCGGGCCGGCCACGGCAGACAGCGCCTGGACCAAGGCCTGACGATCGGAATGCGGCATCGGGGCAAGGGTCAGATCCAACGGCGCACCGGCGTGATGCGCGGCCTCGATCGCCGCGACACAGGCGCTGCCATGGGCCTGTGTCAGGCGGCGGCGCATCCAGCCCGGCAAGCGGGGTACGGGCAGTGCCTGCCAGCCTTCGGTGCCCGTTGCACTGGCGCGCCGGAGTACCGCATTGACCATCCCGGCCAGAGCGGCGCCGCCGCGCTCTGCCCGCGCAAGCGCCACCGCCGTATGCACGACGGCATGTGGTGGCGCGTTCAGCGCCAGCATTTCGACCACCGACAGGCGCAGCAGCGCGTGCAGGCGGGGCGGTGGCGCCTTGCGCAGCAGCGGGGACAGGACGCTATCGGCGCGTTGCAGATCGCGCAGCGTGGCCAGTGCCAGCCGTCTGGCGCGGGCGCGTATGTCCGGCGGGGCGTTGGCCGGTTCCTGTTCGTCCAGTGTCTGGCGGTCCTGCAGCACACCCGTCAGCATGGTAACGGCAAGGTGCCGCGCCGGGTCTGTTTCCTGCCCGCCGGAAAGGCGTGCCGTGGCATTCTGGCGGGGGGGCTGTTTCGGCATGGGCGGGGTGCTTTCGATCAGGGTTTCGGGCCCGTCGTGGCTTGCCCTGCGCGGCACGCTGCCCTAGGTCTGGCGCTAGACCATGATTGCGCGTGGCACAAGGGCGCAGAGGCACGGAGCGGGGCACTGCCCGTGCCCCGGCATGCGGCCCGCACCGCAGTCAATCGATGCCCGGCAAGGACAAGGCCATGACCGATATGCCAGAAAACGACCATCATGCCAAAGTGGAACCGGCGCAGGACAGCGACAGCCTGTCAGCGGCCTTGACGCCAGCCGCACAGCGCGCCCTGGCCGAGGCCGAAGCCCGCCGCCGCGCGGCCGCCGGGCAGGAAAAGCCCGGCCCGCGCGAACTGGGTGGCCGCGATGGCCCCGAACCCGTGCGCTATGGCGATTGGGAGCGTAACGGGCTGGCCATCGATTTCTGAGCCGTCGCCAAAATCTGTCACCAGGGGCTATGGTAATGCCGGTTGCTGATCGATCGGCGCGGACCGGCAGGCCGCGGGACTGCCTGCCGGAAACAACCTAACGCAGCCGGAAATCGGCGGAATCACCCGTTCCCTGATCAGAGACAAAGCGCAGGGTTTGCCCGTCGCGCAGCACCATCTGGCAGTTATGCGCGATCTCGGTGCCGCCCCAGTCCATGACCCGGCAGAAATAGCCGTCGCGCCACTGCCAGTCGCCGGTGACAGGATAGCCGAACCCGCGCCCGGAAATTTCGCCCGAAGCGGCGCCGGTCGATGGCGTGACCTGAAGGCGGATACCAAAGCGCGACAACTCGCGCCCCGTGACAAGGCCGGTGAACTCTTCGGCGGCGGTGATCCGTTCAAAGGCCGAGGCGGCGCCCGGCTGGGCCAGCAAGGTGCCGGCAGCCAGCGTGGCGCCAAGCACGGTCATCGATACGGTTCTCTTTTGTGAGGACATGGGTTGCTCCTTGCTTCTTGCATGGGGCTACGGCGCTCCGGGCGCGGCAGATCACTGGCGGGTAGCGTGCTCTGGCAGGCCGGCGAAATATCGCCTAGAGCGAATGCAGCCAATTCACGGCGGATCAGGAAAAGGTGCCCGATGCTGATTGCCTCGCTGCTTTGCAACCCGCAGTCTCCGTCTCTTGCGCCCCCGCGTGCCGAGGCCGTGCGCGCCGCCTGGGGCGGCGGCCCACTGCGCTGGCTGGCCGAGGGCGAGGCGGTGGAATTCGCCCTTGAGGCCGAGCCGGACGATCTGTGGCAGGTCTGGGCGGCGCTGCAGGAGGAAGGCATCGATCTGGCCGTGCAGCCGCAGGCGGGGCGGCGCAAGGCGATGCTGATCGCCGATATGGACAGCACGATGATCGAGCAGGAATGCATCGATGAACTGGCGGCAATGGCCGGGTTCGGCGATCATGTGGCGGCGATCACCGCGCGGGCGATGAATGGTGAACTGGCGTTCGAGCCGGCCTTGCGCGAGCGGGTGGCCCTGTTGCGCGGCTTGCCGGTGTCGATCATCGATCAGGTGTTGGCAAGGCGGATCACCTACCGTGCCGGGGGGCGCGCGCTGGTCGCCACGATGCAGGCGCAGGGGGGCTTTTGCGTTCTGGTTTCGGGCGGATTTACCGCCTTTACCGAACGGGTGTCGGCGGAGCTTGGCTTTGATGCGCAGCGCGCGAACCGGCTGGACATGGCCGATGGCCACCTGACCGGTACGGTGGCCGCGCCGATTCTGGGGCGCGAGGCAAAGTTGCATGCCTTGCACGAATTCGCGGCGGAACGAGGGCTGGTGCCTGAGCAGGTGATGGCGGTGGGCGACGGGGCCAATGACCTTGCCATGCTGGGTGCGGCGGGGGCAGGGGTGGCCCTGCATGCGAAACCCAGTGTGGCGGCGCAATGCCGGTTGCGGATCAATCACGGCGATCTGACGGCGCTGCTTTACCTGCAGGGCTATGCGCGCGGCGAATTCGTTTTGCGGTGAACCGGCAAGGGGGCGGTGGGGCTCCCGCGCTGTGGCGTCGCATCACAGATGCGAGGCCGCCGCTTGGGCCGGGCGCCGCGCTGCGCGCGGCGAAAAAGGGAAATGGGTTGCCCGGGTTCGGGGTTAATCAACCCGTTCCTGCATGCGAAAGCCGATTCCCCTTCACTGCTTCTGGCGTTAAGACGGTGTCATGAACGACGATCTGCCCCCAGACGAATCTGATGTCCCCGCGGCCCCGGCCCCGCTGGCCGAGCCCCTGCGCCGGGCATTGGGCGAGCGCTATCTGCAATACGCGCTGTCCACGATCATGCACCGCGCCCTGCCCGATGCCCGCGACGGGATGAAGCCGGTGCATCGGCGCATCCTTTATGCCATGCGTGAACTGCGGCTGTCGCCAACCGGCGGCTTTCGGAAATCGGCCAAGATTTCCGGCGATGTGATGGGCAATTACCACCCGCATGGCGACGCTGCCATCTATGATGCCATGGCCCGCCTGGCGCAGGATTTCAACGTGCGCTACCCGCTGGTTGATGGCCAGGGAAATTTCGGCAATATCGACGGCGACAACCCCGCTGCCAGCCGGTACACCGAGGCCCGCCTGACCGCCGCCGCCGAGGCGCTGTTGCAGGGTCTGGACGAGGACGCGGTCGATTTCCGCGCCAATTACGATGGCACCCTTTCCGAACCCGTGGTGCTGCCAGCGGCCTTTCCGAACCTGCTGGCCAACGGGTCCAGCGGCATTGCGGTCGGCATGGCCACGAATATTCCGCCGCATAACCTTGACGAACTGATCGAGGGCTGCGTGGCACTGATCGACCAGCCGGACCTGCCGCATGACGCGCTGATGGCGCTGATTCCCGGGCCTGACTTTCCCACCGGTGGGGTCGTGGTTGAACCGCCCGAGGGCCTGCGCCGCGCCTATGCCGAGGGGCGCGGCGGAATCCGGCTGCGCGCCCGCTGGCATGTCGAGGAATTGCCGCGTGGCCAGTGGCAGGTCGTGGTCACCGAAATTCCCTATCAGGTGCAGAAATCCAAGCTGATCGAAAAGCTGGCCGAGGTGATCCCGACACGCAAGGTGCCGCTGCTGGCCGATGTGCGTGACGAATCCGCCGAGGACGTGCGCATCGTGCTGGAGCCGCGCGCGCGCACGGTTGATGCCGAACTGATGATGGGCATGCTGTTTCGCAACTCCGATCTTGAGACGCGTTTCAGCCTGAACATGAATGTGCTGATTGATGGGCTGGTGCCAAAGGTGTGCAGCCTGTCCGAGGTTTTGCGCGCCTTTCTGGATCATCGGCGCGATGTGCTGGGCCGCCGTGCGCGCCATCGTCTGGCAAAGATCGATCACCGGCTGGAAGTGCTGGAAGGCTTCATCATCGCCTTTCTGAACCTGGACCGGGTGATCGACATCATCCGTTATGACGACGCCCCGCGCGACGCGCTGATGCGCGAAACCTGGGAGCGGCGCTTTGTCCGCGCCACATCCGAGGCTGATTACAAGTCGCCTGCCTCTGGCGAGGGTGAACTGTCCGAGGTGCAGGCCGAGGCGATCCTGAACATGCGCCTGCGCAGCCTGCGCCGCCTGGAAGAGCTGGAACTGAAGCGCGAGCGTGACGCCTTGCTGGAAGAACGCGCCGGTCTGGAAGACCTGCTGGCGTCTGAAAGGCTGCAATGGCGGCGCATCGTCGAGGAGTTGCGCGGCGTGCAAAAGGCGTTTGGCAAAGGCACCACCGCCGGCCGTCGCCGCACCACCTTTGCCGAGGCCGGCGAGGTGGAGGATGTGCCGCTGGAAGCGATGATCGAGCGCGAGCCGGTGACCATTGTCTGTTCGAAAATGGGATGGATCCGCGCGATGAAGGGCCATGTCGCGCTGGATCAGCCCTTCAAGTTCAAGGATGGTGACGAGGGCCGCTATGCCCTGCACGCCGAAACCACGGACCGAATCGTGCTGTTCGGTTCAAACGGGCGGTTCTACACACTGTCGGCGGCCAACCTGCCTGGCGGGCGCGGCACGGGCGAGCCTGTGCGCCTGATGATCGACCTGCCCAACGAGGCGCAGATCGTCGATCTGTTCGTGCATCGGCCGGGTGGCCGCCTGATCGTGGCATCCAGCGAAGGCGATGGTTTCGTGGTGCCCACCGATGAGGTGATCGCCCAGACACGCGCGGGCAAGCAGGTGCTGAACCTGCGCGACGGCACCCGCGCGCTGATCTGCCGGCCGGTGGATGGTGATCACGTTGCCGTGGTCGGCGAGAACCGCAAGCTTCTGGTCTTCCCGCTGGCCGAACTGCCCGAGATGACACGCGGCAAGGGGGTCCGGTTGCAGCGCTACAAGGATGGCGGGCTGTCCGATCTGGCCACGCTGACCCTGGCCGAGGGGCTGCGCTGGAAAGACCCGGCCGGGCGCACCAGGCACGAACCCGATCTGACGGAATGGCTGGGCAAGCGTGCCAGCGCCGGGCGGATGGCACCGCGCGGATTACCGCGCGACAACCGTTTCGCCTGACGCCTGACCGGCGCCTTTCCGGGCGCCGCATTGTCTTGCCCGGCACGATCGGGTAAGCCAAGGGCGGTTGGAACCGGCGGACAGGCTCATGGCGCGCATATTCTCTCTTCATCGCTCTTTTGCGGCTTTGTTGCTGTTGCTGGTTGCTGCGGCCTGCACGGATGCACGCGGCACCGGCGATGCGCGCCCTGAACTGGGTGATTTCCGGCTGGGCCACAATATCGTGGTGGCCGCCAATGCCCAGCAGGCGCCCCTGTCGCGCACCGCCGAGCCCGAAGCCTGGGAAGCCGCCATCCGCGAGGCGGTTGCAGAGCGCTTTGAACACTATGAAGGGACGCGCCTGTATCACATCGCCATCAGCGTCGATGGCTATGTTCTGGCGGTGCCGGGTGTGCCCTTGGTGGCCTCGCCGCGTTCGGCGCTGATCATCGGTGTGCACCTGTGGGATGACGAGCTGGGACTTCTGAACGAGGAACGGCGCCAGTTGACGATTCTTGAAGGGGTCTCTGGCGAAAGCATCGTGGGTTCTGGCCTGACCCGCAGCGCCGAAGAGCAGATGGCCGTGCTGTCACGCAATGCGGCCCGGGCGATCGAGAACTGGATGGCCGAAAACACGGCGTGGTTCAACACCGGTCGCCCGCCCCGGCCGGAAATGCTGGAGGCCCTGGCCGAGCGCGCGGCCGGGCGCGAGGCGATGGCATCGGCAGCCGCCTCGGATTCGGCAGAGGCCGCCACGGATGAGCAGGGCGTTGCTGCCCTGTTCGAGGATGCGGCGGAATAGACACCCCTGGCGGTGCCGGGCCACTGTTGCCGCATGCGCAGTTTTCCGAAAGACTCCTGTCGGCGCCGCTTGATTTTTCCTTTTCCACACAGTAGCACGCGCGCGGTATCGGCCAGGGCAGCCGGTGCGGCGGTGTGACACCACCCTGATCCGACGGGCTGGCAATCTGCCCACCGCCCCACAGACCAAGGAGAAGCCATCATGGCGAAGGCAAAGTTTGAACGGAACAAACCGCATGTGAACATCGGGACCATTGGTCACGTTGACCACGGCAAGACGACGCTTACGGCAGCGATCACGAAGTATTTCGGTGATTTCAAGGCC
>JAFIED010000098.1 GCA_020832805.1 Pararhodobacter sp.
GTTCGGGCCGGCGCCAGAAGAAGCCCCAGTCCCCCCCCAACCCCCCCCCGGGCGTGCCCCGGCTGGGCCCGCCCCACCCCCCGGGGGGGGGGGGGGGTCGGCGCCGGCGGCACCTTGCCCCGCAGCATCCGCAAAAGCGTGACATCGCGGTCCCGCAGATGATGCAGCAACGCGCCGCCGACATGCGCGGCCACCAGGACCGCAAGCAGCTTGTTGGCGACATGGTGCAGATTGCCGAACAGGGCAGACAGGTCGGCATCGCGCGGCACAAACGGCAGGGTCTGACCCAGAGGCCACCAGATCGGCGCAAAGCCTTCGCTGCTGACGTGATGCAGCCAGCCTGTCAGCGGCACCAGCAACAGCGCCATGTACAGCGCCCAGTGCACCGTACCGGAAAGCCAGCGCAACGCGGGCGGATGGGCCGCAAGGGGCGCCGGCGCCCGTGTTGCCATCGCCCAGCCAATCCGGATCAGCGCCAGCGCCAGCACCACGATGCCCAGCGTCTTGTGCGCGCTGAAAAGCGCCGCCTTGACGGCAAAGTCGCTTCCGGTCTGCATCGGCCAGGCTGTCGCGCTGAAGCCCAGCCCATACATGACAACAATCAGTGCAGCGATGACCCAATGCAGCCAGCGCGCCATGGCACCATAGGCGACCGACCCTTCAGTCAACTGCGCTTGCATGCCTGTACCTTGCCAAGGGTTCGGTGATGATAGTCACAATGACAACAATAGACCACGCGAAAGCGACCAGGCAAGCAAAGCAAGGCACCACAGGCGCGGGATGCGCACGCTTGTCTGCCACGCGGCGCGGCGGGCCGATATTTCCGTTGCTATATTCTCTTGGCTCGCTAACGTTTCCGGGTGCCGTGGCGTCAAGTAGCGACGGAGAGGGCTGAGGAGGCAGCCCGCTTTCAGACTCGCCAGGCATGACGGAACCGCATCGTTTCGAGGAGGAAACATGACCTACGTTCGCACACTTCTTCCAGCCAACCTGCGACTTGGGCTTGCCGCAATCGGCATGGCCTTGCTGATTTCCGTTCCCGCCGGCATGGCCCGGGCCGAGGCACCTGAACTTGACGTCGACCTGAGCCACACCTCGGTGCATTTCTTCATCGGCCATGGTGGCGTGTCCAGGGTGATCGGCCAGTTCAGGCAGATCAATGAAGTCACGCTTGCTTTCGACCGCGAAGATGTGTCGACCAGCAGGGTCACCGCCGAGATCGAGGCCGCAAGCCTGGATTCGAACCACTACTACCGGGACAACTACACGCGTTCGGCGACGTTCCTTGACGTCATCAACCACCCGACGATTACCTTTACCAGTACCGAGGTCGCCCAGACCGGCGAAAACACCGGCACGATGACCGGCGATCTGACCCTGCGCGGAGAGACCCGCGAAGTGACCTTTGACGTGACCTTCAATGGCACCGTCCCGCATCTGAGCGGGCGCTACCAGATCGACGGATTCGAGGCCCGAACGGTGTTCGACAGGCGGGACTTCGGCATCGATGCCTTCAGCCCGTGGGTTGGCAACGAGGTGGAAATCCTGATCCAGATCGAGGCGACACACAGCCACCAGTGACCGCTTTTCCGGGCAGGCGGGGTCTTTCCGGCTGCCCGGGCACCACACAGGCAACCCCGCCGGAGACCACAGATGAAGCTTTGCCGATTTGACACGGATCGACTGGGACTGGTGCTTGGCGACGAGGTGGCAGATGTCACCGCAGTCCTGGACGACCTGCCAGGCTGGACCTGGGTGCCACCGGCAGGCGATCCGGTGATCGCCGCGCTTGACACGCTTCGGCCGCGGATAGAGGCGCTGGCAGAAACCGCCCCGCGCCGGTCGATTACGCAGATGCGGCTGGACGCGCCGGTAGCGGCCCCGACAAAGGTTATCGGCGCGCCCGTGAACTATCACGACCATCTGGAAGAGGCGAATACCGATGCCGGCATCCACCATGGGTCGATCGTGCACCCGATCGATACGATGGGTTGTTTCCTGAAGGCCGTATCGGCGCTGGCCGGCCATGGCGCGGTGCTGGAGTTGCCCTTTGCCGATCGCCGGGTCGATCATGAGGCCGAAATCGCGGTGGTCATCGGCCGCACGGCGCGGCGCGTTTCCGCAGCGGCAGCGCTTGAGCATGTGGCGGGCTATGCGCTGGCGCTCGACATGACCGTGCGCGGCACGCAAGAGCGGTCGTTGCGCAAGTCCTGCGACGGGTTCGCGGTGCTGGGCCCCTGGCTGACCACCGCCGACGAGATTGCCGAGCCTGGCGCCATTCCCTTTGCGCTGACCGTCAATGGCGAGACCCGGCAGGCATCGAATACCAGACTGCTGATCCGCTCGATCCCGGAACTGATCGAAATGGTGTCGGCCTATTACACGCTGCATCCCGGCGACGTCATCATGACCGGCACGCCCGCCGGCGTGTCGCCGGTCGCACCGGGCGATGTGGTCACCCTGACCGGCGCGGGGCTGGGCCGGCTGGATGTGGTGATCGGCTGACAGCGCGCGTCCAGTTCAGTACAGCATCCCCGGCAGCCACAGCGCGATCGCGGGGAAGGCCAGCAACAGCCCGATGCCCAGCGCATGCGCCGCCAGGAACGGAAGGATGCCACGATAGATGCGGCCGATGGGGATATCCTTGCATTGGGCCGAGATGACAAAGATGTTCAACCCCACAGGGGGGGTGATCAGGCCGACCTCGGCGGCCATCAGCACCAGGATGCCGAACCAGATCGGCGAATAGCCGACCTCCATTGCGATGGGCAGAAAGACCGGCACCGTGATCAGAACCATCGAGATCGTGTCAAGAAAACAGCCAAGCACCAGGTAGATTGCCACGATGAACAGCATCACCACCCAGGGCGCCACGCCCTGTGCCGTGATCCAGGCGCCAAGCGTTGCGGGAATGCGTGACTGGACCATGAAATAGCCGAACATCAGGGCACCCAGCACGATGAAGAACAGCGTCCCGGTGATCGATACGGTTTCCCGCATCGCCCCCAGGAGGCCGCGCATGTCCAGCTGGCGCGATGCAAAGCCGATCAGGATGGCGCAAAAGGCGCCCACCGCCGCCGCCTCGGTGGGTGAAAAGAATCCGCCATAGATCCCGCCCATCACGACGCCGAAGATCAGCACCATCTTCCAGACACCGGCCAGCGCCAGCAGCCTTTCCCGGGCATTCAGCCGCTCGCCCGGCGGCAGGTCCTGGGGCCGCAGCCGCGCCAGCAGCATGATCACCACCACATGCAGCCCCGCCAGCATCAGCCCCGGCAGCAGCGCCGCCGCAAACAGTGCCGGCACGCTGGCCTGTGCGGCGATGGCATAGATGATCAGGATGATCGAAGGGGGGATCAGGATGCCCAAGGTTCCCCCAGAGGCGACAATGCCCACGGCAACACTGTCGGCATAGCCATGCCGGCGCATCTCTGGGATCGCGACGCGCGCCATTGTCGAGGCCGTGGCCAGCGACGAGCCGCAAATGGCGCCAAAGCCGGCGCAGGCCCCGACGGTTGCCATGGCAAGCCCACCCCGCCTGCCCGCAACAGCGGCATTCGCCGCCTCAAAGAGTTCGCGCGCAATCGATGTGCGCGCGGCGACCACCCCCATCAACAGAAACAGCGGCACCACCGATAGCGAATAGGCCTGGGCAAGGTCGAACGGCGTGGAACCAAGGCTGACAAGCGCGCGATCCAGGCCGCCGATGGCCGCATAGCCCGTCAGCGCCACGATCAGCAGCGCCGCCCCCACAGGAACCCGCAGGAAGATCAGCGCGACAAGGGCACCGCAAGCAATGAGACCGATGATCTGCGGCGTCATATGGCTACCTGCCCCCCGGCAGACGAACCGCCGTCATCATTTCGGTTCTCCGTTGGCGTCGATTGCCGGCAGGCTGGGCGCCTGCCCAGCGTCTGCGATTTCGTCAGGCAAGGCCAGCAGCCCGCCAACAGCCGCAAGGCCCAGCCCAACCCAGATCGATACCCAGTACCAGAACTTCGGCAACCCCAGATCAAGGGTCCGATCACCCCAGTCGCGCGCATCGAGGGCGGGTGTGACCGTCTGCCAGGCCGTCAGCGCCAGAACCCCCACCGCCGCCAGCAGCCCCAGCGCCCGCAGCACCTTGCGCAGCGCTGGCGGCAGGCCCCAATCGATCAGATCGACAACCACGAAAGCGCGGCCGATGACCGTTGCCGCGATCGCCAGGAACAGCAACCAGGCCAGCGAGAATTCGACGTAATCCAGCATGCCGAAGATGCGCCACGCCGGATTGATCGCGCGCAGGGTAACATCGACCACGATGATCAGCATGATGAAGCCGAGACAAAGCACGGCGACGGTGGAAATCACCGCCGCCAGTGCGTTGACAGCTGCAGAACGCAGTCGATGCAGCATCGGGATCAGCAGCCCTCGCCAATCGGGCCGACTTCGGCGATCAGTTCCTGGATCAGCTCGTAGACGGCGCTGCCGGGCAGGTTCTTGCCGTCCAGCTCGGCGATATAGCGCTCGGTCACCCGCGCACCGGCCTCGCGCAGACGGGCAAGTTCCGCCTCCTCCAGCTCGATCATCTCGACCCCGGCATCGGCAAGAATGCCGCGCCCGGCGGTTGAGATGCTGTCCCAGATGCCGCCGATCTCGGCCTCGCGGCCCTGGGTGGACTCCAGAATGAGAGCTTGCAGGTCTTCGGGAAGCTCTGCAAGGCTGCCCGGGTTCATCACCAGGGCAAAGGTCGAGATATAGGCGTCGACATGCGTTGCCGAGGCAAGATGCGAGCCCAACTGAAACGCGATGCCCGACCCGCCATAATCGATCATCACCCCGTCGATGGTGCGCCTTTGCAGCCCCTCGGCCATTTCGGTCGGCGGCAGGCCAACCGGGCGCCCACCCAGCTCGGCGATCAACTGGCCGACAGCGGCCGATGCCGGACGCAGCGCCTGACCCTGCAGATCCTCCAGGCGCCGGACCGCCCCTTCGGCCATGTGTATCTGCCCCGGCGGATGGGCAAAGACCATCAGCACCTCGACGCCGCGATGTTCGGCATCGGTGAACTCGTCGCGCAGGCGCGGATGATTGACCACCGTCGTTGCCTGCTCGGCCGAGCAGAACAGGAACGGCATGTTCGACATTTCCGTCAGCTCGAACCGGCCCGGAGTCGCCCCGTGCAGAACCCAGGTGATGTCGGCCTGCCGGTTGCGCGCAATGTCGTAATAGCGCGGGGGCGGGCCCATCTGGGCGCCGTGCAGGATATCGAACTCCAGCCGCCCGTCAGAGGCTTCGGTCAATTCGGCGGTCCAGCGTTCCAGCCACTGCGACATGCCGTGCATTGGCGTGACATAGGTCGCAATGGTCAGCCGGGTCGTGTCGGCCGTTGCCGGCAGTGCCAGAAGCCCCGCCGCCATCGTTGCGGCCAGCACGCCGCGCCTTGCATTCCTCATCGTCATGTCCTCCCTCCCTCCCCTGGGATCAGTCAGATAACGCCGTGTCCTCTCGCCAAAAGCCCAGACGCTGCTGGGCTGCCCGGTCCGAAAAGCTGAAAAGCACAAGGTCGCGCCTTGCCTGCAGGCGGATCACGCTCCAGTTCGGGGCAACGAAGATATCGCTTTCGCCAAAGCTGATCTGGCTGTCACCGATCTGCGCCGTGCCCTCGCCCTCTACCGCGACGAACACCGTTGCCTCGCTGGAGCGCCAGGCAGCAGACTCGAAGCCGGCGGGCAGATGCTGCAGGAACGCCGCGATGGTGGGCAGGATATGCCCTCCGTCCATCGGATTGCTGTAGGTCATCTTGAACCCGTGTTGCGGGTTCGGGGTCGCGCCCGCAGCGGCTGCGAACAGTGCCGCGCGTGACCGCTCGTATGGATACGAAAGGATCGGCGACCATGGCTGTTCGTGGTGCTGGTCATGGGGCCGCATGCCACTGGCCCAGCGCGATACCGAGGCATCGTCAGGCCGCAGGATGGGTTGCTGCTCTTGCCCCAGTTCCTCGCCAAAGCGGGCGCCGAAGAAATTGACCATCGGCACATCAAGACCATCAAGCCAGATCAGCGGGCCGGTGCCCGTGTTCTCGTGGTCATGCCATGTCCAGGACGGGGTGGTGATCAGATCGCCGCGACGCATCACGCAGCGCTCGCCTTCAACGGCTGAATAGCCGCCCGTACTTTCCAGCACAAAGCGCAGCGCGCCGGCAGAATGGCGGTGCGAAGGTGCCACTTCGCCCGGCAGGACAAGCTGCAAGCCCGCAAACAGCGTCTGACTGATGCCCGGACGTTCCAGAGCGGGGTTCTTCAAGGCAAGGACACGGCGCTCTGCCTCGGCCGCGCTGATTCGCTGGCCGGCGTCCAGCAAGACGTCGCGCATTGCCGCGTAGGGCCAGATATGCGGCGTGCCCATCGGCACAGGCTCATCCCCGACAACATCGCCCAGGATCTCCCACAGCGGCAGGGCAGACATCTGGGCGATCTTCTCGTAGGATGGCGCCATGGCGGGGTGTTTCAGGGTCTTTGGATACATCGCGCCCTCCCCTTTGTGGCCCGTCGTGCACCTACGAAACCTTTTTCACGCTAGTCGGCCACAAACTTTGATGTCAATGATTCCAATCAACAGGCAGCCCCATTGACTGCTTATGCAACGAGACCCCGCGCCGCCATCCAGTCTGTCACAACCTGCACCGCCTGCGCCTGTTCTGCCGGCTGTCCCTGGTAATAGTGGCTGGCGCCGGCGATCTCGTGATAGGTGCGGTCTGTCATCGTTGCGGCTGCCCATGTCAGGCGCGGATGGCTGGTCGGCACGGCATCATCGGCGCCATTCTCGACGATCAGCAACGGCGCACGTACCGTTGTGATGGCCTGGGCCGCATCGGCGCGGCTATGCGCAAAAGACCATTGCGACAGCCACGCGCGCAGGGTCGAAAAGCGGCCAAGACCGACAGGCCCGGCATTCACCGTCTCTGGGTTGCCCAGATAGCACCATCCCGGCCTGCGCCCGTTCGGTTCCAGCGTCGGATCAAGCCAGCGCGGATCGGCCATGGTGCGGTGCACCATGATCGCCCGCTCCATCTCTGCCCCGCCACGCCGCCGCAAGCTGTCCAGCATCTCTTCAACCTGCGCCGTGATCCGGGCAACCCGGGCCTGTTGCGCCGCGCGGAACGCCGCCAGGAAATCCGGTGAATAGGGCGGTTTCGGCCCGTCGCTGTGATAGAGATCCAGCGCCGTGTCCCTGTCGTCGGGGTCATGTTCGTTGCGCACGCTGGGGTCGATCCATTCGGACAGGATGCGCGCACGCCCGGTATGGGCGGCAACCAGCATCAGCGCATCCGCCGGCACCAGGTCCAGCGCGGTCAGATCATAGGGATCGCCGGCGGCGGTATGCGTCAGCGTCGGCGCCTCTGCCTGTGCCTGATAGAACGCGGCAAGCGAGCCGCCGCCGCTCCAGCCGGCAAGGACAACCTTTTCATAGCCCAGGTTTTCGCGCGCATGGCGAATCCAGGCACCCAGATCAGCCACGGCCTTTTCCATGATCAGCGCGGTGTCGTTCTTGGCATAGCGCGTGGCGGCACAGATCACGTCATGGCCCGCCGCCACCAGCGCCTGCGGCATGGGCATCAGGTTCAATGTCGAGGCCGGGTGGATGAAGATCACCACGCTGCGCCCTCGCGCCCGCCCCGTGCCGGTCAGCAACTGCCCCTCGAGAAAGACCCGGCCCTGACTGCCGACAAAACCGTAGGTTTCGGTAAAGGCAGAGGTTTCTGCGTAAGAGGCGATCAACACCTTGCGGCGTAACTCATGGGCTGGTTCAGCCACGGGCGTGCTCGTGCAGCGGGTCCACCTCGGGGGCCCGTTTCGTCCTTGACCATTCGGCCAGAACCGTCGGCGCCCTTTCGCGCAGCATCGCGGCCATTTCGGGCTTCATCGTATCCACCGCCACCTCCAGCCTGTGGCCATCTGGGTCGAAGAAATACAGCGACTGGCAGATCGTGTGATCGGTCGGTCCGACGACCTCGTGCCCGTCGGCCTGCAGACGTTCGCGCACGGCATGCAGCGCGGCCATGTCCGGCACCTTGAGCGCCAGATGCTGGACCCAGGCGGGGGTTGCCGGATCAAGGCCCATCTCGGGGCTTTCCGGTAGCTCGAAAAAGGCAACAAAGCTGCCGTCGCCCATTTCGAAGAACACATGGATATGCGGCGACCATTCGCCGGTCGAAGGCACACGGTTCTCGGCAATGGCGATGGTACAGGCAAGGCCGAGGTAGCGTTCGTAGAACGCCGCCGTGCGCGCGGCGTCCCGGCAGCGATAGGCGACATGATGCAGCCCGGCAACCTTCATGGTTTCCCCTCCCCAACCACGGCTTCCGTTACGTCAGGCTATCAGCATCGGGACGAAACGCAAGCCACGGCAGGCGGCGCGCGGCATTTGCCCTGCCCTGGCGGCAAGGCCATCAAGGCAGCGTCCCGCTGCCCCTTTGGAACGCTTTGCCCCGTCGTGCGTTTGATCGTCGGAGGGCAAGATGATGTCATTTCGCAGAAACCGGATCACCAGACCAATCTTTCACTGGGCCAAAAAAGCCATGCCCGGCCTGTCGCAGACCGAGCGCGAGGCATTGAATGCCGGCGAGGTGTGGTGGGATGCCGAGCTTTTCTCGGGCAACCCGGATTGGGCAAAGCTGCACGCCGTTGCGGCGCCGACACTGACGCCAGAGGAACGGCAGTTTCTTGACGGCCCCTGCCTGACCCTGTGCAC
Source organism: Pararhodobacter sp. (assembly GCA_020832805.1). Lineage (GTDB taxonomy): Bacteria > Pseudomonadota > Alphaproteobacteria > Rhodobacterales > Rhodobacteraceae > Pararhodobacter. Next base: position 8,734 of record JAFIED010000098.1, read on the forward strand.
GATGCTTGATGACTGGGCGATCAATCACACCGATGGGGATTTGCCGCCCGCTGTCTGGCAGTTCATGCGCGAACATCGCTTTTTCGGCATGGTGATCCCCAAGGACCACGGCGGGCTTGGCTTTTCCGCCTTTGCGCATTCCGAGGTCATCCGGCGGCTGTCGCTGGTTTCGTTGCCCGCTGCCGTTACGGTGATGGTGCCAAACTCCCTGGGGCCGGGAGAGTTGCTGCATCTGTTCGGCACCGAGGATCAAAAGAACCACTGGCTGCCCCGGCTGGCCGATGGGCGGGACCTGCCCGCCTTTGGCCTGACCAGCGACGAGGCCGGGTCGGACGCGGCGTCGATGGTCGACCGCGGCATCGTGTGTCGCGGCGAATGGCAGGGCAATCAGGTGCTGGGCATCCGGTTGAACTGGTCCAAGCGCTATATCACCCTGGCGCCGGTCTGCACGCTGCTGGGCCTTGCGTTCAAGCTGGAAGACCCCGATGGCCTGCTGGGCAATGACCCCGCGCCGGGCATCACCTGCGCCCTTGTGCCGACCGATCTGCCGGGGGTTGACATCGGGCGCCGGCACATTCCGGCAGGCACGATGTTCCAGAACGGGCCGACAACCGGCACCGATGTCTTCATTCCGGTCGAAAACATCATCGGCGGGCCGGATTATGCCGGCAAGGGCTGGATGATGCTGATGAGCGCACTGGCCGCCGGGCGGGGCGTTTCATTGCCTTCGCTTGCCTGCGCAGCCACCACGATGGCCGTACATTCCAGCGCGGCCTATGCCCGCATCCGCGAACAGTTCAACCTGCCAATCGCCAGGTTCGAGGGCATTCAGGAACCGCTGGCGCGTCTGGCTGCGAATGCCTATGCCGTCGAATCCGCGCGGTTTCTTACCTGCGCCGGGCTGGACGAGGGCCGCGCGCTGGCCGTGATTTCGGCACTGATGAAGTATTCCGCGACAGACTACATGCGCGCCTCGATCGACGATGCGATGGACATTCACGCCGGCAAGGCAGTGATCGACGGGCCGATGAACCACCTGTCACCGCTCTATCGTGCCGTGCCCATCGGGATCACGGTCGAGGGGGCGAATATCGTCACCCGGTCGCTGATGGTGTTCGGACAGGGCGCCATCCGCGCCCATCCGCACCTGCTGGACGAGATCCTGGCGCTGGAAGAAGGGCAGGAAGACGCGGCATTGACGGCCTTCGACACGCATTTCTGGCGCCACGTCGGCCATTCCCTGCGCACGGCCGGCCGCAGCCTTGGCCGCGCGCTGACCGGGGCATTCCTGGCCCCTGCCCCCCCGGGCGCCGGACAGGCAGCGCCATTCTACCGCGAATTGTCGCGCTGGTCGGCGGCCTATGCCCTGACCGCGGACCTGGCCTTTCTGACCGTCGGCGGCGGGCTGAAACGCATGGAGATGCTGTCAGGGCGCATGGCCGATATCCTGAGCGAGCTTTACATCACATCGGCGGTGCTGAAGCGCTGGCACGATGCCGGCCAGCCCCGGGAAGAATTCGACCTGGTCGCCTATATCGCCCGGCGGTCCTTTGCGCGGATCAGCGGGCTGCTGGACGCTGTCATCGCCAATTTCCCCTCGCGCACGGCCGCTGTGGTGTTGCGCGCGCTGACCCTGCCGCGGTCGGTGGGGCGTGCCCCCTCTGACGCGCTGGCCCGCCACTGTGCCGCGCTGGCCACCGAACCGGGGCCGGTGCGTGACCGGCTGTCGGCCGATCTGACCGGGCCGGGGCAGCATCCGGCGATTGCCGCGTTGAACGACGCCTATGCAAGGACCATCGCAACCGATGCACTACGCAAGCGCCTGCGCGATCTGGCACTATCACCGGCGGCGGCGCTGGATGCGGGCCTGCTGACCCCGGATGAAAAGGCTGAACTTGACGCCTTGGCGCAGGCGGTCGGCAAGGTGATCGCGGTTGACGACTTTTCAACGGACGAAATTGCCAGGATGTATCCGGGCACCCGCCGCATGCCGGAAACAAAGGAGGCGGCGGAATGACGCAAAGAGAGGTTTTCCTGGTCGACGGTGCCCGAACGCCGTTTCTGAAGGTGCGCGGCCGGCGTGGCCCCTTCACCCCGGTCGATCTGGCGGTGCAATGCGGTCGCCCGCTGCTGGCGCGCCAACCCGTGGCGCCAGACGCGTATGACATGGTCATTCTGGGCTGTGTCAACGTCATTGCCGACGAGATGAACCCCGCTCGCGTCGCCGCCCTGCGTCTGGGCATGGGCGCGCACACGGTGGCCTTTATCGTGCAGATCAACTGCGGGTCCGGCATGCAATCGATCGACACCGCCTTTCGCTATATCCGCGAGGGGCGGGGCGATCTGATCCTTGCCGGCGGCGCAGAAGCATTGAGCCACGCGCCGATGATCCTGCGTGACGAGGCGGTGGACTGGCTGGCCGGCATGCAGCGCTCGACGGGCCCGCTGGCCACCGCACAGAACGCGATGCAGATCAGGCCCAGGGATCTGAAGCCCGTGATCGGGCTGGAGCGCGGCCTGACCGACCCCATCACCGATCTCAGCATGGGGCAGACCGCCGAATTGCTGGCGCATCATTTTGGCATCACGCGCACCATGGCCGATGCCTATGCCGTTGAAAGCCACAGGCGCCTTGCCGCAGCGCAAGAGGCCGGAACGCTGGAGGGCGAGGTTCTGCCGGCATTTGACCGCGACGGCAATGTCTACCGCCAGGATGACGGCGTGCGCGCCGACAGCACCCTTGACGGTCTTGGCAAGCTGGACCCGGTTTTCGAAAAACCCTATGGCCAGGTCACGGCGGGCAATGCATCTCAGGTGACCGACGGCGCGTCATGGTGTGTGCTGGCCTCGGGCGAGGCCGTGGAACGGCACGGGTTGAAACCCATCGCGCGGATCATCGACAGTGAATGGGCGGCGCTGGACCCGTCGGTCATGGGGCTGGGGCCGGTGATGTCGGTCACGCCGCTGATGCAACGGCAGAAACTGGGTGTCGACGACATCGACCTGTGGGAAATCAACGAGGCCTTTGCAGCGCAGGTGCTGGCCTGTCTTGCCGCCTGGCAGGATGAGAACTTCTGCACCGGGGTTCTGGGCCTGAAGGCGGCTTTCGGGGCAATCCCGCGCGACAGGCTGAATATTCACGGCGGCGCCATCGCGCTTGGCCACCCGGTGGGCACCAGCGGCAACCGGATTGTCCTGCATCTGGCCAATGCGATGGCCGGGACCGGACGCAAGCGCGGCATCGCCACCGAATGCATCGGCGGTGGTCAGGGCGGCGCGATGATGCTGGAGGCCATGTGATGGACGGAACGCTGAGGAACTTCCTGAAGGAATCGGCGCTGGAACTGGGCGCCGCACGCGGCGCATTGGGTGACGGGCATTGGCGCTATGGCGTGGACGATGACGGGATCGGCTGGCTGGTGCTGAATTGCGAGGGATCATCGGCCAACACCATATCGGACCCGGTGCTGCGCGAACTCGATGCGCATCTGCAAACGGTCGAGGCCGACACGCCGCGCGCCCTGGTGGTCCGCTCGGCCAAACCCTCGGGCTTTGCGATGGGCGCCGATATCGACACGCTGGCCGATATGGATGCCGCAGCAGCCGAGCAGTTGCTGACCGAGGCGCATCGCATCATTGACCGGCTGGAGGGCCTTTCCTGCCCGACAATCGCGGTGGTGCACGGCGCCGCGCTGGGTGCCGGGTTCGAACTGGCCCTGGCTTGCGATTACCGGATCGCCATTGATGGCGCCTCCTTTGGTCTGCCCGAGGTGCGGCTGGGCCTGCATCCCGGCCTGGGGGGCACCGTTCGCCTGCCCGAACTGATCGAGCCGACATCGGCAATGCAGATGATGCTGACCGGCAGCACCGCGCATACTGCAAAGGCACGCGCACTGGGCATTGCCGATCTGACCATCGAAGAACGCCATCTGCACGCCGCCATACAGGGCGTACTTGACGGCAAGGTCGAGAAAGGCAGCCGCGGCCTGATGGCGCGCGCCTTTGCGCTGTCGTCGGCGCGCGCGCTTGCCGCCGCGCGGATGCGCCAGACGGCGCAGTCAAAGGCACCGCAGGACCATTATCCCGCGCCCCACGCGCTGATCGCCAACTGGGAAAAACACGGCGACGACCCAGAGGCGATGCGCAAGGCAGAGATCGCCTCTTTCGCCGAATTGCTGCAAAGCCAGACAAGCCGCAACCTGATCCGCGCCTTCTTTCTGCGCCGCAAGCTGAAGCAATCCGCCACCCGGGATCATGGCATCACGGATGTCCATGTGATCGGGGCCGGCGTGATGGGCGCCGAGATCGCCATCTGGATTGCGATGCAGGGCAAGCGGGTCACCGTAAGCGACCCCGACGACGACGCGCTGGGCGCCATGATCCGGCAGGCCACCAAAATCTGCGACGGGGCCCACAAGACAGCGCTGGAAACCCGCGATACGCTGGATCGCCTGATGCCCGATCCTCAGGGTCATGGCATCGCGCGCGCCGATCTGGTGATCGAGGCCGGGCCGGAAAAGCCTGAGCTGAAGGCAAGCATCCTTGCCGATATCGGCAAGCGCATGAAGACGGGCGCGATCCTTGCGTCCAATACCTCCAGCCTGCGTCTGGCCGATTTCATCGAGAATGTGCCGGCGAAAACGCGCTTTGCGGGGCTTCATTTCTTCAACCCGGTCAGCAAGGTACCGCTGGTCGAAGTGGTGAGCCAGGAAAAGACCGGCAAGGAAACGCGCGAGCGTCTTCTGGCCTTTTGCACCGCCATCGACCGCCTGCCGGTTGCCGTGACCGACGCGCCCGGTTTTCTGGTGAATCGCGCCCTGATGCCCTATCTGCTGGAGGCACTGCTGCTGATCGACGAGGGCATTCCAAAGGAACGCATCGACAAGGCGGCACTGAACTTCGGTATGCCGATGGGGCCTGTGACCCTGGCCGATCAGGTGGGGCTGGACATCTGCCTGGACGTTGCCGAAAGCTTGGCGAAGTCACTGAAAACCCCCATCGCGGCCATTCCCTCGCTGCTGCGCGACAAGGTCGAGGCGGGAAACCTGGGCCGCAAGTCCGGGCGCGGATTCTATTCATGGGAGAATGGCACGCCACAGCCCGACTCAAACGCCACGATCGACGAAACCATGACCGACCGGCTGATCCTGCCGATGCTGAACGCCTGCGCCGAATGCGTGCGCACGCAGGTTGTCGGCAGCGCAGACGAGGCGGATGCGGCGATGATCTTTGCCACGGGCTTTGCGCCGTTTCGCGGCGGCCCGCTGCATTATGGGCGCACCCGCGGCCACCAGATCGTGCATCAACGCCTGCAAGAGCTTGAAAAGGCGCATGGCCCCCGGTTCAAGCCGGACCCCTATTGGCGTGACGACTTGCAGGCATGACCCAGGAACTGATTTCCGAAGATCACGCTGTCGACTGGATCGTGGAAAATATCGGCAGAGATCTGCGCGTTGCCCTGCCGCTGGGTCTGGGCAAGCCTGTCACGCTGATCAATGCGCTGGTACGCCGCGCCGTTTCCGACCGGACAATCAGCCTGCAGATCTTTACCGCGCTGACGCTTGAACGGCCCAGCCCGTCGTCGGATCTGGAACGTCGCTTTCTGGAACCGGCGCTTGACCGGCTGTTCGGTGACTACCCGCAGGTCGAATACGCACACCTGATCCGCAAAGGAAAACTGCCGGACAACATTCGCGTGACCGAGTTCTTTCTGCAGGCTGCAAACTGGCTGAAGGTGCCGGCGGTGCAACAGAATTACGTTTCGGCCAATTATACCCACGCCCTTGATGTCCTGTTGCAAAACCGGCCCAACCTGGTGATGCAGTTGGTGGCGGAACGGGACGCGCGGCTGAGCCTGTCATGCAACACCGATATCACCAGTGATCTGCTGGCCCTGCGCAGAAAGGGGGAGGCGGATTTTGCCCTTGTCGCGCAGGTCCACCCCGATCTGCCCTTCATGCCCGGCCCGGCCGAGATTGACCGCGGCGCCTGCGCCGCACTGATGCGGCCAGAGACAAAGCCCCATGATCTGTTTTCCGTGGTCAAGCGGCCGGTAAGCCTGCAGGATCATGCGATGGGGTTGCATGTCTCGCGTCTGATCCGTGATGGCGGCAGCCTGCAGATCGGCATTGGCGAAATCGGCGATGCGGTCGCCCATGCGCTGATCCTGCGCCAGCAACAGCGCATGGCCCCGATCTGGCAGTCCTGCCCTTTCCCGCGCGGCGATGCCTTTGCCGAGACCGGGCCTTTCAAGACCGGGCTTTACGGCGTGACCGAAATGCTGGTCGACGGCATGCTGGCGCTGTTCGAGGAAGGGATCATTCGGCGCGAGGTCGATGGCGCGGCCATTCATGCAGGCTTTTTCCTTGACAGCCACGCGTTTTACGCACGCCTGCGGGCGCTGCCAGACGACCAGCGCGCGCGCATCGCCATGATGCCGGTCTCTTTTACCAACACGCTTTATGGCGACGAGGAAGGCAGGCGCGCCGCGCGCCGCGAGGCCCGATTCGTCAATGCGGCAATGATGGTGACCCTGCTGGGCGCGGCGGTCTCGGATGCCACCGAGGACGGCCAGGTTGTCAGCGGCGTCGGCGGCCAGTTCAACTTTGTCGATCAGGCCTTTGCGCTGAAAGACGCCCGCGCGGTGCTGACGGTGCCGGCCACCCGGCGGGGCAAGGGCGGGCTTGCGTCGAATATCCGCTGGCGTTACGGCCACGCCACCATTCCGCGCCACCTGCGCGACATTGTGGTCACCGAATACGGTATCGCCGATCTGCGCGGCAAAAGCGACGCCGACACCATTGCGGCATTGTTGCAGGTGGCCGACAGCCGGTTTCAGGATGAACTGGCCGAACAGGCAAGGGCGGCGGGCAAGTTGCCCCGGTCATGGCGCCTGCCACAGGAGGCCCGCAACAACACGCCAGAGGCGCTGCAGGACTGGCTTGCGCCGCATCGCGCGCAGGCGTTGCCGCGCTGTCCCTTCGGCACCGATTTCACCGGAATCGAACAGGTGCTGTTGCCCGCGCTTTCGGAACTGCGCACGGCAAGCGCCCGTTGGCCCGCGCTGTTGTCCCTGGTCCTGAACGGCATGCGGGGCAGCCCGGCGCCTGATGAAGACGCAGCCCTGGAACGCATGGATCTTGCCGCCCCCAACGGCATGAAGGACCGTCTTGCCGCCAGTGCGCTGCGCGGGGCCCTTCGGCGAGCCAGCCAGACGACGGTCACCCGGTAACGCCCCGGCGCCACCCCCAGGCCCTGCCCGGGCCGATACCCCTGCGCGGATCGCACGCGCGATGCCGGCCTTGCCATGCCCCTTTTTCGCAGCGTCTTGTTTTCCGCCGCGTCTTGCGATTGTATCGTCGTTCAACGATAGATATCGTGTCCGGCACCTACGCAACAGGATAGCGCATGCCCGCAATCCCCACGACTGCCCCTGCGGCGGATGCACAGACGCAGCAGATCGCCGCGATAGCCCGCGCTCTGGCCCATCCCGCACGGGTACGGATCATCATGTTCCTGCTGTCACAACCCGGCTGTATCGGCGGCGATATCGTGCATGAGGTCGGGCTGGCGCAGTCGACGGTCTCGGAGCATCTGCGCATTCTGAAAGCGGCGGGGATCGTCACGGGCACGATCGATTATCCGCGCATCTGCTACGCGCTTGATCCTGCCGCCCTCGCGCCCTTGCGCGCCCTGATCGACGCCATTGTCGCGCGCCCGACCGAAGGCG
>JAFIED010000105.1 GCA_020832805.1 Pararhodobacter sp.
CGCCCCCCCCCCCCCCCCCCCCCGCGGGGGCCGGGCGCCGCGGCAAAGCCGCGGCGCGGGCGCACGCAGCGCCCGCCGATGCGCGCGGGACGTGGCTGGGAAATCTCTTTGGCGGCACCCGGTGCAGCTGTCTGAAAAACCCGACAGGCTGCTTGCATCATTCCCAAGCGCATTCTTCAGAACCGCGCCAGCACCGGCCCGGCATCGACAGCTGCCATGGCCCCAGCGATCTGGCCGCGCGGCCCGTCCAGCCGTGTGGCCAGCCAGGCATCGGCCAGCGGGCTGCGTGCCATCATCACCGCCCCGCTCAACAACTGTGCCAGGCTTTCGACGAACCATCGCGCCTCGGCCTCGGGCGGCAGGGCCGGCCAACGGGCGCGATGGGCGGCAAGCGCATCATCAAACCGCCTGTCCTGCCCCCGCGCCGCATCAAGCCGGGCATCCACCTGCGCGCCCGCATCGGGTTCGCGCATCAGCGTGCGCAGGATATCAAGGCAGATGACATTGCCCGACCCTTCCCATATCGAGTTCAGCGGCGCCTCGCGGTACAGCATCGGCAGGGGCGTATCCTCGACATAGCCCATGCCGCCAAGGCACTCCATGCATTCATAGATCATGCCCGGCGCACGCTTGTTCGACAGGAATTTCGCCAGCGCCACCGACAGCCGCGCATAGGGCCGGGCGTCAGGATCGTCAAAGGCGCGCGCCACATCCATGCCCAGCATCAGTGCCGCCTCGGCCTCGATGCCAAGATCGGCCAGCACCGAACGCATCAGCGGCTGGTCGATCAGCCGCCGCTGAAAGGCCGTGCGCCCGCGCGCCCAGTACATTGCCTCGCTCAGCGCCGCGCGCATCAGGCCGGCGGGCGCCAGGGCGGTGTCCAGCCGCGTATGGTGCACCATCTCGATGATGGTCTGCACGCCGCGCCCCTCGTCGCCCAGCCGGTGGGCCAGCGTATCGTGATACTCGATCTCGGACGAGGCATTGGCCTTGTTGCCCAACTTGTCCTTCAACCGCTGGATCTGAAAGGCATTGCGCGTGCCATCGGGCAACCAGCGCGGCACCAGAAAACAGGTCAAACCACCATCGGTCTGCGCCAGCGTCAGAAACCCGTCGCACATCGGCGCCGAGCAGAACCATTTGTGCCCCGTCAGGCGGTACACCCCCTCGCCCGATCCCGTGTCGGCAACCGCGCGCGTGGTGTTGGCCCGCACGTCTGATCCGCCCTGCTTTTCGGTCATTGCCATGCCCATCGTGGCGCCGGCCTTGCTGTCAACCGAACGCGGCGCCGGGTCATAGGCACGCGCGGTCAGCTTTGGCCGCCACAGCGCCGAAAGGCCCGCATCGGCATCCAGCGCGGGCACAGCGGCATAGGTCATGGTCATCGGGCAACAGACGCCCGGCTCCACCTGGCTGAACATGTACATGAAGGCGGCATGGCTGGTGTGGCTGCCGCCCGGCTCCCAGGCGCTGGCGGCATAGCCGTTCTCCAGCCCCAGGGCCATCAGCCGGTGATAGCCGGGGTGGAAATGCACCTCGTCAATGCGGCGCCCCCCGCGGTCGAACAGGCGCAATTCCGGCAGCCGGGTCTGGGCATCGCGGGCGGCTTCGCGCATCTCGTCGCTGCCCAGCGCGGCGCCAAGGCGGGCAAGGTCCGGATTATCCCCGACACAGGCACGCAGCGCGGCGTCACCCACCCACAGGTCGCGCGCCGGGCTATCTGCGGCCGGCGCCCCCGGCTGGTTGAACACCTCATGCGTGGCAAGCTGCGCGCGCGGCGCAGACAGGGTTTGGGCAGTCGGGGTTTGGGCAGTCGGTGGTTGGGCCGACGCCGCCGGTACCGCATTCGGCTGGGTGGTGGTGGTCATGGTGCAATCCTCCCGGTGCGTGCGCGGCCACGATGCCGCCCCCCGCGGCCCCGGGCAAGCGTGACCCGGCGTTCATATGCCACCACCCGACCGCGCGCGGCACAGCCCTGCCACGCCCCCGGCCCGCAAATGGGGATTCCCCCGGCGCCCGCAATCTGTCATGCTGGCGTCAACCGCCCGCAGAGGCATCAAGGCAAGAGAGCAGACATGCAGCGCAAGCCCCCCCGCTTTGGCCCGGTGATGTTTTACGCGCTCGCCGGCACCTTTGGCAGCTACCTGACCTTTGCCGCCGTGCAGGGTGAATACGGGCTTTTCAACCGCATCCAGATCGAAGCAGACACCGCACATCTGCGCACCGAGCGTGACCGCCTGGCCCGTGATCTTGCCGAAATCGAAAACCGCACGCGCCGCCTTTCCGACGGATACATGGATCTTGATCTGCTGGACCAGCAGGCGCGCGCTGTTCTGGGAATGATTCGCCCGGACGAGATTCTGCTGCGCTGATCCCCCCAACCCTGACTGTCAGCATCACGCGGCAGGCCATGACATGGGCTTGCAACGGGCCTGTGGCCCTTGCCCCCCCCTGCACAAGGCCGGCCGCTGCCCGAAAACCGCTCGCATTTTTCCGCCGCCTGTTGTACGCAATTGTTTAACGCTAAACTATTCGTCTTATGTGCAGGGAGGGCAGCCATGGCAACGCGCAAGGCCGCAGGCAAGCCGGCAGAGAACCCCAATGTCTCGGCCGAGGAGTTGAAGACCTGGTATCGCCAGATGCTGCTTATCCGCCGATTCGAGGAAAAGGCGGGCCAGTTGTACGGCATGGGGCTGATCGGCGGTTTCTGCCATCTCTATATCGGGCAAGAGGCCGTGGTCGTCGGCATGGAGGCTGCAGCCAAGGAAGGCGACAAGCACATCACCTCGTACCGCGATCACGGGCATATGCTGGTCGCGGGCATGGACCCCAAGGGCGTCATGGCCGAACTGACCGGGCGCGAGGGCGGTTATTCCCGGGGCAAGGGCGGCTCGATGCACATGTTCAGCCGCGAAAAGCATTTCTACGGCGGGCATGGCATCGTAGGCGCGCAGGTGCCACTGGGCGCGGGGCTGGCCTTTGCCGACAAGTACAAGGGCAGTGACAACGTCACCTTCACCTATTTCGGCGATGGCGCGGCCAACCAGGGCCAGG
>JAFIED010000117.1 GCA_020832805.1 Pararhodobacter sp.
AACGTCTGCTATGCTCTTGCCCTTGAACAGAACTTCCAGTGTTTCGCGATTATAGCGCTTGCCCTTGCAGGTCTCGCAGGTGACATAGACATCGGGCAGGAAATTCATCTCGATCTTCAGCACCCCGTCGCCCTGACAGGCCTCGCAGCGCCCCCCCTTGACATTGAAGCTGAAGCGGCCGGGCTTGTAACCCCGCGCCTTTGATTCCGGCAGGCCCGCGAACCAGTCGCGGATCGGGCCAAAGGCGCCGGTATAGGTTGCCGGGTTCGACCGTGGCGTCCGGCCGATGGGGCGCTGGTCGATATCGATCACCTTGTCCAGATGCTGCAGCCCCTTGATCGTCTCACAGGGCGCCGGCGTCTGCCGGGCACCGTTCAGCCGCATTGAGGCCGTCTTGAACAGGGTCTCGATGGTCAGCGTCGACTTGCCGCCCCCCGAAACCCCGGTCACGCAGACAAATTTGCCCAGCGGGAAATCGACCGTCACGTCCTTCAGGTTGTTGCCCGTCGCCCTGACCACCGTCAGCGCCTTGCCGTTGCCGGCCCGCCGCGTCCGCGACACCGGAATGCTGCGCGCGCCAGAGAGGTATTGCCCGGTCAGGCTGGCCGGATCGGCGGCAATCGCCTGCGGCGTGCCCTGCGCCACGATCCGCCCGCCATGCACGCCGGCGCCGGGGCCGATATCCAGCACCCAGTCGGCGGTGCGGATGGCATCTTCGTCATGTTCGACCACGATCACCGTGTTGCCCTGGTCGCGCAGATTGCGCAGCGTGGTCAGCAGCCGGTCGTTGTCGCGCTGATGCAGGCCGATGCTGGGCTCGTCCAGCACGTACAGCACCCCCGTCAGCCCGCTGCCGATCTGGCTGGCCAGCCGGATGCGCTGGCTTTCGCCGCCCGAAAGCGTGCCGGCGGCGCGCGACAGAGTCAGATAATCCAGCCCGACATTGACCAGAAACCCCAGCCGTTCACGGATTTCCTTGACGATCGCCGCGGCGATCTGGCCCTTCTGCTGGCTCAACCAGCCCGGCACCGCCTCGATCCAGGCCAGCGCCTCGCGGATCGACATTTCGCTGACCTGACTGATGTGCAGCAGCCCGTCCTGCGTCGAGCCGATCTTCACCGCCAGCGCCTCGGGCTTCAGCCGCGCCCCGCCGCATGTGCTGCATGGCCGGTTGTTCTGATAGCGCTCGAATTCTTCGCGCACCCAGGCGCTGTCGGTTTCCCTGTAGCGCCGCACCATATTGGGGATCACCCCCTCGAACGCACGGGTCACGTTATAGACCCGCCCGCCCTCGTCATAGCGAAACGGGATTTCCTCGCCGTTCGACCCATGCAGCAGTACCTGCTTCACATGCGCCGGCAGATCGCGCCAGGGGGCCTTGGCGTCGAATTCGTAATGTTTTGCCAGCGCCTCGATGGTTTGCAGGAAATAGGGCGACTTGCCCTTGCGCCAGGGCGCGATGGCGCCATCGGCCAGCCGCAGCATGGCATCGGGCACCACCAGGCGTTCGTCAAAGAACAGTTCCACCCCCAGCCCGTCGCAGGCCGGGCAGGCACCAAAGGGCGCGTTGAAGGAAAACAGCCGCGGTTCGATCTCCGGGATCGTGAAGCCGCTGACCGGACAGGCGAAATTCTCGCTGAAGGTGATCCGCTCCGGCGCCTCTCCTTCGCCCGCGTCGGCCAGTTCCAGCACCGCGATCCCCTGCGCCAGATCCAGCGCGGTGCGAAAACTGTCGGCCAGCCGCGTTTCTGTCCCCGGGCGCACCACGATCCGGTCAACCACCACGTCGATATCGTGGCGAAACTTCTTGTCCAGCACGGGCGGGTTGTCCAGTTCATGAAACTGCCCGTCAACCTTGACCCGCTGGAACCCCTGCTTGCGCAGTTCCAGAAATTCCTTGCGGTACTCGCCCTTGCGGTCGCGCACGATGGGTGCCAACAGATAGGCGCGCGTCCCCTCGGGCAGGGCCAATACGCGGTCCACCATATCCAGCACCTGCTGCGCCTCCATCGGCTGGCCGGTGGCGGGCTAATAGGGCGTGCCGGCACGCGCGAACAGCAGGCGCAGATAATCATGTATCTCGGTCACCGTGCCGACGGTCGAGCGGGGGTTCTTGCTGGTGGTTTTCTGTTCGATGGAAATGGCCGGCGACAGCCCGGTGATCTGATCGACATCGGGTTTCTGCATCATGTCCAGAAACTGGCGCGCATAGGCACTCAGGGATTCGACATAGCGCCGCTGGCCTTCGGCATAGATCGTGTCAAATGCCAGGCTGGACTTGCCCGATCCTGACAGGCCGGTGATCACTACCAGCTGATCGCGCGGAATATCGACATCGACGCCCTTCAGATTGTGTTCGCGTGCGCCGCGTATCCCGATATGTTTCAGTTCGGCCATGTCGATGCCCCCAAGGCTGCCCGCCCACAGATAGCGGTGCGCGGCCGGTTCTCCAATCGGAAAATGTGAACAAAAGAAAAACAGGCGGCGTTCCGCTGTGGAAAACGCCGCCATGCCTGCACCGATGACAGGCTGTTGTCAGTAGCGCGTCGTGCGACCGCTGTCGATGGCCTCGGCCAGGGCAATATGGGCCCAGGTGCCTTCGCCGCCCCGCGCCAGTATCTCGTCCAGCTGCTGCCGGGCGCCGGCGGTATAGCGGCGCTCGACCAGACCCATGCCCAGATAGGCCCGCGCCAGCAGATTGTCGGGGTTGGCCGCGATGGCCGCGTCATAGTAACTGCGCGCACGGCCGAAATCGCCCTGCTGGCGGGCGATGAAGCCGCGATAGTTCAACACCCGGTCATCGCCCTGATCCGACATGGCAGCCAGCGCCATGAGCGCATCGTCCAGCCGGCCTGCATAGGCCAACTCGCGGACCGCTTCGTACAGCGTGTCATCGTCAAGGGCACCCTGCTGAATGGGCACACAAGCATCGCGGGTCTGGTCCCAGACCTGGCCGGCAGGGCAGTCGCTGGTCGGTGTCGGCGTGGGCGGGCTGCTGGACCCGCCGCCGACGGCCAGCGCGGGGGCCGCGCACAAAAGCGTCAAGGCAGAGGCAAGGGCGGTGGCGCGGAACGATATCATGATCGCATTCTCCCTGTTGGCACGGAACAACAGATCGGCCAGGAAACGCCGCCGACAAGTCACGGGTTCGTGACAGCTCCTTCCGGCATGCAGAACACGGCCCGCGCGCACACCCCCGTGGTGGCGGGGCCCGGCGCCCGCCCACGGCCGCCGC
>JAFIED010000054.1 GCA_020832805.1 Pararhodobacter sp.
TCTTTGCGTTCCGCAAATTCACCCCCCAGAGTACTGGGGGCAAGATGAAAGACGAACGCGGCAGAAACCCCGGCACAGGCGCGGCCGCGGGGGCGAGGGGGCGAGGGGGCGCCGTCAGGGGGCACAACAGCGCCGAACGGCCGGTCAGGGATGGCCTGTTTCCAGGGAACGACCGGTTTGGTGGTGCGTTCAGGCAGCCGGGGCGGCGGCGCCAAAGATGGTTTCGGCGTGTTCGGCCAGATACAGACGCAGCCAGGGTGTGAAATGCTGCGGGGTGGTGCGGGTTTCCCGGGCGAGATCGTCAAGGTCGCGCCAGGCGGTGTCCATGACCTCGGCAGGGTCCGGATCAAGCCGCATCCCGGGCGGTGCTTCGGCGATGTAGATCTGCACGACCTCATGCTCGATCAGCCCGTCACCCACATCGGCGCGGTATTCCACCACGCCTGCATGATGCAGCGGCAGACCGGTGATGCCCAGCTCCTCGCCCAGCCGGCGGCTGGCGCAGGCGGCGTGGCTTTCGCCCCAATGCGGATGGGTGCACACCGTATTCGCCCATAGCCCCGGCGTATGGTACTTTCCCAGAGCCCGGCGCTGGATCAGCACCTGCCGACCGCGCATGACAAAGACCGAAATCGCCTGATGCCGCAGGCCGCGCTGATGAACGGCCAGTTTTTCGACCGGCTGAAGCCGGCCGTTGGCCCAGGCCGGAATCAGCTGCGCCCCGTCGCCGATCTGGCGCTGTGCGGTCGATGCGGCACTCATACATGCACCGGCGATACGAGACGGGTAAGATGCAGCATGTTCTTGATGCCGATCTTGAGATGCGCCAGCGGGCGGGCACGGACCAGTTTCTTGTTCATGTAGGCCTCGAAGGTCAGGCGCTGGACATCGATATCATGGCAAAGCGACACGAAACGCTCGCGCCGCTCGTCTGATCTATAGTAAGCGTCCTGCATCGAACGCAACACCCGGAACACCGTCTTGTGCTCGCGCATGAACAGCTTGCGCGCCAGTGCGAGGTCTTTCGCGCGGCCGGATTTCAGCACCGCCCGGGCCGCGGTTGCCGCGACGCGCCCGCCGACCATGGCGTAATAGATGCCCTCGCCGGAACTGGGTGCCACCACGCCCGCCGCATCGCCCGCCAGCACCACGTCGCGGCCGTTGTCCCAGCGGTCCATCGGGTGCAGCGGGATCGGCGCGCCTTCGCGGCGGATCGTCTCGCAGCCGGTCAGGCCGGACATCTCGCGCAAGGCGGCGGTCGCCTGTTTCAGGTCGGCCTCGGGCTTTTCGGTACCCATGCCGACACTGGCATGCTTGCCATGCGGAAAGACCCAGCCGTAGAAATCGGGGCTGATGCGGCCGTCATAGATGACCTCGCAGCGGTCGGGGTCATAGGTATCATTCGCCGGGGGCGCCTTGATGATCTCGTGATAGGCGATGACATAAGGGATCTTGTCGCCGCCCGGCACCTCGGCCTTGGCGACGCGGGAGCGGGCACCATCGGCGCCGATGACCAGTTTCGTCAGGCTGCGCCGCTCTTCGCCGCTGGCCTTGTCGCGCCAGATGACATGGGTGCCGTCACGGTCGCGTTCGATGCGGACATAGGTGCCAGTCAGCCGCTCGGCGCCGTGGCTGGCAGCGCGGGCGCGCAGGTATTCATCGAAATCCTCGCGGTCGACCATGCCGACAAAGCCGTTCTCGATGGGAATATCCACCGCCCGCCCGGTGGGCGAGATCATGCGCGCGGTGGTGATATGGGCGACGAGCTGGTCATCGGGGATTTCGAAATCGGCGATCAGCCGGGGCGGGATGGCGCCGCCGCAGGGCTTGATGCGCCCTGCCCTGTCCAGCAGGGCCACGCGGTGCCCGGCGCGGGCCAGATCGTCGGCCGCCGTGGCACCCGAAGGGCCGCCGCCCACAACGAAAACATCGTAGCTCATGCCTATTCTCCTGCAACAAGCTGCGCCCGGACCGGTGCGGCGGGTGCCATGATACGGATCGCCACCAGCGCAGCAGCGATGAACAGCGTGGCCTCAACCAGAAAGGTCACGCCGAAGGCCTGCGCGGTGGGCAGGGCCGCGCGGAAGATATCGACCAGCGCCGCGCCGGCCAGGCCGCCAAAGCCCGCCGCGATGGCCTGACTGGCGCCCCAGAGGCCCATGCGCGTGCCCTCGCGCGCCTGCCGCCCCTCGCCGGCCAGTTTCATCATCGAGCCGATGGCCGCGACGGCGAACATGCCGTTGAAAAAGCCCAGCGCCACCACCAGCGGCACCAGGGGCAGCGCCATGGTCGCCGCCAGCGCGATGGCCGCCAGCGCCGCGGCCGAGCCCAGGCAGCCGGCGACAACCCAGGTCCGCAGGCTGCCGATGCGCAGCCCGGTCGCGGCCAGCCCAACGGTCAGCATGCCCAGGAACACGCCGCCGTTCTGCGCGCCTGACATGGCCGTTGACTGGCCGGGCGTGTAGCCGAACACAAGGCCCGCATAGGGCTCCATGATCAGTTCCTGCATGAAATACGCGGTCATCGACAGGAACACGAAAAGCGTGAAATGGCGCGCGCGGCGTTCGGCCCAGATTTCGGCGATACCATCGCGGAAGCGCATGGGCGGCGGCGCCGGGCGGGCGATGACAGAACGCTCGATCCCCCAGACCGCCAGCACGGTCAGGGTGAAGGCGCCCGCCACCACCACCGCAACGATGACCAGAAGCCGCGCATGGCTGTAGGGGTCCAGGAATTGCCCCGCCGTGATGGCGGTCAGGGCGATGCCGGCGATCATCATCAGCCAGGTGATCGTCGCCGCCGCCGGACGGCGGTGCGGCGCCGTGGCCGTGGCCAGCAGCGCCAGCAGCGAGGTGCCAGACGCCCCCACCCCCAGACCGATCAGCGCATAGGACAGGACCGACAGCACCAGCCCGGCCCAGAAGGCCGTTTCCAGCACCGGTATGGCCAGTGCCGCGCCCAGCCCCCCTGCCCCCAGCATGGCCATGCCAGCGATGATCCAGCGCGTGCGGCTGCCGCCCTGATCGGACAGGAAGCCCCAGTTGGGCCGGGTGATCTGCACGCCGTAATGCAGCGCCACCAGAAAGCCCGGCAGAATGACCGGCAGCGCCAGTTCCACCACCATCAGCCGGTTCAGCGTCGATGTCATCAGCACCACGATGGCACCAAGGCACATCTGCACGGTGCCGAGGCGGAAGATCTGGACCCAGGAAAGGCTGGCCTGCTGGATCATCCGGCGAACTCCATGCCCCGCAGGGCGAGCGCTGCCACCATCATGCCCAGCACATAGGGGCCAACGCCGGTGCCGTTGAACCAGGGCGCCAGCCGCGCGGGGTCCTGCATCCAGCGGCGCATCGCCCAAAGCTGTACGCCCAGACCGGCGGTGATGATCGCCGCATGCACCGGGCGGCCCCAGACAAGCAGCAGGCAGATGACCACCAGTTGCGCCAGCACCATCACCGTGCAGGCGATGGTGGCGGCCACTTCCGGCCCATGCACCACCGGCAGGGATTTCAGGCCCATCTGGCGGTCGCCCTCGATCGCCTTGAAATCGTTGATCGTCATGATGCCATGGGCGCCGAGACCGTAGAGGACGGCGATCACCACCACCTCGAAGGGCGGTGCGCCGGCGGCGATGACAGCGGCGCCCGTGAACCAGGGCAGGGTTTCATAAGACAGCCCCACCAGCCCCGGCCCCCACCAGCCGGACCGTTTCAGGCGGATGGGTTCGACCGAATAGATCCAGGCGGCAATGACGCCCAGCACCGTGGCGCCAAAGCCCCAGGGGCCCAGCTGCCAGCCCACCGCCAGCGCCAGCACCGACATGGCCAGCGCGACATACAGCCCCCAGCGCCCCGGTATGCGGCCCGAGGGGATGGGGCGGTGCGGTTCGTTGATGGCGTCCACATGTCGGTCGCACCAGTCGTTCGCGGCCTGGCTCATGCCGCAGACGATGGGGCCGGCCAGGATCACGCCCAGCACCACCAGCCACCAGCTTTCCGGCGAAACGCCGATGGCGACGATGCCGCACAGATAGGCCCACATCGGCGGAAACCAGGTGATCGGCTTGATCAGTTCCAGCAATGCGCGGGGCTGCGGCAGGGCCGAGGAACCGGCGGCGGGGGGATGCAGGGTGCTGTCGCTCATGCTGTCAATCGTGCCTTACAATAACGAGTCGGGCAAGTGTAAACCATGACTGACACTCGGCGCAAGAAAAAGCCCCCGCATGGGGGGCTTTTCCAACGTCGCTTTGCGCGGGGGTGGCAGCCTGACGGCGCCGTTACTCGATCATCGGCAGCAGGCTGTCCACCGACGCCTTCGCATCCCCATAGAACATCCGCGTGTTCTCCTTGTAGAACAGGGGGTTCTCGATGCCGGAATAGCCCGTCCCCTGCCCGCGCTTGCTGACAAAGACATTCTTGGCCTTCCAGACCTCCAGCACCGGCATGCCGGCGATGGGCGAATTGGGGTCGTCCTGCGCGGCCGGGTTGACGATGTCGTTCGAGCCGATGACGATCACCACATCCGTGGACGGGAAGTCCTCGTTGATCTCGTCCATCTCCAGCACGATGTCATAGGGCACCTTTGCCTCGGCCAGCAGCACGTTCATGTGCCCCGGCAGACGCCCCGCCACCGGGTGGATGGCGAAGCGGACATTCTTGCCCTTGGCGCGCAGCTTGCGGGTCAGTTCGCTGACCGATTGCTGCGCCTGCGCCACCGCCATGCCGTAGCCGGGCACGATGATCACCGAGTCTGCCTCGTTCAGCGCGGTGGCCACGCCGTCGGCATCGATGGCGACCTGCTCGCCCTCGATCGCCATGGCCGGGCCCGAGGCACCGCCGAAACCGCCCAGGATGACCGAAATGAACGACCGGTTCATCGCCTTGCACATGATATACGACAGGATCGCCCCCGAAGAGCCGACCAGCGCCCCCACCACGCTCAGCAGTTCGTTGCCCAGGCTGAAGCCGATGGCCGCCGCCGCCCAGCCCGAATAACTGTTGAGCATCGACACCACCACCGGCATGTCGGCACCGCCGATGCCCATGATCAGGTGATAGCCGATGAACAGCGCCAGCGCCGTCAGCGCCAGCAGGATCAGCAGCGAACCCGCCGCGCTGTCGGCATAGACGATGTAGAGAATCGCCAGCAAGAGCGACAGGCCGGCCGCGCCCGCGTTCAGCATATGCCCGCCGGTCAGTTGCTTGGGCGCGCTGTCGATCCGGCCCGCCAGCTTGCCATAGGCCACGACCGAACCGGTAAAGGTCACGGCGCCGATCCAGATGCCCAGCATCAACTCGATGCGCAGGATGGTGACTTCCACCGCGGTCTTCTTGCCGATGATCATGGCAAAATCGGTCATGCCCAGCCACAGTTGATAGGCCTGCGTCGCCATCGGGCCCTCGGGCTGCGGGAAAGGCAGACCGCCCTCGGCAAAGGCTGCGGCCACACGGCCAATCTCGATATGGGCGTTCAGACCCACGAAGACAGCGGCCAGGCCAACCAGCGAATGCATGATCGCCACCAGTTCGGGCATCTGCGTCATCTGGACCTTGGTGGCCAGCTGCCAGCCGACCAGCGCACCAATGCCGATCAGCACCAGAGACAGCAGCCAAAGCCCGCTGCCCGGGCCGACCATCGTGGCCAGCACCGCCAGCGTCATGCCGGCAATGCCGTACCAGACCGCGCGCTTGGCCTTTTCCTGGTTCGACAGCCCGCCCAGCGACAGCACGAACAGGACCGTTGCGACGGCATAGGCCGCCATTGTGAAACCGAAATCCATTTCCCTGTCTCCTGCCTGCTCAGGACTTCTGGAACATGGCGAGCATGCGCCGCGTCACCATGAAACCGCCGAAGATGTTGATCGCCGCCATCAGGATGCCCAGCGCCGCCAGGATGGTGATGATGACCGAGGTCGAGCCGATCTGCATCAGCGCGCCCAGGATGATGATCGAGGAAATGGCGTTGGTCACGGCCATCAGCGGCGTATGCAGCGAATGGCTGACATTCCAGATCACCTGGAAGCCCACAAAGACCGACAGCACGAAGATGATGAAGTTGCGCATGAAGCTTTCGGGCGCAACCAGCCCCACCGCCATGACCGCCGCACCGGCGGCAGCCAGCAGGATGACCTGCCGCTGGGTTTCCGAACGGAAGGCGGCAACTTCCTGCGCGCGCTTTTCGACAGCCGTCAGTTCCTTCGGTTTTTCCTTCGGCTTGGCGGCAGCAATCGCCTGCACCTTTGGCGGCGGCGGCGGGAAGGTGATCGCACCCTCATGCGCGACCGTCGCGCCGCGGATCACGTCATCCTCCATGTTGTGGTGGATCACGCCATCCTTGCCCGGCGTCAGGTCATGGACCATGTGACGGATGTTGTTGGAATACAGTGTCGAGGATTGCGTAGCCATGCGCGAGGGGAAATCGGTGTAGCCCACGATGGTCACGCCGTTTTCGGTCACGATCTTCTCGTTCGGCACGGTCAGGTCGCAGTTGCCGCCGCGCTCGGCCGCCAGATCGACGATGACCGAGCCGCGCTTCATCATGGCGACCATATCCTCGGTCCACAATTTCGGCGCGGGCCGGCCGGGGATCAGGGCGGTGGTGATGACGATGTCCACCTCTGGGGCCAGCTCGCGGAACTTGGCCAACTGCTTTTCGCGGAATTCCGGGCTGGAGGGCGCGGCATAGCCGCCGGTGGCGGCGCCGTCCTGGGCCTCTTCGAATTCCAGAAAGACGAATTCGGCGCCCATGGATTCGATCTGTTCGGCCACCTCGGGGCGCACGTCAAAGGCCATGGTGATCGCACCCAGGCTGGTTGCGGTGCCGATGGCGGCCAGACCGGCCACACCGGCGCCGACGACCAGCACGCGCGCCGGCGGCACCTTGCCCGCGGCCGTCACCTGACCGGTAAAGAACCGGCCGAAATTGTTGCCCGCCTCGATCACCGCGCGGTAACCCGCGATATTGGCCATCGACGACAGCGCATCCATCTTTTGCGCGCGCGAGATACGCGGCACCATATCCATGGCGATGACGCTGGCGCCGGTGTCCCGGGCCTGCGCCAGCAAGGCCTCGTTCTGGGCGGGCCAGAAGAACGAGATCAGCGTCTTGCCCTGCGTCAGGCGCGCCAGTTCCTCTGCCTGCGGCTCGCGCACCTTGACGATGATGTCGGCCTGCGCGCACAGCGCCGCCGCATCGGGCACCACGCTCACGCCCGCTGCGGCATAAGCCGCATCGTCAAACCCGGCTGCACCGCCCGCGCCAGCCTCGATCAGGCAGTCGTGACCCAGCTTTTGCAGTTGCGCCGCCGATTCCGGCGTCATTGCCACCCGGTTTTCGCCGGGAATGATCTCTTTCACAGCGCCGATCTTCACGCCCTGTCCCCCATGCCAGTTACCCCTGTGCGAAACCCGGGCGCCACAGCATCGCCGCAGACCCGGATGTGAATATTCGTGCCGACCGTCCATAGCGCGCGAAAGATTATTTCACAAGCGCGCGCAACGCCCGCAGACGGCGCAGATGGCCACATGCGCTGCCGCAGTGCAGCGTTGATACAGATCAAGGCACTGTCAGCACCAGCCGCGTAACAGATTCGTGAAAGCGCGGCCGGGCGATTCGAATCGCCTTGCCCGGCCGAACAGGACAACCAACCAGGAGACAGGCATGACCGAACTGCAATCCGCCGCCGTGAACCCGGAGATCGCCCCCCCGGTGGCCGATAGCATGCCCGGAGAGAGTGCCGCGAACACCGCCGCCCCCATCGAAGCCGAAAGCGCCCCCCCCCCGGCAGAGATCGTTGCGGCGCAAGATCCGGCCAGGGCAGAGGCCGAAAAGCCAAAGGCCGAACCCTACCCCTATCGCTACAAGATGGCGCGCAAACCCTATGAGCAGGAAAAGGCGCGCCTGCAGGCCGAGTTGCTGAAGGTGCAGCTTTGGGCCCAGGATACCGGCCAGCGTTTCGTCATGCTGTTCGAAGGGCGTGACGCGGCAGGCAAGGGCGGCACCATCAAGCGCTTTACCGAACACCTGAACCCGCGCTTTGCCCGGGTGGTGGCGCTGAACAAACCGTCAGAGGCCGAACGCGGGCAATGGTATTTCCAGCGCTATGTCGAACATCTGCCCACCTCGGGCGAAATGGTGTTCTACGACCGCTCCTGGTACAACCGGGCCGGTGTGGAAAAGGTGATGGGCTTCTGCTCGCCCGCCGAATATCTGGAATTCATGCGGCAGGCGCCCGAGTTCGAGCGTATGCTGGTGCGTTCGGGTATCCGGCTGTTCAAGTTCTGGTTCTCGGTCACGCCCGAAGAACAGCGCCGCCGTTTTGCCGCACGCGAGACCGACCCGCTGAAACGCTGGAAACTGTCGCCCATCGACCGCGCCAGCCTGGGGTTGTGGGATGCCTATACCGAAGCCAAGGAGGCGATGTTCTTTTATACCGACACCGCCGATGCGCCCTGGACGATCATCAAGTCGAAAGACAAGAAGCGCGCGCGGCTGAACTGCATGAAATACTTCCTGTCCACGCTCGATTACCCCGACAAGGACCCCGAGGTCGCCCAGTCGCCCGATCCGCTGATCGTGGGTCATGCCCAGCATGTGCTGCAGCGTTCCAGCAGTTTCTCGACACCCTGATCGCCGCGCTGGCAATCCGCCCCCCTGCCCCGGCGCCTGCGGCCGGGGCAGCAGCCTGCGCGCGTTCAGGCCAGCGCGATGCCCAGGATAACCAGCATCAGCCCGATGACCGACACGAACAGCGCAGCCATGTTGGCGATCACGCCCTTGCGCAGACCAGCGCGCATGGCCGCGTCATCCAGCCCGGCCCGGCGCAGCCGCAGCGCATAGACCACACAGGCAATCAGTCCGGCCACACCGACCAGCGTCAGCGCAGCGCCTGCCCAGACCATCATGCCTGCTGTATCCATACCGCCTGTCCCCTGCCGTGATGCCGTCACCGCCCCTTGCATAGCGCAGCCCGGCACGGACCCGCAATCCCTGCTCCGGCCGCTTCAGTGCCCATGCCCCGCCGGCGGGCCTTGCCCGGCCGCGGGCAAGCGGCTATCGACAGGCGGCATCGCAAACAGCTGGCAGCCCGCCGGCCCATACACAAGAGGCCCCGATGAGCAGCGACGCCACCTATGCCGTCACCGCCGACGAACTGCGCCAGTTCGTGGAACGCTATGAACAGTTGGAAGCCGAAAAGAAGGACATCACCGAGCAGCAGAAAGAGGTGATGGCCGAGGCAAAGGGCCGCGGCTATGACACCCGCGCCCTGCGCAAGATCGTCGCCCTGCGCAAGCGCAAGCCCGATGACATCGCCGAGGAAGAAGCCGTGCTGGAGGTCTACAAGGCCGCGCTTGGCATGGAATGACGCCGCGGGCGGTCACGGCACGCGCTGCCGTTGACGCTGTTGTTTCGTTTGCCGCGTTTCTGGTGCTTGAGCAGGACCGGCAAAGCCGCTATCACACGCCTGCGTTCACGGTCCACGCCATGCCGGTGTAGCTCAGTTGGTAGAGCAGCGCTCTTGTAAAGCGAAGGTCGGGGGTTCGAATCCCTCCACCGGCACCATCAAGACCAGGCAATTGCCTGTTTTGAAAAGTGGGTCATTGAATGGGCCGTTACCCCAATCCCCCTGGCTGCATGATCGTTGCGCTTTGCCTGAATCCTGTCCGGCGCGCGTCACGGTGATCTTGACGCATAAAGCAGTGCGTGCATGCCAGGCAGCGCGGCCTTGATCTGCGGCAGCCGACCCGACCGATTCCCTGCGTCGTCAACCCCGCCCTGGCAAGCGGCCGGATACCGCCCCGGATTCGCCTTGCGCCTGCGTCGCGGCGCGGCGCGGCCACTGGCGCATCTGCCGTCAGATGCGCCAAACACCCGTCGCAATCACGCTGGAATTGTCATGATCCGGTTTCGCATGCAGCATGCGACAGCCATGGCCGGGCTGTACCGAAACCGGGTTGGGTGACGCCATGGTCGGCATTCACGCCGGTTTCGGCGAAATTGCCGGGGATCTTGCCATGACCGGATCACCTTGACACTCTCAAGGTGCCGGATCGTCACTCGCGTGTTCTCGTCCTGCGGCAGCGTGCCTGACACAGCGCCGTGTCAGTCAGCATTTCTTTGCGTTTGATCTGGATCAAGGCAGCTTTCAGCGCCGTCTGTCTACTGACGATGGGGGCGCGCCGGTGCGCCTCAGCCAGATGGCAGGTCTCACCGCAATCGCGCAGCAAGCGATGCACCGCTTCCCCTCGGACACGCGACAAGGACGGTTCCCGCCGGGCAAGATGATCGGCCCGAGGACCGGTGCGATGCCACGGGTATCGGCGCAGGTATGGCAGATGGGGCTTGTCGCACAGAGGGCCGATCAATGACCAGACTGGTGTATTTCAGCGCCGACGATGGGGTTTATGGCCGCGAATTGTGGGTCACTGACGGCACGCCGGTCGGCACCCGCATGGTGCGCGATACTGCCCCGGGCCTGCAGGGCGGGCTGCCGGGGTATTTTTCCAG
>JAFIED010000129.1 GCA_020832805.1 Pararhodobacter sp.
ACCGGCCAGCAGGCCCCCAGTTCAGAGGTTTATCTACATGAAATGCCGGGCGGGCAATTTACCAACCTGAAGGCCCAGGCGCGGTCCCTGGGACTGGAGGAACGCTGGCCCGAGGTGGCGCAGGCCTATGCCGAGGCCAACCGGATTTTCGGCGATATCGTCAAGGTCACCCCCTCGTCCAAGGTGGTGGGTGACATGGCGCTGATGATGGTGTCTCAGGGACTGAGCCGCGCCGATGTCGAAAACCCCGACCGCGACATCGCCTTCCCCGATTCGGTAATCGACATGCTGAAGGGCAATCTGGGCCAGCCGCCGGGCGGCTTTCCGGCCGGCATCGTGAAAAAGGCGCTCAAGGGCGAGGCGGCGGTCAACGCCCGCCCGGGCCAACATCTGCCCCCCGTAGACCTGGAGGCTGTACGCGCAAAACTGATCGACGAGTTGGAGGGCTTTCGCGTCGATGACGAGGACCTGAACGGCTATCTGATGTATCCAAAGGTGTTTCTGGATTACATGGGCCGGCACCGGATGTACGGGCCGGTACGCACGCTGCCCACCTGGAACTACTTTTACGGCATGGAGCCGGGCGACGAGATTTCAGCCGAGATCGACCCGGGCAAGACGCTGGAGATACGCCTGATCGCCCTGGGCGAGACGCAGGACGACGGCGAGGCGCGCGTGTTCTTCGAACTGAACGGGCAGCCGCGCACCATTCGCGTGCCGGACCGTGCGGCCAAGGCCAGCGTGGCGGCCCGGCCCAAGGCCGAAGAGGGCAACCCGGCCCATATAGGCGCACCGATGCCGGGTGCGGTGGCCGGTGTGTCGGTCGCCGTGGGGCAGACGGTCAAGGCAGGCGATCTGCTGCTGACCATCGAGGCGATGAAGATGGAAACCGGCCTGCACGCCGACCGCAGCGCCACGGTCAAGGCGGTGCATGTGCAGCCCGGTTCCCAGATCGAGGCCAAGGACCTGCTGATCGAACTGGAATAAACGCGACCGGGCCAGCCCCCGGCAAGCAAATTCGCCCTGTCCGAGGCGCGAATCGCATAGAGCCCGCCCGCATCGCGCCGACAGGGCGATCGGTCAGTGTGTGGCCTTGCGCCGGTTCACGAACGCGGATTGGTGTTCGCGCCGCCACGGCCTTCGGGGGTGGCATTGCCCCCCTGCACCGCTTGCTGCGCGGGCGTGACAGGCTGACCCTGCACACGGTCGGTCACCTCGTTCGCGTCGGGGGCAAGCGTGGCAGACCCGTCTGCGCCATGGGCGGGCAGCGTGGCATCCGGGGTCTTGCCCGCCGTGTCATCGCCCTCGAACACCGGTGCAGATGTCACCTCTGTCTGCCAGCTGCCCGCGGGCAAGCTTTCGCTGGCCGCCGCCGGCTCTTTCATCAGATCGACGGCCAGGTCATCAGCGCGTTCGCCCTTTGCCGGAACATGAGCCAGCGCGGGGCCGGCAGCCAGCAGGGCAATCGTGATGAGAGCGGAAAATGGTCTGGTCATCCCCGAGGTCTCCTGTTGTCCGTGCCCGGATGGCCATGCGCGGCCAGCCGGGCGATATCATGGCACGGGACCTGCCCTATCAGGTGGCGGCCCGCTGGTGGCCGTCATCGATCTGGGCACCCCGATCTGCCGGCGCCGATCTGTGCAGGCAAAGCCCCGCAATCAAGGGCCGCAGAAGGGACCGGCGTGTGCACTCACGGTTTTTTCAACGCGTGATTACAGGGGCTTGAAAGACGGGCACCGGAACCGGCGACATCACAGGCCCGCGCCCGCGGTCGATCCTGCCGGTCAGCACCCTGATACATGCGCGCTGTATCGTGGCACAAAAGTTTTCGCGCCGACCGCGTCATTTTCCGCTTGCAGCCCGCGACGCCATTGCCTAAATCACGCCTCACCAAGGGGGCGGGCGTAGCTCAGGGGTAGAGCATTACCTTGCCAAGGTAAGGGTCGTGAGTTCGAATCTCATCGCCCGCTCCAGAAAACAAACCCGCCGGCAGAAATGCCGGCGGTTTTGTTTTGGCGGGCGCTGATGGGCCGCCAAAGCTGAATTGCTGCGGGCCTGTTCCAGCGGCGCCCCGGCCGGGATCATCCGGCCGGATGCGGGCCAGGCACCCGGCCTGCAAGGCGGGACGGCGCGCCGCGCTCATGCCCCTTCGCTGCCGTAGCCGACCAGCGCCTTGACCTCGCAGAAATCATGAATGGCCCAGTCGGCATATTCGCGCCCGTTTCCGGACTGACGATAGCCGCCAAAGGGGGCGAACAGGTCCCATTCCGGCGCGTTGATCTGCACCTGCCCCGCCCGCAACCGCCGTGCCACGGCGCGCGCGGCCTCGGGCGGGCCCTGCACATAGGCAGCCAGCCCATAGATGCTGTCATTGGCCATCGTTACCGCCTGATCGACGCTGTCATACGCCAGGATCGACAGTACGGGCCCAAGGATTTCCTCGCGGGCGATGGTCATGTCATGGGTTACATCGGCAAAGACCGTAGGACGCACGAAATGGCCGCGATTCGTGCCCTCGGGCCGTCCGGGGCCGCCGGTTACCAGCCGCGCGCCCTCTGACTGGCCGGTCTTGATCAGACCCTGCACACGCGCCCAATGCGCGCGGCTGATCACCGGGCCCATCGTGGTGGCGGGGTCCAGCGGGTCGCCCGGCCGCTGCGCCTCGGCGGCGGCCCGCGCGATTTCGGCGGCCTCGTCCATCCGGGCACGGGGCACCAGCATGCGCGTCGGCGCATCGCAGGACTGGCCGGCATTGGCCATGCAGGCCTCTACCCCCTCGGTCACACTGGCTGCCAGATCGCAGCCAGGCAGCAGGATGTTGGGCGATTTCCCGCCCAGTTCCTGTGCCACACGCTTTACCGTGGGGGCGGCGGCCTGTGCCACGGCCACCCCTGCGCGGGTCGAGCCGGTAAAGCTGATCATATCGACGTCGGGGTGGCTGGCCAGCACCGTACCCACCTCTGGCCCGGTGCCCTGCACCAGATTGAATACACCTGCCGGGTAATCGGCCTGTTGCAGCAACTCGGCAAACAGGACGGCCGACAGCGGCGCCAGTTCCGATGGTTTCAGCACCATCGTGCAGCCGGCCGCCAGCGCCGGGGCGACCTTGCAGACGATCTGGTTCATCGGCCAGTTCCAGGGCGTGATCAGGCCGCAGACGCCGATGCCCTCGCGCTGGATCAGCGTGCTGCCGCGCCGCTCTTGCCAGGCCATACGGCGCGCGGCCTCTATGGTGGCCTCCAGATGTGCCTCGCCGGCAGCGGCCTGTGCGTCCATCGCCCAGTTGGCCGGCGCGCCCATCTCCAGGCGCATGGCGTCGGCGATATCCTGGATCTGCGCGCGGTACAGCGCCAACAGACGTTCCAGCAATGCCAGCCGATTCTCCAGCGAGGTTTGCGCCCAGCCATCGAATGCCGCGCGCGCCGCGGCAATGGCGCGCGCCGCGTCATCGGCCGTTCCCAGCGGCAGGTCTGCCAGTGTCTCTTCGGTCGCGGGGTTTTCAACCGCCATCCGGCCTGCCCCCGCCCCCGGCGCCACCCAGGCGCCGCCGATCAGGAATTGGCCCAGTTTTTCGGAAATCATGCCATCGGCCCCCCGTTGTGGAATGGCCCACCGTATCGCGCGTGGCGGGCAGTATCCAGTGCGGGGCACCCAGGCCCCACACATGGCACCAGGCTGGGGGTGGTTGTCAGGGTGTCAGCCTGGCTGAAAGGGTCAGTGCGTCCAGACCTGGCGGCGGTTGGTTGCAAAGTTTTCAGCATAGCCCTGCGGGCGCAGGTTTGGCCGGCGCGTCTTTGGCTGCAACACCAGATAGGCGATGCCATGCGCCTTGGCATACGCCTCGGCCTCGGCCTGGGAATCAAAGCGCAGCCGCACCTGTGACTGGGTGTCGCCCGAACTTGTCCAGCCCATCAGGGGGTCGGTCTCGCGGGCCTCGCTTGGTGCGAATTCCAGCACCCAGTTGCGGGTCTTGGCCGTGCCGGACTGCATGGCGTTGCGGGCGGGGCGGTAGATGCGGGCGCGCATGATGATCTCTCCGGCCAAACGGTCTGACAAGGAACGGGCGCCAGCGGGCAGGCTTCACCACACCCTGCAGCACCCGCTGCCTTATCCGACATAGCGGCGCATCAGGCAAGCGAAAGCGTCGGCGCAGTGCAGGCGCGGCAGCAGCAACCCGAACCACAGGGAGCGAGGAGAAGCGATACGGGCACCAGCGCCCCGCCTGCACCACCAAGGCTAGGCCAATGAACAGGATCGGGCAAGAAAAGCCGTATCCGGCATGTCGATTTCATACCCCGGCCATCCCTGAGGCAGCCGATCCCGAACTGGGCTGGCGCACGGGGGCAAACCAGACGCCGGCGGCCGGGCGTCACGGGGGGCTTGCATTGGCGCCCGCAAACCCCATCCTTGGGGCAGAGAACGGAGCGCCTCATGCCCAGCGACACGCAGACCCCCGCCCTGCCCGCCGACCGCGCCGCGCAGACCGATAACGGCAAGAACAGCCGCACTGC
Source organism: Pararhodobacter sp. (assembly GCA_020832805.1). Taxonomy (GTDB): domain Bacteria; phylum Pseudomonadota; class Alphaproteobacteria; order Rhodobacterales; family Rhodobacteraceae; genus Pararhodobacter. Next base: position 4,512 of record JAFIED010000129.1, read on the forward strand.
CGCCAGCTTTCAAAAGCTCGAAGGCGGGCACCGTTTTGTCATGCACAGCCCCTTCCAGCCCGCGGGCGACCAGCCAACCGCGATTGCCGAACTGGTCGGCGGTGTGCAATCGGGCGAGCGCAACCAGGTCCTGCTGGGCGCCACCGGCACCGGCAAGACCTTTACCATGGCCAAGATCATCGAGGAAACCCAGCGCCCGGCGATCATCCTGGCGCCAAACAAGACATTGGCCGCCCAGTTATACGGCGAATTCAAGGGGTTCTTTCCAGACAACGCGGTGGAGTACTTTGTCAGCTATTACGACTATTACCAACCCGAAGCCTATGTACCGCGCACCGACACGTACATAGAAAAGGACAGCCAGATCAACGTACCGCTCGACCGGATGCGCCATTCGGCCACTCGCGCGCTGCTGGAACGTGATGACGTGATCATCGTGGCGTCGGTGTCGTGCATCTATGGCATCGGCTCGGTCGAAACCTATTCGGCGATGACCCAGGATCTGGCAGTCGGCGGTCTGTATGACACTCGAAAGGTAATTGCCGAACTGGTCGCGCAGCAATACCGGCGCAACGACGCGGCCTTTCAGCGGGGCGCCTTTCGCGTCCGCGGTGACGTGATCGAGCTCTGGCCAGCCCATCTGGACGACCGCGCCTGGCGTATGTCGTTTTTTGGCGAGGAACTGGAGGCGATTACCGAATTTGACCCTTTGACAGGTCAGAAAACTGACAGTTTTGACAAGATCCGCATCTATGCAAACAGTCACTATGTGACCCCGCGCCCGACGATGCAGCAAGCGATCAAGGGCATCAAGGCCGAGTTGCACACGCGGCTGAAACAGATGATCGACGAAGGCAAGTTGCTGGAGGCGCAGCGGCTGGAACAGCGCACCCAATTCGACCTGGAGATGCTGGAAGCCACCGGGGTGTGCAACGGGATCGAAAACTACTCGCGCTATCTGACCGGCCGCGCCCCGGGCGAACCGCCCCCTACCCTGTTCGAATTCATCCCCGAC